>NZ_JBEFTX010000003.1:0-529944 GCF_040195635.1 Actinopolymorpha sp. B11F2 | reverse complement strand
AAACCAACAGAAAGCCCAAAACAGGCCCCAAAAAAACACAAACCCACAACACACAAAATGCGCCATGAGCCAAAACAACACAAAACCATCGACTATCGGCACGCTGTTGAGTTCTCAAAGATCAGGCCGCCACGACTACCCACTCCGTGGCTGAACTACACAACACTACCCACCTGAGGTCACGCTAAACAAGCCCTACGTAACTCGGATGGGCCCCAGCTCACCGCACCGGGTCAGCGACGTGCACGCACGTAGCCGCCCAAGCGTGGTCTCAGCTGGAGTTCCCCGCTGGATCGGCCGCCCTTCGGCGTCCCGCACTCCGTTGCGAGGCGAGTAGAACCATACGTACACCGCCAAGCAGAGTCAAATCGGCCCCACCGGGGGCGCGGTCAGGCCCTCCACGGACCGGTTCGTACCGGGGTGAGAGCACCGGCTGTGGAGCGGCGTTCGGTGCCCGGAGGTTCGCTGTCGGGCGCGCCCCACGCCTGTCACGGCGCTCGGGGATGTCCGCCGCCGATCACCTCGCCACGGCGCGTCGGTCGCGCCCGTGCCCATGCCAGCTCCTAGCATCGTGGGTCCCTGGGGCCAGTCGCGCTCTTTCCTGAGCCGGCCCACCCGCCCGCACGCTCAGCGGCCAACGAGCGTGAGGCTGGTGGCTGCCCACATGTCCGACGTACCACTGCTTCTCGTCGATGGTCACAACCTGCTGTGGCGGGCCTGGTTCGGCTTCCCAGCACGGATCAGGAGTAGGGACAAGTCACGTGACCTGACCGGAGTGTTCGGATTCTTCGCGTTGTTGCGCGTGGCGATCCGCGAGCTTCCCGCGCTGCCGGAGGTCGTGGTGGCCTTCGACGGGGAGAACGCCTGGGCTGATCGCTCCGCGATCGACCCCGCGTACAAGGCGCACCGGGCGACTGGTGTCGAGGCCATGGCACCGATCAGGGCCCTCGTCGACGTCGTACGCGGCCTGGACGCGATCGACCTACGACACGTCTGCATCGACACGGCCGAGGCGGACGACGTGATCGCCAGCGCGGTCCAGCGATGCAGGAGGCAGACGCCGCGGCGCAAGGTCTGGATCATGTCCATGGACCGCGACTTCTACCAGTTGGTCGACGAACGGACGCGGATCCTCAACACCGTCCGACGACCGGGGCAGCGAGTCGTCGACCGCAAGGAGATCGAAGTCCGGTTCGGAGTCACGCCCGCGCAGTGGTGCGACCGCGCGAGCCTTGTCGGCGATCCTGCCGACGGGATCCGTGGAGTACGCGGCGTGGGCACCGTCACCGCTGCTCGCCTGCTCGCCGGAGGCCTGGGCGTGGAGCAGCTGGAGGCGGCGGGCCGACTCGTGGGGCGGGTCGGCAGCCGCGTCCGCGAGTCACTGGAGGACGTCGCGCGGTGGAAGCGGATGGTACGCAGCCGAACGGACCTGCCGCTGCCGGCTCACCTGCTCAGCGGAGTGGCGTCACCGGAGATGCCGAGCGCACCGGTGGTCGTGGAGATGCTCGACCTGTGGTGACCCGAGCGGGTCGCCAGTGGCGCCAGAGCGGGTCTCGCCAGTGGGGCCGGGGAGGGCCTCCAGTGACCCGCCGGGGTGCACCGTCGCGACGGAAGTGTTTGCGCGGAACAGGTGGGAGGTTCGTCGGCTTCTCGGCAGACGAACCTCCCACGCAGCTGGTCGTGAAGCTCAGGACGGCTTCTGGTCGCCAGCCTGGCCATCGGGCTGGTCATCGTCGACGACCTCCGCCTCGACCACATCGTCGTCGCCCGCATCCGAGTCGGCAGTCGCCGAGCCGTCGGGACCCGAGCCGGACGCCCCGCCGTCGGCCGCTTGTTCCTGGGCCTGCGACTGCTGTGCCGCGGCGTACATCGCCTCACCGATCTTGGTGCGGGACGCCGAGAGCTTGTCGAACGCGGCCTTCAGAGTGTCGTGGTCGTCGCCCTCCAGCGCCTTCTTCACCTCGGCGATGTCCCGCTCCACCTCCGACTTGACGTCCGCGGGGACGCTGTCGGCGTTCTCACCGAGGAACGTCTCGGTCTGGTAGACGAGCGTGTCCGCCTGGTTGCGCAGCTCCGCGGCTTCACGCCGCTTGCGGTCCTCCTCGGCGTACTGCTCGGCGTCGCGGACCATCCGGTCGATGTCGTCCTTCGGCAACGCAGATCCGCCCGTGACGGTCATCTTCTGCTCACGACCCGTGCCGAGGTCCTTCGCCGACACGTGCACGATGCCGTTGGCGTCGATGTCGAACGTCACCTCGATCTTCGGCACCGCCCGAGGCGCCGGCGGCAGACCTGTCAACTCGAAGTTGCCGAGCGACTTGTTGTCCGCCGCCATCGCCCGCTCGCCCTGGTAGACCTCGATGAGGACGGACGGCTGGTTGTCCGACGCGGTGGTGAAGATCTCCGACCGCTTCGTCGGAATGGTCGTGTTGCGTTCGATCAGCTTCGTGAACACGCCACCGCGCGCGGCGGTCTGCCCGGTCGCAATACCGAGCGAGAGCGGAGTGACGTCGAGGAGCAGGACGTCCTTGACCTCGCCGCCGAGAACCCCGGCCTGCAGGCTGGCGCCGACCGCCACCACCTCGTCGGGGTTGACGCCCTTGTGCGCCTCCTTGCCGCCGGTGAGTTCGCGGACCAGCTCGGCGACGGCAGGCATCCGGGTCGAGCCGCCCACCAGGATCACGTGCTCGATCTTGGCGACGTCGATCGACGCGTCCTTCAACACCTGCTGGAACGGACGACGGCACCGCTCGAGCAGGTCGGCCGTCAGGCGCTGGAACTCGGCCCGGGTCAGCTTCTCGTCCAGGTGTAGCGGTCCGGAATCACCCAAGGTGACGTACGGAAGGTTGATGTTCGTCTCCGACGCCGACGACAGCTCGATCTTCGCCTTCTCGGCCGCCTCGGTGAGCCGCTGGGTCGCGATCTTGTCGGCACCGAGGTCGATGCCCTGCTTGTTCTTGAACTGCGTCACCAGCCACTCGACGATCTTCGCGTCCCAGTCATCACCGCCCAGGTGGTTGTCGCCACTGGTCGCCTTCACCTCGAACACACCCTCGCCGATGTCCAGGAGCGAGACGTCGAAGGTCCCCCCACCGAGGTCGAAGACGAGAATCGTCTGGTCGGACTCCTTGTCCAGGCCATAGGCCAGCGCGGCCGCGGTCGGCTCGTTGATGATCCGCTGGACGTTCAGTCCCGCGATCTCCCCGGCCTCCTTCGTCGCCTGCCGCTGCGCATCGGAGAAGTACGCCGGCACCGTGATCACCGCGTCGGTGATCGTCTCACCGAGGTAGGCCTCCGCGTCACGCTTCAGCTTCTGCAGGACGAACGCCGAGATCTGTTGGGACGTGAACGACTTGTCGTCGATCTTCGTCGACCAGTCGGTGCCCATGTGCCGCTTCACCGACCGGATCGTCCGGTCGACGTTGGTCACCGCCTGCCGCTTGGCGACCTCGCCGGTGAGCACCTCACCACTCTTGGCGAAGGCCACCACCGACGGCGTCGTGCGCGAGCCCTCCGCATTGGTGAGGACGGTCGGTTCACCGCCTTCGAGGACCGCCACCACCGAGTTCGTCGTACCAAGGTCAATTCCGACCGCACGGGCCATGGTGCTCAAACCTTTCTTCGCGTCTTGAACTTCATGTCTGCGCCGCAGCCGCACCAGCCGCGCGGAGCTCGAGTGAGTCGTTGGCGTCGTTGACGTCGACCAGCACGTGGTCACCGTCGCGGACCTCACCGGACAGGATCTGGCGGGCCAGTCCGTCACCGATCGCCGACTGGACGAGCCGCCGCAGTGGTCGGGCGCCGTACACCGGGTCATAGCCGGTGATGGCCAGCCACTCCTTCGCGCCCTCGGTGACGTCGAGGGTGATCCGGCGTTCGCCCAGGCGCCTCGCCAACGCCGCGACCTGGAGATCGACGATCCGCGTGAGCTCCTCGGTGCCCAGCGGGTCGAAGAGCACGATCTCGTCGAGCCGGTTGAGGAACTCCGGCTTGAACGACGCCCGGACGACGTTCATCACCAGGTCCCGCTTCTTGTCCTCGTCCAGCGACGGATCGGCGAGGTACTGGGAGCCGGAGTTGCTGGTGAGGATCAGGAGCACGTTGCGGAAGTCGACCGTGCGGCCCTGCCCGTCGGTCATTCGGCCGTCGTCGAGCACCTGGAGAAGGACGTCGAAGATCTCCGGGTGTGCCTTCTCCACCTCGTCGAGCAGGATCACGGAGTACGGACGACGACGGACCGCCTCGGTGAGCTGCCCACCCTCCTCGTAGCCGACGTAGCCCGGCGGCGCGCCGACCAGACGGGCCACCGAGTGCTTCTCGGAGTACTCGCTCATGTCGATGCGTACCATCGCGCGCTCGTCGTCGAAGAGGAACTCCGCGAGCGCCTTCGCCAGCTCCGTCTTGCCCACCCCGGTCGGCCCGAGGAACAGGAACGACCCCGTGGGCCGGTCCGGGTCGGAGATCCCCGCTCGGGCCCGGCGTACGGCGTCGGACACCGCGGCGACGGCCTTGCGCTGACCGACCAGCCGGCGGCCGAGCTCCTCCTCCATCCGGAGCAACTTGCCGGTCTCGCCCTCCAGCAGGCGTCCGGTGGGGATGCCGGTCCAACTCGAGACGACCTCGGCCACCTCGTCGGGGCCGACCTCCTCGCGCACCATCGGTGCAGCCTCCGGCAGCGCGGCGGGCTCGGCCACCTGGACCTCGGCGGCGGCCGCGAGCTCCTTCTCCAGCTCCGGGATCTCGGCGTAGAGGATCCGGGAGGCGGCCTCGAGATTGCCCTCGCGCTGAGCGCGCTCAGCCTGGCCGCGCAGGTCGTCGAGGCGCTGCTTGACCTCACCGACCCGGTTGAGTCCGGACTTCTCCTTCTCCCACCGGGCCTCGAGGCCACGCAGGGACTCCTCGCGGTCGGCCAGCTCCGCCCGGAGCTTCGCCAGCCGCTCCTGGCTCGCTACGTCGTCCTCCTTGGCGAGCGCGAGCTCCTCCATCTTCATCCGGTCGACCTGGCGGCGGAGTTCGTCGATCTCCACCGGACTCGAGTCGATCTCCATCCGGAGCCGGCTGGCCGACTCGTCCACCAAGTCGATCGCCTTGTCGGGCAGCTTGCGCCCCGTGATGTAACGGTTGGACAGCGCGGCTGCGGCGACCAGGGCACTGTCGGCGATCTGCACCTTGTGGTGCGCCTCGTAGCGTTCCTTCAGACCGCGCAGGATGGCGATGCTGTCCTCGACGGACGGCTCGCCCACGAACACCTGCTGGAAGCGCCGTTCGAGCGCGGGATCCTTCTCGATCCGCTCGCGGTACTCGTCCAGCGTCGTGGCGCCGATCATCCGCAGCTCGCCGCGGGCCAGCATCGGCTTGAGCATGTTGCCGGCGTCCATCGAGCTGTCTCCGGTCGCACCGGCGCCCACGACCGTGTGCAGCTCGTCGATGAACGTGATGATCTGCCCGTCGGACTCCTTGATCTCGGCGAGCACGGCCTTGAGGCGTTCCTCGAACTCGCCGCGGTACTTCGCTCCCGCCACCATCGAACTGAGGTCGAGGTTGACCAGGCGCCGGCCCTTCAGCGACTCCGGCACGTCACCGGCGACGATCCGCTGCGCCAACCCTTCGACGACAGCCGTCTTGCCGACCCCGGGCTCGCCGATCAACACCGGGTTGTTCTTCGTCCGCCGGGACAGGACCTGAACGACCCGGCGGATCTCGGCGTCGCGGCCGATCACCGGGTCGAGCTTGCCCTCCCGGGCACGGTCGGTGAGGTCGACGGAATACTTCGCGAGCGCCTTGTACGTCCCCTCGGGATCGGGCGAGGTGACCCTGGCGGACCCGCGTACCTGCGAGAACGCCGCGAGCAGACCGTCAGTGGTGGCACCGGCCTTCACGAGCACGTCCTTCGCGCCGCTCGCGACCGTCGCGAGGCCGACCAGCAGGTGCTCGGTCGAGACGTACTCGTCGCCGAGCTCGGTCGCCTGGTCCTGCGCGACCTGGAGGACCTGGTAGAGCGGGCGGGCCAGGCCGGGCGCCTGCACGGTCGACCCACTCGCGGCCGGCAGCCGCTCGGCTGCCTCGGCCACCGCCTTCTGCACCGCCACGCGGTCGGCGCCCACCGCGTCGAGGAGCGCGCCGGCCGTGCCTTCCGGGTCGGCCAGGAGCGCGATGAGCAGGTGGACCGGTTCGACCGCCGGATTACCGGCGTTGGCCGCCTGCCGGACGGCCGCCGAAAGGGCGTCCTGGCTCTTGGTGGTCAGCTTCTGTGCGTCCATGTTTCGTTCGTTCTTCCCTACCTGGATGGCCGGAACGCGTGCCGGCCGGAAGGTCGGTGGCGACGTCGGGTCGAACGTCGGTGGTGACGTCGCTGGTGGCTGGTCATCGGGTCCCCGATCCGCCCCGACGGCGGCGGCCCGAATGGCCGGTCCAGACCACGACCGCCTGGCTCGTCTGCGGCATCAGTTCCGGCAGGAACGCCGCCTGCTCGGCGGCGCGCTCGAACATCGTGCGGGCATCCTCGAGAGCGTCTTCGAGTTCCACGACCCGCGTGCTCAGCAGCTCGACCTGGGTCTCCAGCTCGAGGATCCGCTTGACGCCCTCCAGCCCGATGCCTGACGCGGTGAGCTGCGCGACGTGGCGAAGCGTCTCGATGTCGCGCATCGAGTAGCGCCTACCCCCGCCGACGGCCCGCCCCGGCGTCACCAGTCCGATCCGGTCGTACGTCCGGAGGGTCTGTGGATGCAGGCCCGTCAGCTGGGCGGCGACGCTGATCACGTACGCCGGCGTGTCGGCGTCCATCGTGATGTCGAACGGCATCCGGGACCGCGTGTTCCGGTCGGTCATGAGGCGCCTCCCTTACCGTCGAAGAGGTCCTGCCGTGCGCCGTCGACGCCGGTCGCCCTGCGGTAGGCGTCGAGCGCTGCCTTCGCGTCGTCGTCGAGATGGTCGGGGACGAGCACCTCGACGGTCACGAGAAGATCGCCCTTAGTGCCGTCACGGCGCGCCGTGCCCCTGCCCCGGACGCGGAAGGTGCGGCCGTTGGGAGTGCCGGGTGGAACCTTCAAGGTCACCGGCGGGCCAGCGAGGGTGGGAACCGTGATCTCGCCACCCAGGGCCGCCTCGGGGAACGTGATCGGCACCGTGATCGTGAGATGCTCGCCACGCCGCCCGAACCGCTCGTGCGCCTGCACGTGCACCGTGACGTAGAGGTCGCCTGCGGGGCCGCCACGCTCACCGGCCGCACCTTTGCCGCGCAACCGGATCCGCTGACCGTCGCGAACTCCTGCCGGGATGCGCACCTGCATGGTGCGCGACGACGTGCCGCGGCCGGAGCCGTGGCAGGTCGGGCACGGCTCGTCGACGACCAGCCCGCGGCCCCGACAACTCCGGCAGGGCTCACTCATCGCCAACCGGCCACCCTGGGTGGTGGCCCGCATGCCGACACCCTCACAGTCGGGGCAGACGCGCGGCACCGTGCCAGCCTTGGCGCCGGTGCCCGAGCATGCCGGGCACGGACTGTCACTGGTCATCCGCAGCGGCACGGTCACGCCGTCGACCGCGTCCCGGAAGCCGATCGTCGCCTCGGTCTCGACGTCTGCACCCCGGCGGGCCCGCGTGCCGGGAGGCGGGGTGCGGGTCCGCCCACCGGTGAAGATGCCGCCGAGCAGGTCACCGAGGCCGCCGGTCTGGCGGCCGCCCTGCTGGGTGAAGATGTCGCCCAGGTCGAACGGGAACCCGCTCCCGGTCTGGCCGCCGCCCGGCCCGCCCGGGAACCGGTAGCCGCCGGCGCCGCCGAACAACGACCGCGCCTCGTCGTACTCCTTGCGGCGGGTCGGGTCGGACAGCACCGAATAGGCCTCGGACACCTCCTTGAAGCGTTCCTCGGCCTTCGGGTCGCCCTTGTTGGCGTCCGGGTGGTTCTGCCGGGCAAGCTTGCGGTAGGCCTTCTTGATGTCATCGGCCGACGCATCCTTGGGGACGCCGAGCACCTTGTAGAAGTCCTTCTCCAGCCACTCTTTGGTGCCCATCGGTGCTCCTCACCCCCTTCTGGCTACACGTCGTCCGATGCTGGGGACGCGCCGTCGGCACCGCCGGGGCCGCCCGGACCGTCGAGGTCGTCGGGGCCGGCCGCACCGTCACCGTCGACCTGCTGTGCGGGCAGCCCGGCCGTGGGTTCGGCGACCGCGACCCGGGCCGGCCGCAGGATGCGTTCGCCCATGCGGTAGCCGGGCTGGAGGATCGACGAGCAGGTCGGGCCGTCCACATCGTCGGCGTACGAGTGCATGAGCGCCTCGTGGATCCTCGGGTCGAACGGATCGCCCGGCTCGCCGAAGGCCACCAGGCCCAGCTTGGTGAGGATGGACTCGAGCGCCTCCGCCACCGCCTTGAACCCACCTTCGAGCTCGCCGTGCTCTCTGGCGCGACCGATGTCGTCCACGACCGGGAGCAGCTCCGACAGCACGCCTCCCACGGCGAGCTCGCGCACTGCCTCGCGGTCACGCTCGACCCGGCGCTTGTAGTTGAGGTACTCCGCCTGCACCCGCTTGATGTCGTTGGTGCGATCGGCCAGCGCGGCCTTCAGCTGGGCGATCGGCTCTGCGGCCTCGCCCGCCGCTTCCGCCGGCGTGGCAGCCTCCTCAGCCACTTCGGCCTCGTCGACGTCCTCCCGGCGATGCGCGCCCGGCGCCCGGGTCGACGACTTGGGCCGGGCCGCCTCCCGGACCTCACCGGTCTCCGGGTCGATGCGTCGCCGGTCGCGGATCACGGGGCCTTCCTCGTTCTCCTCGGCTGGACTCACTTCTGACCGCCCTGCCCTTCGCCACCAGACTTCTCGTCGTCCACGATCTCGGCGTCAACGACGTCGTCGTCCTCGGTCTGAGCGCCGCCCTCGCCCGACTCGCCCGTCGTCGCACCGGCGTCAGCGGTCTGGGACTGCTGCGCCGAGGCGTACATCGCGGCGCCCATCTTGTTGCGCGACTCCGACAGCTTGTCGAACGCCGCCTTGATGGCGTCGTTGTCGTCGCCCTCCAGAGCCTTCTTCAGTTCGGCAGCGTCCCGCTCGACCTCTTCCTTGGCGTCGGCCGGGACCGTGTCGGGGTTGTCGGCGATGAACTTCTCGGTCTGGTAGACCGCTGAGTCCGCCTGGTTCCGCAACTCGGCTGCCTCGCGGCGCTTGCGGTCCTCCTCGGCGTACTGCTCGGCGTCGCGGACCATCCGATCGATGTCGTCCTTCGGCAGCGCAGAACCACCGGTGACGGTCATCTTCTGCTCGCGTCCGGTGCCGAGGTCCTTCGCCGACACGTGCACGATGCCGTTGGCGTCGATGTCGAAGCCGACCTCGATCTGCGGGACATTACGCGGCGCAGGCGGCAGCCCGGTCAGCTCGAAGTTGCCGAGCGACTTGTTGTCACGGGCCATCTCGCGCTCGCCCTGGAAGACCTCGATCATCACCGACGGCTGGTTGTCCTCCGCCGTCGTGAACACCTCTGACCGCTTGGTCGGGATCGTCGTGTTGCGTTCGATGATCTTCGTGAAGACACCGCCCTTCGTGGCGATGCCGAGCGAGAGCGGGGTGACGTCGAGCAGCAGGACATCTTTGACCTCACCCTTGAGTACGCCCGACTGCAGCGACGCGCCGACGGCGACGACCTCGTCGGGGTTGACACCCTTGTGTGGCTCCTTGCCGCCGAGCAGGTCCTTCACCAGGTCGGCGACGGCCGGCATGCGGGTCGAGCCACCGACCAGGATCACGTGGTCGATCTTGGCGATGTCGATCGACGCGTCCTTCAGCACCTGCTGGAACGGGCGACGGCAGCGCTCGAGCAGGTCAGCGGTCAGGCGCTGGAACTCGGCCCGGGTCAGTTTCTCGTCCAGGTGCAGGGGGCCCGATTCACCCAAGGTGATGTAGGGCAGGTTGATCTGGGTCTCTGACGCGCTCGACAGCTCGATCTTCGCCTTCTCGGCCGCCTCGGTGAGCCGCTGCTTGGCGATCTTGTCGGCACCGAGGTCGATGCCCTGCTTGTTCTTGAACTGGGTCACCAGCCAGTCGACGATCTTCGCGTCCCAGTCGTCACCGCCCAGGTGGTTGTCGCCACTGGTCGCCTTCACCTCGAAGACACCCTCGCCGATCTCCAGCAACGACACGTCGAACGTGCCGCCACCGAGGTCGAAGACGAGAATCGTCTGGTCGGACTCCTTGTCCAGGCCATAGGCCAGCGCGGCCGCGGTCGGCTCGTTGATGATCCGCTGGACGTTCAGTCCCGCGATCTCCCCGGCCTCCTTCGTCGCCTGCCGCTGCGCATCGGAGAAGTACGCCGGCACCGTGATCACCGCGTCGGTGACGGCCTCCCCCAGGTAGGCCTCCGCGTCACGCTTCAGCTTCTGCAGGACGAACGCCGAGATCTGCTGAGGCGAGAACGACTTGCCATCGATCTCCGTCTTCCACGTCGTGCCCATGTGCCGCTTCACCGACCGGATCGTCCGGTCGACGTTCGTCACGGCCTGCCGCTTGGCGACCTCACCGACCAGGACCTCACCGGACTTCGCGAACGCCACCACCGACGGCGTCGTGCGCGAGCCCTCGGCGTTGGTCACAACCGTCGGCTCTCCGCCCTCCAGGACGGCAACCACAGAGTTCGTCGTACCAAGATCAATACCCACCGCACGAGCCATCGTGTTGCAACCTTTCCTCGATCACCGGCACCTGCACGGGCCGGCGGCGACACCTACGCGTGGCAGGCCGACCGGGTGACGGCGCCGCTTCAGTACCCGGGCCAGCCTTGAGTCATCTGCGCTCAATCCTGCAGGGGGCACCGAGATCTGTCAATAGACCTGAGTCGGTGTGACTCAGGTTCGATGCGCAGTTCGGCAGCAGGATCCTTTAGCGGTACGAAGAGGGGCAAACCTGACCGCCATCGAGGTGCGGATGACCGTAGCTCTGGTGGCGGGCCGATCACAGCGCGGGCCGATCACAGCGCGGGCCGATCACCGGTGCGGGCCGATCACCGGTGCGGGCCGAGGACCCGTACGGACCGGTCACGGCCCGCATGATCATGAAGGAGAATCGGCCCATAGGCCCCGAAATCCTTCATGATCACGATCATGATCACGGCCGGAGCGGGGCGCGGAGCGGGGCGGGGCGGGGCGGGGCGGGCTGAGCATTGACCGGGAACCGTGGGCGGCTACCTGCAGGTGTAGACCTTCACGTTGTCGACGTTGAGGACCGACGACGGGTTGTTGTCGTCCCCCGTCGTCCCCTCCACGCTGATCCGGAACCGCACGTGGTGTCCCGCCAGCGACGACAGGTCGTATCTCGCCGACGACCAACCGTAGGAGTGGCCGCTCCACGGGCCGCCGTTCCGTGACCCCGCGAGCGACTGCGCCGGAAGCCAGAGCAGGCCGTCGGTGGAGTACTCCAGCCTGGCGGTGGGTCCGTCGACAGGTGCGTACAGACCGAAGAGGGTCGAGTAGTCGAGGCGGAGCCGACCGCCCGCCGGAACCGGGACCGGCTCCGAGGTGACCGACGTCTCCTCGATCTCGCCCTCCGTGGTGGACAGAAGCAGAGCGTCGGCGCCGCGGTTGACGTTGGCGAACCCGAAGTCGGCCACGCTCAGGCCCGAGCCCTCGCTGTCGACGTCCCAGTCGACGGGCGGAGCGTCGAACGCCTGGGTGTAGGACGCCTCGACCTGCTCGCCGGCCGGGCAGTACGCCGCCGCGACCGGAGCGGACTCGGCCGCGTCCATGTGCATCTCGGTGGCGCGTACGGCCTTGTCGACCTGTGCGCAGTCGTCCTCGGTGATCCCGGTGCCGGGTTTGCCGATGTTCTTCTGGCACGACAACGGCAGGACGTGGAACAACTCCTTGTAGTCCGCGCCGGAGGTGAGGATCCGCTGCGCCGTCCAGTAGATCGTGAACGTCTTGTCCAGGCCCAGTCCGCGGACGTCATAGCCGTTGAACCTGTCGCCCTGGGCAATCAGATAGGCGGCCTTGTTGCCCGGACCGCTGTTGCTGTGCACCCCGCCGAAGTCCTGATGGTCCGGGTCGGCGTCCCACAGCGAGGACGTCAACCGGTCGGGGCTCTTGGTCGCCGTCGGGTCCGCCATGCTCCGCAGCGGAACCGGCATCGACGCAGCGGCCGGCCGGCTGTCCTCACCGATGAACCAGGCCTCAGCGCTGCCCTGCTTCTCCGGGTTGACCGCGAGGTCGATCAGGTTGCCGAAGACGTCGGACATCGACTCGTTGATCGCGCCCGACTGGTAGACGTAGTAGAGCTGCGACGTGTGCGCGGTCACCCCGTGGGCGAGTTCGTGTGCGGTGACGTCGAGGCCGGTCACGCCGTCGCCGTAGACCAACTGTTGCAGGGTGTCGCTCCAGAACGCGTTGGCCAGCGGACACCCCTCCTGGTAGCCGGTGGCGCAGACGCGGGTGGTCGCCCGGAGGCTCCTGTCCTCGCCACCGACCAGGGCTGAGACGTCGAGGCCGGCCAGCCTGGAGTACTGCTCGGCCGTCTCGCCGAGGTTGTCATAGACCGTGTCGACGTCGGCGATGCCGGAGGGCCCCTGACCTTCCAGGCGGGAGTACGCGACCGTCACGTCGTCACAGGCCGCACTCTCGGGCACGCCCACGTCGCGGTTGTCCAGGTCGCAGACCTTGCGGTTGACCGCCTCGTGATTGTTGCTGTAGGCGAGGGCGACCGACTCGAAACCCGGGTCGACGAAGATGGTGTAGTCGATCAGGCCGTCGCGGCTCGACACATGCAACTTCTGCGTCTCGCGGTTGACCGCGGGCCCCGGCGCGCCGAGCAGTCTGGGGTTGTAGATCCAGTCGCCCTGGTCCTCCACGCGCAGGCCGAGAGCGGGGACATCGGCCTTGTCTGCGACGTACTCCCGCGCGACCACCCGTGCGCGCGCATCGCTGAACAGACTGGTGGGAGCCTCGACCACGCCCGAGACCGTCTCCCCGAGCAGCGCCTCGAGTCCGCCCGAGTGGTCGAGGGTCGCCGTGACGTCGCCGGCCACCACCGGGAGTCCGTTGATGTACTGCTGCAGCCGAACCACCTCTCCGCCGGCCACCTTCGACGCGCCCGCCGGCCGGAGCGTGTCGGCATCGATCCCCATCTTCGCGGCGAAGCGTTCGAGGTGGGTGCGGGCCGCGTCCTCCGGCGACCCGGTCATCCCCTGGGGTAACGCGACAGGGGCGTCATCGGCCAACAGGCCGCGGACCACCCCATCGGCTCCCTCGAGCAGGGTGACTCCGTCGCCGGACCGCTCGACGGGGAACGCCGGGCCGGTCGACGATCCGGCATAAGACGGAGCGGCAAGCGCGACCAGTGCACTTCCGCTGATGACCGTCGCCAGGGCGGCCAGGCCGCCGACTGCGCGTCGGTACCTCACAGGGACTCCCATCGTCGGAACCGTCGGTCGGGGTCACGGAGAACGGTGCCGGCGAGAGCCTATTAGCAGACCGGGCGCATTGCCTACCCAACGGTGCGTACCGGAAGCATGCTCCCGAGACAGGCCAAAACACCGCAAGACAACCGACACACGCCTGTCATGAACCGTGCGAAAAGCCCGCGAACGCCAACGGCCCCGGACCACCTCCAGTGAGGAGGCGGACCGAGGCCCCTGGTCGTACGGCTATGGATCAGCCGCAGTTGTAGATCTTGAAGTTGTCGACCCACCAGGCGGAGTTGTCAGTCGCCACCGCCGAGCGGAACCGGAACTTCACCGACTTCCCAGCCAGGCTGGAGGCGTCGTAGCGGGTACCGCCGAAGCCCACCGAGTTGCCGGCGAAGCTGTCGGCACCGCCGAGTGTGTCGACCGGCACGTCCTCACCGTTGACATTCGGCAGGTCAGCCGCGGCCTTCCAGGTGAGGCCGTTGTCCTCGGAGTACTCGAGTGCCGCGCCGTCACCGTCGTCGAGCAGATAGGCGTGGTCGTACCGGATGAACGCATCGGCTGGTATCTCCACTGCCACGCTCTGCGTCAGCGAGATGTCGTCGCCGGCGAGTGACCAGGCCACCGCCGCTTCCTCACCGACCGCGGCGTAGCGGTAGAAGCCCACCTCGTTGCTGAGGAACCAGTTGCCTTGGAACGTCCAACCGTCGTTCTTGGACTCGAAGCCCTGGACGTAGGACGGCGTGTGCTTCAGGCCGTCCTCGCAGTAGTCGACGTTCTGCGCCGAACCCTGCAACGGGTCCTTGTACATCTCCGTCGCCCGGACGACCTTGTCGACCTGCTGGCAGTCGTCCTCGGTGATGTAGCTACCGGCCCGACCGATGTTCTTCCGGCAGGACAGCGGCAGGGTGTAGAAGACGTCCTTGTAGTCCGCACCCGGCGGCAGGAGGTTCTGCAGCGTCCAGCCGATCTTCGCGGTCTTCGCCGGCCCGAGCCCACGGATCTGGTAGCCGTTGAAGTCCTCGCCGTCGGTCATCAGGTAGATGGCCTTGTTGAAGACACCGCTGTTGTAGTGGACGCCACCGTTGTCCTCGAACGACGTGCCGTCGAAGAAGTCCGGCGACGTCATCCGGTCGGGCTGACCGAGCGATCCGGGGTCCTGCATGTCGCGGATCACGCCGAGCGAGGAGCCCTCGCCGACCTGCCAACGGGTGTCGGCGTTGTCGTCGTCACTGCCGTTGTTGATGTCGACCATCTCGCCCCAGAAGTCGGAGAGGCCTTCGTTGATGGCCCCCGACTGGAAGATGTACGCGAGGTTCGACGTCTGCTGGGTGACACCGTGCGCGAGTTCGTGCGCGGTGATGTCGTCGGTCGTGACGCCTTCGCCGAACACCATCTGCTCGCCATCCCAGAAGGCATTCTCGTAAGGGCACGCCTCGGTTGTGCACACCCGCACGGTGGCGCGGAGGGCCTTACCCTGCCCGTCGCCGTAGTCGGTCCCGATGAGCTGGGTCACGTCGGTGTTGATGTAGCTCGAGAACCGGACCGAGGTGTCGTGGAAGTAGTCGTAGACCTTGTTGACGTCATCCACCGCCGACGACGCGTCGCCCTCGGTGCGGGCGTAGGGCACCGTCTCGCCGTTACAGGCGTACTCCTCGATGACCTGCGACTCCGCGTCACACACCACGCGGTTGATGGCGTGCTGCACCAGCGAGTATGCGATCTCGGTCTTGCGGGTGGCGGCGTTCACGAGCACCTGGTAGGAGATGTCGAGGTTCTCGCTGTGCACCTTGTAGCTGTAGACCGGCTCGATGCCCTTGGCGTCAGGCACGCCGAGCACCTTGCCGTCGTACCACGCCCTGCCCTCGGACTCGACCTCGAGGCCGCTGGTCGACCGCAGCTTCTCGCGCCGGGCGACGACCTGCTTGGCGGCGTTCGCGAGCTTGCTCTCGCCGAAGAGGTCAAGCGTGGGGAACGACCGCTGCGGCTTGCCGCCGGTCTCACCCACGATGAACTCGAGATTGTTGAGGCTGTCGAGCGAGACGACCACCTGGCCACCGAAGACGTCGATACCGTCCACGGAACGGTCGAACCGGACGGCACTGCCGTCGCCGAGGTCGGTGGCCTTGGCGAGGCTGAGCTCTTCGCTCTGGACGCCGAATGCACTCGCGTAACGCGTCAGGTGAGCTTCGGCCGCCGCCTCTGGCTCGGCTTTGGCAGTGATGCCCTGTGGACGCTCGATGGTGCCGCCCTTGGACTCAAGGACACGCACGGTGCCGTCGTTCCCCCGCTGGGAAACGATGGCGTCGGGCTGCTTTCCGAACACGGGACTCGTCAACGAGCCCGCGTTGGCCGGAGCTGCTGTGGCAACCACTGCCGTACCGCTCAGCACAGTGGCTAGAGCCGCCAGGCCGCCGACCAGGCGCGATCTCACGTGTGACCCCCCGAGGGTGTCGTCTGGACGAAACAGACGGAGCCTAGAGCAATTTCCGGATCGCCCGGAAGGTGGGTTGTGGAAAACAAGTCCCAATTCGTGCGCAACGCCGGGACTGTGGATAAATCCTCATGTACGTCCGCGGTGCGCACGGTCCAGAATCGGTCAAATCGGGCGGTGCGGGCCCTGTGCGGTCGTCCCAGTACCCACGCCAGAGATGAGCCCCGCGAAGGGCCGTTCACAGCGCGCGGATCGTGCGCTCCAGCCGCGCGGCGACGTCGCCCAGCAGGCGGTGACGGCCGTCCTCGACCACCAGGACTCCGTTCGCGACGACGACGTCGACGTCACTCGAGGTCGCCGCGAACACCGCGGCGTCGGCGGCCTGGTCCGGCGTCGCGCCCGCGGTGCGCACCGAGTCCAGTCGTACGCAGACCAGGTCGGCGCGGGCGCCCGCGCTGATGACACCGGCGTCGTCGGTACCGAGCGCGTGGTGACCGGACTCGGTGACGGCGCGGAGAAGCTCGGCGGCCGACCAGTGCCCGCGTCGACCGGACGCGAGCCGCTCGTGGTGTTCGAGGGCGCGGGCCTCCTCGAACATGTCGATCACCGCGTGGCTGTCGGTGCCGAGTACCAACCGGCTGCCGGCGCGGTCGAGCGCCGCGGCGGGGGCGATGCCGTCGGCCAGGTCGCGTTCGGTGGTGGGGCACAGGCAGATGGTCGTACCCGTCCCGGCGAGCAGGCCGATGCCGTCACCGTCGAGGTGGGTGGCGTGGACTGCGGTCGTACGCGGAGAGAGGGCGCCGGCGTCGAAGAGCAACCTCGTGGGGGAGACGCCGTAGGCCGCCACGCAGTCGTCGTTCTCGCGGCGCTGCTCCGACAGGTGCACGTGCAGCGGACGTTCGCGCTGGGCTGCCCAGCCGACGACGCCGGCGAACTGGTCCCTCGGCACCGCACGGACGGAGTGGATGGCCGCGCCGATCACGACGTCCGCCGCGGCCGCGTAGGCGTGGTCGAGCCGCTCCACCCGGTCGGCCCAGCGGTCCACGTCGCCATCGCCGAAGCGGCGTTGGGCGCCGGCCAGCGGCAGACCGATCCCGCCCGACAGGTAGCAGGCGTCGAGCAGCGCGATCCGCAGCCCGGCGGCGCGCGCCGCGGCGACGAGGGCGTCCGCCATGACGTTGGGTTCGGCGTACGACCTGCCCTGTCGGTCGTGGTGCAGGTAGTGGAACTCCCCGACACAGGTGACGCCGGCGAGCGCCATCTCGGCGTATGTCGCCGTCGCCAGGTCGAGGTAGCTGTCCGGGTCGAGCCGGTCCGCCACGTCGTACATCTGGGTCCGCCAGGTCCAGAAGCTGGCCGCTTCGGAGCTCGCTCTGTGCGTACGACCGCGGAGGGCGCGGTGGAACGCATGGGAGTGAACGTTCGCGAGACCGGGCAGCGTGAGTCCGCGCAGCGTCTTCGCTCCGGGGGGCGGCGCTGGGGTGTCTGGCTCGACCCCCACGATCCGGTCGCGGTCGACGCGGACGAGAACGTTCGGTGTCGGCGTGATGCCGGGCGGGATCCAGGCGAGCTCGCACCAGTACGCGGACGGCTCCGGCCGCGTGGTCGGCGAGGTCGGAGTCGACGGTCCGCTCATGTGCCTCCCTTCTCCCTGACGTCCTTACCCTCGTGGACGACGTCTACCGCCGTGCGGTCGCGCGCTGAGAAGGTGAGCGGATGCGGACGACGGCGGTGAAGACGTACATGCAACGGGTCGGCGAGCGGCCCCGACTGCTGGTGAAGGTCGAGACCGACGAAGGAATCGTCGGATGGGGCGAGGCCTTCAACCACGGGCCCGACTGGGCGCTCGTCCCGTTGCTCGACTACCTGTTCGCCCAGATCAGGGGCGTCGATCCGCGGCGCATCGAGTTCATCGTACGAAGGCTGCTGCAGTCGTCGCGGTTCCCGCCCGGCGCGCTCGGGTTGGCGGCGTTGTCCGCCCTCGACCACGCGCTGTGGGACATCTCCGCCAAGGCGGCCGACCTGCCGGTCTACATGCTCCTCGGCGGTCATGCCCGCGACCGCGTGCGCGTCTACTGCGGTGTCTACTCTGCGCCTGATCCGGCGGAGTGCCGTGATCTGACGCAGCGGCTGAATGCCGAGTACGGGTTCACGGCGTTCAAGCTCAGCCCCTATCGGCGCGACCTGAACCAGGGACGTTGGGGCGAGACGTGCCGGTTGGCGGCGGACTACTTCGCTTCGTTGCGCGAGCTCAGCCCGACCGAATGGGAGTTCGCCTTCGACGCGCACGCACAGATCTTCGAGCCGTACCAGGCGATCCAGCTGGGAAACGCCTTGGCGCCGTATGATCCGCTGTTCTTCGAGGAGCCGATCCGCCCCGAACACATTCCCGCGTGGGGCCAGTTGCGGGGCCAGCTGAAGGCGCCCATCGCCACGGGCGAGTGCCTCTATTCGCCGTTCGAGTTCCTGGAGCTGTTGAAAGTGCGAGGGGCCGACATCATCCAACCCGACGTGTGTGTCGTGGGCGGTCTGCTGCAGTTGCGGAAGATCGCGACCATCGCCGACGCGCACTACGTCAGCGTCGCGCCGCACAATCCGATGGGACCCTTGGCCACCGCCGTCAACCTGCACTTCGCTGCTGCGCAACCGAACTTCAAGATCCTCGAGTACAAGGTGCCTGAGACACGCTGGTGTCCGGACCCCTATCTTCCGCGCGACGGTCATCTCGAACTCCGTCCCGACCGACCCGGCTGGGGCGTCGAGATCGACGAGGACGCGCTGGCGACCGACGACTACGTGCACTGGGAACGCAAGCTGCCGGTGCGACCGGACGGATCGACGGGCTACGTCTGAGGGATCGCCGACTTGCTCGCTCGCACCCTGGACGAGGGCGGGCGCCCCTCAAGCAAGCAGCGAGGACCGAGAGGGCGAGGCTGCTTCAGGGGAGGTCGACGGTACGGCCTTCGGCGGCGGAACGAATGATCGCCTCGGCCACCTCGACGATCGCCTGCCCTTCGCGCATGCCGACGACGACGTTGGGGTCCCCTCCTCCGAGCACGGCGTCGCGGAAGGCGGCGAGCTCGGTCCGCAGGGGTTCCGGCTTCGCGATCGCGTACCTGATCATGTCGCCCTCGGTCATCCCACGAAACGAGGCCATCGTCTCCCACTCCAGCGGCCGCACACCGTTGGCGTGGAACGTCAGGTCCGCTGCGATGGTGTCGGCGATGAAGGCGCCGCGTTCGCCGGTCACGACGGTGACGCGCTCCTTCATCGGGGACAGCCAGTTGACGAGGTGGTTGACGACCGTGCCGTCGGCGAGTTGGGCCACGACGGCGACGAGGTCCTCGTGCTGCCGGCCGCTCTTGTGCGCAGTGCGCGCCGACACCGAACGGTAGGGCAGCTGCGTCACCCACGCCGTCGAGTCGACGTCATGGGTGGCGAGGTCCTTGACCACCCCGACGTCGGCGACGCGGTTCGGGAACGGTCCCTGCCGGCGGGTGATGACCTGGTAGATCTCGCCGAGCTCGCCGTGTTCGAGGCGCGCGCGGAGGTTCTGCAGCGCAGGGTTGTACCGCTCGACGTGACCGACGCAGCCGACCACGCCGGCCGCCTCGAACGCCTCGGCGAGCCGGGCAGCACCCGCCGCCGAACTGGCCAGCGGCTTCTCGACGAGCGTGTGCACCCCGGCCGCGGCGAGCGCGAGACCGGCCTCCTCATGGCTCGCGGTGGGAATCGCGAGTACGCAGATGTCGATGCCCGCGGCGATGAGCTTCTCGACGTCGGGTAGCACATCGAGCCCGCCCGCGACCTTGTGCGGGTCGCCACCCGGGTCCGCGACGGCGACAAGCTCGACGCCCTCGAGCGACCGGAGCACTCTCGCGTGGTGCCGGCCCATCATGCCGAGCCCGACCAGGCCGGCGCGTAGCACTCCCATCGTCATCTCCCCCGTCGTGCGGGCGCGAGTCGTGCCAGTGCCCGTCGTCCACGGGTGGGTATCCCGCGCCGCTGGCCAGGCCACGCACTCATCCGGCGACCGCCTTCGCCACCGCGGCCACGATGCGTTCGAGGTCGGGGTGGGAGAGCGCCGGATGTACCGGCAGGGACAGCACCTCGCGGCAGACCTGCTCGGTCACCGGCAGCTCGACGCCACACCCGGCACTGCTGGCGAACGACCGCAGCTGGTGGGTCGGGATCGGGTAGTAGACCCCCGTCCCGATTCCGGCCTCCTGCAGTCGCGACTGGATCGCGTCGCGGTCGTCGGTACGGATCGTGTACTGGTGATAGGCGTGCTCGGCACCCTCCGCCACCTGTGGAAGGGCCACACCCGGGGCCTCGACGGCCAGCTCCGAGGACAGCACGGCGGCGTTGGCCCGTCGGCGTGCGGTCCACCCGGGGACCCGGCCGAGCTGCACCCGGCCGATGGCCGCGGCCATGTCCGTCATCCTGGTGTTGAAGCCGACTACCTCGTTCTCGTAGCGGCGTTCCATGCCCTGGTTGCGAAGCAGGCGGACCTTGCGCGCGACCGCCTCGTCGGCACAGACGACCATGCCGCCCTCGCCGGTCGTCATGTTCTTGGTGGGATAGAAGCTGAACGCCGCCACTTCGCCGAACGCACCGACCGGCCGGCCGCGCCAGCGGGCGAGGTGCGCCTGGCAGGCGTCCTCGAAGAGGGCGAGGCCGTGGCGGTCCGCGATCGCCTGCAGGGCGTCCAGGTCGGCGGGATGGCCGTAGATGTGGACCGGCATGATCCCGACCGTGCGAGGCGTGACCGCGGCCTCGACGGAGGCGGGGTCGAGGCAGAAGAAGCGCGGTTCGATGTCGGCGAACACTGGCGTCGCCCCGGCGAGCGCGACCGCGTTGGCGGTGCCGGCGAACGTGAACGACGGGACGATCACCTCGTCGCCCGGCCCGACCCCGGCCGCGAGCAGGCCGAGGTGCAGGGCGCTGGTGCCGGAGTTGACGGCCACACACGTACGCCCGTCGACCAAGGCGGCGAACTCGGTCTCGAACGCCGCGACCTCCGGCCCCTGCACCATCATCCCGCTGGCGAGGATCCGGTCGACCGCCCGGCGTTCCTCTTCACCGATGAGCGGCCTCGCCGCCGAGATCTGCCCCGTCGACGGACCATTCGCCCCCGCGAGTTCCCTCATCGTCAGTACTCCCCGTCCCCGTCCTCGTTCCTGTCACCGCCGGGCGCTTCCCGCAGCGCGGTCCCGTGCTCGCCGTCCTCGACGTACGCCGCACCGGTCGCCGGACACCGCCACCGACCCGCGCCGACCGGCTCGAGGCGTACGCCGGCCCGTCCCACCCACCCGATCCGCCGCGCCGGCACCCCCGCGACCAGCGCGAAAGCGGGAACGTCGGCCGCCACCACCGCACCCGCCGCCACCATCGCCCACCGCCCGATCGTGACCGGCGCGACGCACACGGCGCGGGCTCCGAGCGATGCACCCTCGCGCACGGTGACACCCACGGGCGCCCAGTCCCCGGCCCGCTTCGGCGCACCCGCCGGATCGACCGCACGCGGGTACTCGTCGTTGGTCAGGACGACCGCGGGCCCGACGAAGACACCGTCGCCGAGGATCGCCGGTTCGTAGACGAGCGCGTGGTTCTGGATCTTGACGTGGTCGCCGATGCGGACTCCGGCACCGACGTAGGCACCGCGTCCGACCACACAGCCCGCGCCGAGCACGGCGTCCTCCCGGATCTGAGCGAGATGCCAGATGGCGCATCCCGGCCCGAGCGTCGCGCGCTCGTCGACGTCGGCAGTCGCCGCGACGAGACCCGTGGATATAGCGGTCATAGCGGATGAGCCTAACGAAGTACGGACATCCCGCAGGCGGGAAACCCAGAAGCCCGGCCGGCGCGACGTCCGGTCGGTGCACACACGTCTCACGACGCCGTGGCGACCGCCATGACCTTGCGGAACGCCGCCACCGTGTCGTCGATGTCCCGGTCGGAGAGGGTGGGATGCACCACCAGCATGAGCGACGTCTCACCGAGCTCACGAGCGACCGGTAACGGCGCCGCCGGCCGCCCGCCGGGCACGTCGTCGAACGCCTTCTCCCGGTAGATCTCCGCGCACGCGCCTTGCAGACACGGCACGCCCTCGGCCGCGACGGCGGTCATGATCCGGTCCCGGTTCCAGCCGGGCGCGAGTGCCTCCGGCCGGACGAACACGGAGTACTTGTAGTAGGCGTGCCCGACCCCGGCCGGAGGAATCGTCACCCGCAGCCCTGGCAGGGCGCCCAGCCCGGCGTCGAGCGCCGCGGCGTTCCGGCGGCGCCGGCGCGACCATTCCGGCAGCTTCGCGAGCGCCCGGCGACCGGCCGCGGCCTGCACCTCGGTCATCCGGGCGTTGGTCCCGAACGTCTCGTGCAGCCACCGGAACCCCGGCGGGTGGTCGCGTTCGTACACCGCTTCGTAGCTCTTGCCGTGGTCTTTGTACTCCCAGACCGCCCGCCAGATCGCGTCGTCGTCGGTCGTGACCATGCCACCCTCACCGACGGTGGTGAGGATCTTGTCCTGGCAGAACGACCAGGCCGCCACGTGCCCGAAGGTGCCGACCGACTGCCCGTCGAGGGTCGCCCCGTGCGCCTGGGCGCAGTCCTCGACGACGACGGCACCGATTTCGTCGGCGAGCGCCACCAACTCCCCCATCGGCGCCGGCCAGCCGGCCAGGTGCACCGGGACGATGGCCTTCGTCCGCCGGGTCACCGCCTGTCGGACGGTTGCCGCGGTGAGGGTCTGGCTCACGGCGTCGATGTCGGCGACCACCGGCGACGCGCCGACCGCGACCGCCGCGCTCGCCGTACCGATGAACGTCCGGGCGGGTACGACGACCTCGTCGCCGGGGCCCACACCGGCCGCACGCAGCGCGAGTTCGAGCGCCACCGTGCCGTTGCTGAGTGCCACGGCGTGCCTCGCCCCGACGGTCGCCGCGAACTCCCGCTCGAACTCCCGCCCCTCCTCGCCGGTCCAGTAGTTGACCAGGCCAGAACGCAGAACGCCGACCACGGCGCGTACCTCGTCGTCAGCGAAGTACGGCCACGGCGGAAACGGGGCCTGCCGGACGGGTACGCCGCCGAAGGCCGCCAGGTCGCGGGCCCGCTCGGTCACCGGCACGACCGGCCCACCAGAACGGGCCCCCTCGGACAGGACCGTTCCACGGGGAAGGTCCGACCCCTCGGGCAGGGGCAGGGCCATCGGTCAACCTCCCATGTTGAGGAGCAGGTCGGACAGGATCGCGAACATCACCGCATCGTGCCGCGTCGCCTCTCCACCGCTGAACGAACCGTCCGAACGCTGCTTGCGGATCGCGTCACCGACGTAGCTCGTGATGTCCGAGCTCAGGTTGAGGCCGTAGACCGACGCGTAGCCCTCGGTCGGCACCAGGCCGTCGCGGGCATGGTTGGCCATCCAACTGAAGCCGCGGGCGGCGTGGCCCACCCAGTCCTCGCGGCCGCGCATCTCGCCGTACTCCAGCAGCCCGGTGTAGGCGATGTTGGCGTAGCCGCCCGAGTGCGGCGAACTCTCGTACCACGAGTACGGAATCGAGCCGTCCGCGCGCACCTTGCTGGCGAGGTTTCTCGCGATGGCGTCGCCGTAGGTGAGCAGCCGCTTGTCGCCGGTCTCGACGTACAACGCCTTGAGGAACGACAGGCCGGCGCCGTCGATGTTGTAGACCTCGACCGAGGAGTTCCTGACGGCGGACACCACGCGGTGGGAACGCACGCGGGGGTCACCCGGCGGCAGGATCGGCTCCAGGGAGCAGTAGGGGATGCTGCCGCGGGTGCGCTTCGAGTCGAGCCACTGGAATCCGTTGGATCCGCGCAGCAGGTAGTCCATCGCACGGACGGACGCGGCGAGGTAGCGCGAGTTGCCGTAGACCTTGAAGCCCTCCAGCAGGGCACTCGCCGCCGCGATGGTGACCACCGCGAGCGGCTCGCCGGCCGCGTGGGTGGTCGTGCCCCCGTGATAGTGCGCCGACGCGCCGAAATGTCCCTGCCCGGTGCCGAACGCCCAGGGCAGACCGAACGAACCATCGGCCCGCTGGTGCCTCACCAGCCACTCGAGGCCGCGCCGTGCCTGTGCCTCGTACTCCGCCTCCTGCGAGGACTGCGCCCGCTTCAGGTAGCCCTGGGTGAGGACCGCGATGGCCTGCGGGTCCTGCCGGATATCGCCCTGCCAGTACGGATGGGCGATCGCCCAGCCGCCGTCGCGCGTCTCGCGCTCCTCGAGGTAGCCGGCGAGCTTGTCGACAGCCCCGCGTACGGCCAGCCGGTTGGGCAACTGGACGCCATCGACGTCGGAGTCGAAGTTCTGCGCGGCGACGAAGATCGGGAACTCAGCCTGCGCCATGGGGTCGCCCAGCGTCGCGACCGGGAACCCAGTGCCCGGTGTCGGGCTGAAGCGGCCGGTGATGTGGATGGTCGCGGACTCTCCAGGCCGGACGAGGATGGTCCGGGTCGAGGAGTCGTAGCGGGCGGCGCCGCTCAGTTCGTACGTCATCCTGGCGCCGCCCTCGCTCGCCAACGCGCGCCGGCCGATGACCTGCAGGTGTTCACCGAACGCGTCGATGGTGCCCACATGGACACCGCCCGGTGTGGGCGTCGTGACCTGCAGGGAGAGCGTGTCGTCGCGCTCGCCCCGGCGGACGCCGGTGCCGCCCCACACCTCGAGGATCGGGCTCTGCGCCAGCTTGACGCCGTCGAGCCAGACGGTCCGCCCCGGCCCGGAGACCGCGACCTCCACCTCGACGAACGACGTACCCACCGGCGACCGTGCCTTGGCCGAGACACCCTCCCACCGGTGTTTCACCGCGTCTGCGCCCCGGTCGATGCCAGAGCCGATGACGCGCCGCTTGTCGTCGTAGAACACGATCCTGACCGACTCACCACCGGACGAACCGTCGACCGAGGAGCGCCGCCACACCGTTGCTTCGTACGTACGCTGCGGAAGGGCGGGCATCGCGGCGCTGCGCAGCGTGAAGCGGTCGCCCGCAGCGGGCACCACCACCCGTAGCGACCGCTCGCCCCCCTTCGCCACGTCGGTCGTGGTCGCGGTCGCGGGCCTGCCGGTGCGCCCGCAGGTCCAGCTGCGGGGACAGCGGGTGAACGGCCGGTCCTCGAAGCTCGCGTTGACGGGCAGGATCGGCGCTTCGGGTTGCACCGCGCGGTCGGCGAGCCGGTCTGCCAACCGGTTGTGTTGCACCGAGCGGGCCTGGGTGCTCATGGGCGAGGGTTCGTCGGACGCCTGCTGGATCCGGGAGGCGTCGGCACACGCGGTGGCGGTGAGCACGAGGACACCGACCGCCGCCATGGTCGTGCGAAGGTACGCCGACCCACGGCGGCGCCGCCGCAGGGCGAACGGGGTGCGCCACGTCAAGCGCACGCCCCCGTGGCGCATCGTCCTGGCTTCACCTGCCCCCACGTGATGTGCAGCTCCTCCCGGACGAACGGTCGCGTCAAGGTGCGGCGGTGACGTCGTTCAGCACCTTCTCGAGGCGAGCCGCCATCACGGTACGGGACGCGTGCCGGTCCACATAATCGCGAGCCCGCCGGCTCATCGTCTCCCGGTCGTCCACGGATCGGTCACGCAGCACCTCGATCGCCGTGGCAAGTGCGGCACGTCCGGAGGCACCGCCGCGTGGCGATCCGGGCACCGCGCAGCCGTGGTCGACGAGCCGCGCCTCGAGCCCACCGCCGACGTTGGTGATCACCGGGAGGCCCGCCGCCATGTAGTCGTACAGCTTGTTCGGGCTCATCGCCTCGCGGAACAGCTCCGACTGCGCGAGGGTGTGCAGGCCGACGTCACAGCCGACGAACACGTTGCCGAGGTCGCGTTTCGGCACGGGGTCGCAGAAGCGCACATTGTCGAGGCGCTCGTCGCGGGCCCGCGCGACCAGCCGCTGTTTGTCCAGCCCGTCGCCGAGGAGGACGAACGTGACGTCGGTGAGGTCCTTCGCCACGTCGAGCACCAGGTCGAGGCCGTTGGCGGGACCGTGCGCCCCCGCGTAGACGGCCACGAACCCGTCGACGCCGAGCTGGGCCTGGGCCTTCTCCCGGGTCACCGTCGGGACGAAGTCGGCCGGCTCGGCACCGTTGGTGACGAGGGCGACCTTCGCAGGCGGTACGCCGAACGACGCGAAGTGGGCGTTCCAGCCGTCGGCGACCGCGACGATCCGGTCCGCCGCCCGGTAGAGGAAGCGTTCCAGACCGACCAGGACGCGGTGCAGCGGCGATCCGGCGGTGAGGTAGCCGAGTTCCACCATCGACCGCGGCCACAGGTCACGGATCTCCAGCACGAGAGGGACCCGGTGGACCTTCGCCAGGAGCCACCCGGCGAGAGGAGTCACCAGATGCGGAGACGACGCGTAGACCACGCCGACGTCGCGCCGCCGCAGCCCCACCCGCAGGGCGCCGACGGCGTATCGCAGCCAGCCGCCGACCCGGGCGAGTCCGTTGGACTCGTGGCCGGGCACCCGGATCGTCACGAAGTCCGGCGAGTCGCTCACGAACCGCTCGCGGGTGTTGTTGTTGCGGTCTCCGGCGACGATCAGGTGCGCCCATCCGGTGAGCCGGCCGAACAGCTCGACGTGGCGCGTCCCTCCCCCTTGTGAACGGGGCAGGGCGAAGTGGTTGAGGACGAGGACTCGGCGACGTCCGCCGGCCCCTTGCGTACGGCTCCGGCGCGGTGTCATGACTGCCGTTCGCTCCCCGTCTCGGCCGCACCCGCGGCGTCGTGTCCGGCCGCGTCGTGTCCGGCGGCGTCGTGTCCGGCGGCGTCGTGTCCGGCGCTCTGTGACGTGGCGTCCGGCTGGGGACGCGGGGTGACGCGAGGCCGCAGCGGCTGCCGTCGCCTGGTGGCCGTGACGCCGCCCACCGGCATCAGGTAGACCATCAGGACCGCGAGCAGCATGCCGTGGGTCAGGAAGACGGTCAGCATCGCGGTGTTGGACAGGCTGAACGCCGACTGCGCCATCGCCGCGATCGCGAGCCCTTCCGGCAGCCCCTTCGCGATGGCGTCGAAGAAGAACAGCACCACGCCCAGGACCGCCGTGAAGCCGAACACACCGACCAGGCCGAAGTTGGCGAACGCGTCCGCCCAGATGTTGGCGTTCGCGCTGGTCTCGGGATTGCCGTAGTAGACCTGACCGATCAGGAACGCCGGCGGCAGTTCGTACGGATACTCCACCCAGCGGCTCAGCAGCCCGTAGCCGAGGAAGCCCTTCGGGTTGTGCAGGAAGAACTCGTAGTGGTACTTCGTGTTGACCGCGCTCGTCAGCACCATCCGGCGGATCAGCACCGAGGAGATGCTCCACCCGCCGGTGAAGAAGTCGTACGCCGTCACCGCGAAGACCCCGCTGCCGACGATCGCGGCGACCCGGTAGCCGACCCGCGAGACCGCCGTCGAGCGCACCAGGATCACCACGGCCGCCACCAGGACCGACGAGAACAGCATCTGCTTGAATCCGGTGATCGAGACGAGGAAGAGTTCGGTCGCCACGCCGAACACCGTCCAGGCGAAGCGTTTCGTCGTCAGGCCGCGCGCGATGGCGATCGGCGCGATCACGTTGCCCAGCCAGGTGATGGCGTAGCGCGCCAGCCGCGGCACCTGCTCGAACGAGTCGCGGTAGGTGTCGCGGATCTCGTAGATCTCCGACAGCGCCACCCACCGGAACTGCAGCCCGTAGTAGGCGACGACGACGCTGACCAGGCCGATCCACACGAGGGCGAAGAGCGGCCAGTACAACCGCGCGGGCAGGTGCAGGCGCGGAAGCGTCGGGAGGCGGACGGAGTAGATCAGGCCAAGCAGCCAGAACGCCGCCGCCACCGAGCCCACCATGAGCCACACCGCCGTCGACAGCCTGGTCGTGAACACCGGGACGACGTGGATCGGGGCCACGACGATCATGAAAAGCATCCAGTAGACGATCGTCGACGGACGCTTCCACGACGCCGGGAGCCGCCGCGCACACAGCAGGTAGCTCGGCAACAGAACGAGCGCGACGAAGGGGTTCGGCCCCACCTTCTCAAAGCCCAGGTAGGCAAAGGACGGCGCGATGACGAAGAAGTGCGACGCGCCAAGACCGACCGCGTAGACGGCCAGCCACAGCAGACCGCGCCGGCCGAGCCGTGGAGCGTCGGCCGGCCGGGTACGCCGGAATGGCCGAGCGGCCAGCGTCCTGGCTCCGGTCAGAGTCGTGGCCGTGGTTTCACGCACGTCGCAACACCCACCACGCGAGGCCGAGCACACCGGCATAGGAGAACACAAGGACCCCAGAGTAGGCAGTGACACCGAGCACGTCGGAGCCGCCGAGCGCCCACACCAGCGTGGGTACGGCGACGACGAGAACCAGCCGGCAGGCGTCCCAGACAAGGGCGACGCCCTGGCGTCCGGCGAGGTTGAAGACGTTGCCGATCGGGCTCGCCACGAACTGCAGCAGGAACGCCGCGGCCAGGATCCGTGCGTACACCCCGGACTGTTCCCAGGTGCTGCCGAACACCCAGCCGAACGCCCACGGCCCGGCCACCGCGAGCAGCAGGGCCGGACCGACCCCGACGACGAACAGCCGGCGGACAGCGAGCCAGGTGAGCCGGGGCAGCTGACCCGAGTCGGCGCGCTGCGCCGCCGCACCCCTCCCGAGGAAGACCTGGGCCACCGACTGACCGACGACCGTGGCGGGAAGGGTGAGCAGTCGCATCGTGAACGCCAACCAACCGGCCGGTGTCGCCCCGAACGTGGCCGGGAAGACGAACGCGGGCGCCCACTGGGCGGAGCTGTTGAGCAACGCGGACCAGGTGGTGACGGCGGGGAACTGGCGGAAGCGGTGAAGTGCGGCGCGCAGGTCGGCGATGGTCAGGCGTTCATCGTCGGGTCGTTCGGTGTCGGGTCGTTCGGTGTCGGGTCGTTCGGTGTCGGGTCGTTCGGTGTCGGGTCGTTCGGTGCCGCGCTTCGGGCCGCCGAACAGCGGCTGGCGACCGACCACCGACACCAGACCAAGGATCCGGCCGATGCCCAGCCCGAGGAGCAGCCCGAGCGGTCGGACGCCGGCGAAGCCGAACGACAGCTGCGCGGCCGCGGTGCCGAGTCCCTGGGCGGCATTGCGACCCGCCAGGTCCCGGTACCGTTCCGCCCGGATCAGAACCGCGCTGACCAGCTGGAACATCGCGAGCACGGCGATCGTGAGCGGCACCAGCCACCACATGGCACGCAACCCGCGCAGCGTCTCGCCGCGCGCCCACCACGGCGAGGTCGCGTAGCCGGCGATCCCGAGGACGCCCGCGATCACGACCGAGCTGAGCAGGCCGACTCGCACGACCGCGCGCGTCTCCCGCAGGTCTTGCGCGAGCGGGATCGCGAGCTCGAGCCGCAGGCTCGCGAGGACGGCGCCGATCGCCACGACACCGGTGAAGAGCTGGAGGAGGGCGAAGTCTGCAGGCGCGTAGAGCCGCGACAGGACCGGCGCCCCGGCGACGATCACGCCCTGGCCGACGACGGTGCCGAGGACGATCTCGACCACACCACGCCGGGCGCCGGGACGGGCTCTGCCGGAGGTCGGCGTACCGTCCAGGCTCTCTCGCGGCGCTCCCCCGAGTGCGCCCATCTACCCACCCGTCCGGCGCGCGCCGCTCGGTGCGGTGTCGGACCCGGCGTACGGTCCCATGCTGGCGCCAGCGCGAGCACCGGCGGGGAGGAAGCCGGCGTACAGCGCGAGCAGGGTCCCTGCCTCGGTCTCCCAGGAGTACCTCGCGTGGACCGCGCGGCGCCCGCGTTCGCCCATCGCGGCGGCCGCGGCGGGATCGGCGAGCAGGCGGGAGACCGCTTCGGCAGCGGCTTCGCCGTCCTCCGGGTCGACGACCACACCTGCGTCGGCCTCGGCCAGGATCTCCCTCCACACCGGGAAGTCCGATGCCACCACCGGGAGCCCCTCGGCCATGTACTCGAACATCTTCGTCGGCAGGTTCTTCTTGTACGCCTCCGGCCCGCGTTGCAGGATCAGGCCCACCTTCGCCTCGCCGATCAGCTTCCGGGCGGCGTCGGGGGGAAGGACGCCGGCATAGTCGATGACGCCGGCGAGGTCAGGCTCGCTCAACCGGTCCTGCAGCTCAGGTGGCGTGAACGGGCCGACCAGGGTGAGCTTCTCGCCGTGCCGGCGGCCGGCGATCCGGGCGACGTCGAGCATGCTCGACAGGCCACGCAGGTCGGAGATTCCGCCGACGTAGACCATGCCGCGCGGACGTTCGGTGTACGCCGTGACCTCGCCGCCACCACTCTCGCCGCCACCACTCTCGCCGCCGACCCCGTCCCGGCCGTCCCTGTCCCCGCCGGCACCGTCAGCCCCGCCGGCACCGTCAGCCCCGCCGGCACCGTCAGCTCCGCCGGTGAGGATGGGAAAGTTGTTGACCGTGACGAGGTTCCGCGCGCCGGTGTACACACCCGCCACCAGTGGCGAGGCGGCCACGACCGCGCTCATGCCCCGACCGGCGGCACCGACCAGGAACCTTGTCCCCCACGCCACCACTGGCCGCAGCCGGTGCGGTATCCAGTGCTTGGCCAGGATCTGGTCGGGAAGCGGTTCGTGGGCGTCGAAGACCACCGTCCGCCCCCTCGCCCGGAGGGCGAACCCCAGGGGGATCAACTCAGGGTCGTGCAGGTGGTAGACGTCCGCCCGTTCGGCGAGCAACGGCCGCAGCAGGCCCCACACGCCCGTCGTCATACGGACCAGCCGTGACCGGGGAGCCGGTACAGGGAGCACCCGTACGCCGGCCGCGGTGTACGCCTCCTCAGCGCGTGCGTACAGGATGACGTCGTAGCCCGCGGCAGCGAGGGTCCGGCACTGCTTGTGGAAGATCCGGATGTCGGTGGCACGGTGCACGATGGACACGTGCACGGCCTTCGGCCGCCGAGGCCCCGCATCGACCGGCCAACCGTCGCCTGACGGGCCGGCCCCACTCGATGCGGCCCCACTGGATCCGGCCCCACTCGATGCGGTGTTGCGCGGTGCGGAGCTACCGGTCATTGCCTATTCCATAGAGCTTGCGGTTGGTCGATGGTCAGGACACGAAAGATCGCGGACAGGTCCGCGATCTGTTGTGCACTGGTCGACCACCTCGACGGCCTCGTCGCGGTCGCGGCCGCGCTCGGGTCAGCTCGGTGCCGGCAGGTCTGACGTGATCAGCGGCTCGCTGTCGGCGCAGACTAACAGGTCCTCGGCGGGTCCGACCGTGCTGTCCTCCGCCCGAGATCCCACCCCGAGGACGTCGCTGAACTCGACCTCGGCCACGGCCAGCGGCGGGACCTCGACGTGGGAGATCAGCGGATGGAACGGCCGCTCGTCCCGCTCACTCGTGCCGAGGAGCTGTTCGTGCAGCTTCTCGCCGGGCCGCATGCCGGTGAACACGATCTCGACGTCGGCCCCGGCCATGTCGATGAGCTGGCGGGCGACGTCGACGATGCGTACGGGCTCACCCATGTCGAGCACGAGCACCTCGCCGCCGCGCCCGATCGCCGCCGACTGGATGACGAGTTGCACGGCCTCGGGGATCGTCATGAAGTAGCGGGTCACCTCGGAATGGGTCACCGTGACCGGCCCTCCGCCGGCGACCTGCCGGGCGAACGCCGAGAGCACCGAGCCGCGGCTGCCGAGGACGTTGCCGAACCGTACGCTCAGGAAGCTGCCCGAGGCGGACCCGGCGAAATGCGCGGTCAGCCGCTCGGCCAACCGCTTGCTCCGCCCCAGCACGCTCGTGGCGTCCGCGGCCTTGTCGGTGGAGATGTTGACGAAGCGTTCGACGCCGGCCTTGGCCGCGGCCTCCAGCACGTGGATCGTGCCGAGGACGTTGGTCTTGTAGCCCTCCTCCGGATACTGCTCCAGCATCGGCAGGTGCTTGAGCGCGGCGGCGTGGAAGACCACGTCGGGCCGGCGTTCGGCGAAGAGCGACACAATGCGGTCGCGGTCGCGGATGTCGGCGAGGATGACGTCGCCGGTGTCGAGCAGCGCGCGTCCGCTGATCGAGAGTTGGACGGCGTGCAGCGCCGACTCGTCGCGGTCGAGCATCATCAGCTCGGCCGGTTCGAACCTGGTGATCTGCCGGCAGAGCTCGGCACCGATCGACCCACCGGCTCCGGTGACCAGAACCCGCTTGCCCTCGAGGTAGCCGGCGATCGCCTGGATGTCGGTGTCGACCTGGTGGCGTCCGAGCAGGTCCGTCACGTCGATGTCGCGGACGTCGCGGATCGAGATGTGACTCGGCGCGAGCAACTCGGCGAGCTCGGGGAGCACCTTGACCTCGAGGCCGCACTGGCGAGCCTCCCGGGCGACGTCGCGGTAGAGCTCGGCCTGTCCGCTGGGAACCGCCACCACGAGGACGCTGGCGTCGTGGTGCCGCGCGACCTCGGCGAGGTGGTGCCGCGTGCCGAGGACGCGTACGCCGGAGATCCGCAGGTGCCGCTTGCCCGGATCGTCGTCGATCAACCCGACCGGAAGGTAGGGGCTCGCCGGGTCGGTGAGCATCGACCGGATCAACTGCTGGCCGCCGTCACCCGCACCGAAGACGAGCGTCCTGGCACCGCTACGCGGCCGGGCGGTCCCCTCCCGCAGCCCGCGGATGATGCCACGGGTGGTGACCATCGCGAGGACCGCCGCCATCGTGCCGCCGAGCGGCACACTCAACGGAACCAGCCGGCTCGGCCGCACGGCCAGGTCGACGACCAGGACCGACGCCCCGATGATCAGCCCGCACGCCACGATCACGACGGCCTCGTCGAAACTCGCCGTGCGGTAGCCGCCCTGGTAGAGCTTGACCAGCAGGCCGACGCCCAGCTGAAGTCCACAGGCCACGGCACAGACGGCGATCACCCCGCCGATGTTGATCCGGTCGAGGGCGCCGTCGTAACGGAACACCGTCGCCAGGACGAGGGAGCCCGCCCACGCGAGGAGGTCGCCAGCGACGATGCCCAGGCGCGACCACGACACGACCGGCGCCGGACCTGCACCACCCACGAAACCACGCTCCCCCGTGCGTCGAGATAGTACGAGTCGAGATAGTAGGAGTCGAGATAGCAGGATAAGGACCTCAACGTGCGATGACGGACGTTACCTGACGTCTTGCGAAACATGTCAGGTCTTGCCCGTGCCACACTCGGTGCCGACGAATGCGCAGCAGCCGGCGGTCGGGCCACGGGGTGTCGGGCGTAACTCGCGTGTTCGCGCTCTGTCCCCGAAAGACCCCAGGAAGGTTGCTCCCCGTGGAGCTGCGCGACTATCTCAGGCTCGTCCGCAAGCAGTGGATGCTCATCATCTGCTGCACAACCGTCACCGTCGGCATCGCAGCGCTCGTGGTCCTCCGGACGACGCCGACCTACGCCTCACAGACCACGCTGTTCCTCAGCATGACCCAGAGCGACAACACCCCCGCGGGGGCGTACCAAGGTGGGCTCTTCTCCCAGCAGCGGGCCGCCTCCTACGCCGACCTCGTGCGCGGGGAGGCCGTCACCCGCGCCGTGGTCCAGGACCTCGGGCTCTCGATGTCGCCGGCCACGCTCGGCGGCAAGATCGGGGCGCGGGTCCTTCCCGAGACGGTGCTCCTCGAGATCACCGTCACCGACACCGACCCCACCCGGTCGCAGCGGCTCACCAGCGCGGTTGCCGAGGAGTTCAAGACGTTCGTTCAGGAGCTCGAACGTCCAAGCCCCGACCAGCCCTCGCCGATCCGGGCGACAACGATCGACACGCCCACGCTGCCGGGCGCGCCGGTGACGCCGAACCCGAGCCGGACGATCAGTCTCGGCCTGCTCGCCGGGCTCGTCCTCGGCATGGGGATCGCCGTCCTCCGTGAGGTGCTCGACACGAGCGTCAAGTCCGCCGAGGCGCTGACCGCCCGGACGGGTGCACCGAACCTCGGCGTCATCGCCCACGACTCCGACGCGCAGACCAACCCGCTGGTCGTCCACATCGAACCGCGGTCACCACGGGCGGAGGCGTTCCGGCAGCTGCGGACCAACCTGCAGTTCGTGGACGTCGATCGACACCCGAAGCGGATCGTCGTGACGAGCTCGGTGCCGTCGGAGGGCAAGACCACGACCACGTGCAACCTCGGCCTGACGCTCGCGCAGGCCGGCCAGCGGGTCATGCTGGTCGAGGGTGACATCCGCCGGCCGCGACTGGCGGAGTACCTCGGCCTCGAGGGCGGCGTCGGCCTCACCAACATCCTCATCGGCCGGGTCTCCCCGGACGACGCGATCCAGCCGTGGGGCGACCTCCCCCTCCAGGTGCTCGCCAGCGGGCCGCTGCCGCCGAACCCGAGCGAGCTGCTGCAGTCGCGGGCGATGCAACACCTGCTGCGCGAACTCGACGACCGCGCGGACGTCGTCCTCATCGACGCGCCGCCGCTGCTGCCGGTCACCGACGCCGCGCTCCTGGCCCGGATGTCAGACGGTGCGGTCCTCGTCGTACGCCATGGCAAGACGGGGACGGACCAGCTCGAGACGGCGATCGGCAACCTCGCCAAGGTCGACGCCCGACTGCTCGGTTCGGTGCTCAACATGGCGCCGTCGCGAGGGCCGGACGCGATGACGTACGGCTACGGCTACGGTTACGGCGTCGAGGGCGGGCGGCGGCGGTCGCGGGCGCCCGGCGAGACCGTCGGCGTCACCTGACCTGGCCAGGTCACGCCGGCCGGCTCGCCCACGTACGACCGCCGTCGCCGCTGAACCACAACGCCTCACCGACACCGAGGTACGCACGGTCGCCGTCGGCGGTGATGTCGGGGAAACCGCCGGCCGTCGTCTCGACACACGCACGCGGCTTCCAGGACGCTCCGGCATCGGTCGACGCATGGACGGAGATCCCCGCACACGACCGGTCCCCCACCACCGCGGCGAGGCCGGTCGTCGCGGAGACGAAGTCCAGGTCGACCGCGCCGCGCATCTCACCCCGGTCGCTCCACGACGCCCCGCCATCGACGGTCCGCAACAGCACTGCCGCCGCGCCCTCCCTCCCACACAGGACGTACGCCTGGTCGCGGGACAACGTGCTGTAGCCCAGCACCTTTAGCCGTCGCGGGCAGGGGACGTCGACGTCACCGGTCGGCGCGTGGATGCGGGCGCCGGCGACGGGGAGGCGGTGCCAGCTCCCGTCCGAGCCGTTGGAGGGGGTCCACGTCCCGCCACCATCGGTCGTCGTGAAGGTCGTCAGCGTCGCGCAGTCGGCACCGGCGGCGACGACCCAGGCTTGTTCCGCGTCGACAGAGGCCACCCGCAGGACGACCGCCGCGGCCGGCACGCTCGCCCGCTGGAACGACTCGCCACCGTCGCGGGACAGTGCGATCGTCGCGCCGCCTGTGCCGCACGCCCCGGTCACCGCCCGCGCCACGGCACCCGCCGCTCCGATGTCGACGAGGACCCGCGGCGCACCCGGATCGAGCGCGGGTCGGACGGTCGCCCCCGGGTCACCGGTCGCCGTCGGGCTGCCAGCGGGGTCCGTACCCGGCGTGGCCGAGTGGCTCGCTGTCGGCGCGGGTGTCGCCACGATGCCGGTCATTGCCGGCGAGCCCGCGTGGGTGTGGCGTACCGCGAGAACGACGAGCACCACGTCGAGCGCCACCATCGCCGCCAACCCCACCGCACCGAGCATGCGCAGCCTCGACACCGAACGGCCCTCCTCGCGAGATCACCCGGCCGTAGTCCATCACGATCGACGGCGCAACGGCCGTAGGCGTTCCGCCACCAGCGTTCATGCTGGTCCAAGGGCCATTGTCCTGGTCCAAGGGCCATTGTCGTTCCTACCCGCCACGTGCGGCTTGGATAGCCTGTGCTGCCGGCGCCAGGCCATCGCGGCCGTGCGGTGGCGACGTCGATCAGGGCCGTCCATCAGGGCCATGAAGCCACCACGGCCGGGGAAGGGTTGACCCGCGGATGAAACGCGTCATGGTGGTCTACGGGACCCGTCCCGAGGCGATCAAACTGGCGCCCCTCATCTCCGCGCTGCGGTCGTCGGCCGTGGTCGAACCAGTCGTCGCCGTCACGGGACAACACCGGGAGTTGCTCCACCAGGTTCACGCCCTGTTCGGGATCACGCCAGACCACGACCTCGCGATCCTGACCGAAGGGCAGACACTCACCGACATCACCCAGCGCGCCCTCACCGGGCTCACTCCTGTCATCCGACATGTCGAGCCGGACGCCGTCGTGGTCCAGGGCGACACGACCACGTGCTTCGCGGGTGCTCTGGCTGGGTTCTACGCCCAGGTCCCCGTCGTCCACGTCGAGGCGGGCCTGCGTACGCACGACCGATACGCGCCGTTTCCCGAGGAGATGAACCGCCGGCTCACGACGCAGCTCACCCACCTGCATCTCGCGCCGACGGCCACCAACCGCGCACACCTGCTTTCCGCCGGAGTGGGTGAGGACTCCGTGGTGGTCACGGGCAACACCGTCATCGACGCGCTGATCGAGATCGCCGGCCGCCGGTTGCCGTACGCCGACCGGAAGGTGGCAGAGGTCGTCGCCTCTGGCCGCCGCGTCATCGTGGTCACCGCCCACCGGCGCGAGTCGTGGGGCGCTCCGCTGCGTTCCGCGGCCGGGGCCGTCGCCGACACCGCGCGGACGCACCGGGACGTCGAGATCGTGGTCCCGCTCCACCCGAACCCCGCTGTCCGCCGGGTGGTCGAGGACGAACTGGCCGGCCGACCCCACGTCCACCTCGTCGAGCCGCTGCCGTACGCCGACTTCGCGCGGTTGCTGCGCGACTGCCACCTCGTCCTCACCGACTCCGGTGGGATCCAGGAGGAGGCGCCGAGCCTCGGCCGTCCGGTGCTCGTCCTCCGCGACACCACCGAACGGGTCGAGGCGGTCGAGGCGGGGACCGTACGCCTCGTCGGTACGGATCGCGCGACGGTGCACACCGCGCTGACTCAGCTGCTCGACGACGACCGGGCGTACGAAGCCATGGCGAGTGCGAGGAACCCCTACGGCGACGGCAAGGCGGCCGCCCGGAGTGCCGCGGCGATCGAAGACCTGCTCGGGGCGGGGATACGCCTACCAGACTTCGGTGGATAAGATCACGCGCCTACGTCGCAAAAGTGCTAATTTCTTCACGAACCGGTCACAAGCGGACACTTGGCAGGCACCAATTCCCGCCACTCAGATACGCTCTGCGCCTGACTGATCACGATAAGTGTGGATTTCCACGTCTGACCACTGATCACCCTTCAAGGGGGGACGATGCAGTTAGCAACACTCGCTCGTCGAGGTACGGGGATACTCGCGTCGGTGGCCGTCGCCACCGGCACGCTCATCGCTGCGACACCTGCGCACGCGGACGATGCCCAGCCGGGCTTCGTGGCCCAGGCCTACGGCTCTTATGCGTTCACAGACGACCGACGCCTCGGCAGCGGGCCTACCGCCTACAGCGACATCGCGTGCGGCACCGCGCCCGGCGAGGTCGTCACCAACAAGACCGCACAGGTCGTACTCCCCGAGCTTCTCGGCAACGCTGGCGCCCAGTCGACCTACGTCGAGTCGATCGAGACCGACACGTCGCGGACCTCGCTCGCCAACTCGCGCACCGCGAGCCTCAACCTCCTCGGTGGACTGATCAGCTCCGGCGTGATCAAGTCCGAGACCCGCACGACCTGGGACGGCTCCGGCTTCAGTGCCGAGGGAACCTCGTCGCTCGCCGACCTCAGGATCCTCGGCCTGCGGGTCGCGGCCGACCCGGCGCCCAACACCCGGATCGACCTCTCCCTGCCACTGCTGGGCGACGTCGGATACGTCGAACTCAACCGGCAGATCCAGCGACCGGTCGACGGCGGTTTCGAAGCGATCACCACGGCGTTCCACCTCGTCCTGCTGTCGGACAACCCGTGGCTGCCAGGCAAGGGTCTGCACGTGTGGCTGGGCAACTCCAAGGCCGCGCTGACCGCGCCGTCGGTCGGCTTCCTCAAGGGGCAGGGCTTCGCCTCCAGGATCACCCTGGCCAACGGAGCGGTGAACTCCGGCGCGACTGCGTTGGCCAAGGTCGCCTGCACCGGCGGTAGGGACATGAACTCCGCAGCCACGGTCGACCTGGACGACATCGCCAAGGCCGGCGCGGCCAAGACGGACGCGATCGGCGAGACGACCGCCACCGATGCCAGCAGCAAGGTGGGACAGCGGATCACCTCGATCGAGGCCCTCGGCGGCCTGATCAGGGCCGACGCCCTCGTCGCAGCGGCCACGGCCACGCGTAGTAACGGTGGTCCGATCACCCTGACCGACTCGGGCACGCGGTTCGTCGGCCTGACGGTCGCCGGACACCCGTTGGCCACCCTGGGCGTGGCACCCAACACCAAGATCTCGCTGCTCGACGGTGCTGCCGAGGTCACGCTCCGCAAGGTCAGGCGCGACGCCCGCACGATCGAGGTCACGATGATCGAGATCGTGGTCAAGGACGGCACCCTCGGCCTGCCGATCGGCTCGAAGGTCGAGATCGGCCGGGCCTACGCGGGGATCACACCGGCCAGCTGACCGGCTAGGGCGACGCGGCCCCAGGCATAGGGGCGCAGACGACCATCGACGCCTGACCTGACAAAACCGAACGAGGGTGGCGCTTCGGCGCCACCCTCGTTCGCATTCCCGCGAAACCGAGCCCAGGCTTACGCGATCGAGCCCAGGCTTACGTGGTCGAGCCCAGGGTTTGCGGAAACGGTGCATGGCCGCGCCATGTCCCATGATCATGATCGTGATCGTGAAGGTTTTCGTCGCATAGACCCGCTTTTCCTTCATGATCATGGGCGCGGCACGTGGCAATGACCCCTGTACGGCCCAACGCCGGGCTCGCGCACAGCAGCGTCAGGCGCGGAGCTTGGGCCGGACATGCAAGCCGGCATCGGGAGGTACGACGACCTCCTGGGCGGCGGCTACGCCATCGGCCAGCAGGTCGGCGTCGACGGGGACGTTGCGGCGGATCAGAGCGAGTGTGACCGGGCCCATCTCGAAGTGTCGCGCACTACTGGTCACGAACCCGACTGCCCGATCTTCGTGGGTGACCGGTGCTCCGTGACCCGGGAGCCGGTCGACCGAGCCGTCGAGGTGCAGGAACACCAGCCGGCGGGGCGGCCGGCCCAGAGTGTGCACCCGCGCCACCGTCTCCTGCCCGCGGTAGCAACCCTTGTGCAGATGGACGGCGGTGCCCAGCCAACCCACCTCGTTGGGGATCGTGCGATGGTCGGTCTCGAATCCCGCCCTTGGCAGGTGGGCGGCGATCCGCAGCGCTTCGTACGCCCAGAGGCCAGCAGGACGACCAGGGCCTGCCGCTGCCGCCGTATCGCCAGCGCCCGCCGCCTCTCGAACGCCCGCCGCTGACCCCGTGTCTCCAGCGGCCTCGACAACCCGCCTCGCGGTCTCTGCCAGCTTCGAGCGTGGAACGAAGATCTCCCGGCCGCCGAGCGAATCCGCGCCCTGCCGGGTGAGATGGTCTGTCGTCCCTTCTGCAGTCCCCTCAGCCGTCACCCCTTCAGCCGTCACGCCTTCAGCCGTCGGCTCCCACCGGATCGCGTACTCCGCAGACAGGTCGCTCACCTCGACCCGCATCAGGAAGCGCATCGACTCCAGGAACGCGACCACCTGCGGTGCCGTACCTGGCTCGACGTGCATCCACACCGCCTCGCCGTCGTCGACCATGGCCAACGCGTGCTCGACATGGCCGTGCGGCGAGAGGAGAAGCGCACTCGCCGATTCGCCCGGAGCGAGATGCTCGACATCCTGCGTGGTGAGGGCATGCAACCAGGACAGCCGGTCAGGGCCGGCGACCCGGACGACACCCCGGTGGGAAAGGTCGACGAAATCCATGCGGTCGACGGCGAGGCGGCGTTGTTCGCGCATCGGGTCGCCGTAGTGGGCCGCGACGCCGCTGTCCGGCGGGTCGGCGGCAACGGCTCCCGCGAGACCGAGGAGTGGGCTGGCATAAGCGTCGGTGTCGGTGGCAGTCACGCCTTCGAGATTACGGGGCTCCGAGCCGAGCCGGGGTGCCACCGCCGCCTGCGTCCCAGGCGACAAACCCGCTGGGTGCAGTCCACTCCCGTCATTTCGAACAGTTCGTACAGGATCCGAAGATCGCGAGATGGCGTACGTCCATGGTGAAGCCGTGTCGTTCGCGGAGCCCGTCCGACAGCGGGTCGATCTCCGCCGACGCCACCTCGATCACCCGACCGCACGAACGGCAGACCAGGTGGGCGTGGTCAGGCGTACTGATCGCGTGGTAAGTCGGCGCCCGGTCGCCCAGGTGTGCGTGGCTTACGAGCTGGAGCTCCTCCAGCAGTTCGAGCGTGCGGTAGATCGTCGACATGTTGACGCCGCTGGCCTTTTGCCGGACGACGGTGAGGATCTTCTCTGGCGTCGCGTGGCCCAGCTCCTCGACCGCCTCGAGCACGAGTTGCCGCTGCGGGGTCAGCCGAAATCCCCTGGCCCGCAGCTCCTCGTGCAGGTCGGAGCCGCCAGGAAGGTCGCCATGCGGTCGGTCACCCATCGGCAGAAATTCTAGGCCGTGTCCACCGGCCGATGTGATCATGCCGGTCGCGCCCTACGAGCAGCACGTACGAATGTCAGGAAACGGGCGCAGCCCGCTCGAGCCGACCCCACAGGTGGGACTGCATGCCTTCGCCGACCGCCGCCATGTCGAAGGCCCACAGCAGCGCACCGTCGACCAGGCCGTACAGTCGGCGCCCCGCGTCGTACTCCTTGGCGGTCGCCGTCCGCGCCACCAGGTCGGTCGCGAGCTCGATCTTGGCTCCGTCGATCTGGCCGTACCACACCTCGGCCACACCGGTGGGGTGAGCGAGGACGACCTCGAGCCCGCCGTCAGGCTGGGGACGCCAGAAACCGGTCTCCATCGCCAGCGGACGGACCGCGGTGCCTTCCGAGTCGAGCAACCAGGAGCGACTCGTGTAGTAGAGGAATGGCTTCCCGTTGTGGCTGAAGACCACTTCGTGGCCGAACTCGAACGGCTCGATGGTGGGATAGTCGCCGTGCCCACGCCCCTCCCACCGGCCGAGCAGGAAGGCGAGCGGTACGCAGTCCGGGTGCAGGTCGGGCGGGATCTCGAATGGCGTCGGCGTTGCCATGGTGATCAGGCTCTGGCTCCGGTGTAGGTGGTGCTCTCGATCCGTGCGCTGGCGGTACTTCCGCTGACGTTCCGTGTCCGTCCGGTTCCTCCGCCGCTGGCTCCTCCGCCGCTGCCCCCACTTCGGGCGGTTCCGGACGCGACGGCGCGGGTCGCCGCCGGTCCGCGCTCCGGCCGGCGGACCAGTCGGAACAAAACGAAGATTCCGGCGACTCCGATGGCCAGCACGGCCAGGATGAGCAGTCCGGCGAACACCGATTCGATCACGATCCAGGAGTTTAGTTGCGCCTCGGCGGCCGACCGGCGACGCCCCGCCATGTGTCAGACAGTGAACCCGTGGGCGCGCCTGACCGTACATCCTGCGTAATGTTCGCCTATCGCGATCATGACGCTCGGTCGCCGGTGCTCTGCGTACGATGTGGTACGACAAGCTCGCCTGAGCCCTCGACCGTGGGGGAGCAGCATTCGTCGCAGGATCAGCGGGGATGTGCGTGGCAACCCGTAGCCCGCCATGCGGCAACCTCGTTGGTTCACGGCACGTCAGTACTAACTGAATGACGGTGAACTGACCGACGGCCAACTGACCACTGTGAAGTGACCGACTGTCTGGACAGCGCAGGGCTGCCGCCCGCGGCACACGGTACGAGGACGCAAGGAAGCCATGAGCTATTACCGCGCCGATGATGAGTTGCGCTCGATCAACCTGCGCGAGGACGATGACTCGCAAGGGCCACGCGCAGATCGCCGCAAGAAGAAGACCCGCACGAAGACGGTTCTCCTGGTCCTGCTCTCCCTGCTGCTCATGCTCAGCGGAGGGATTGTTCTCACCGGCTACATGCTGTCGGAAAAGTTCGGCGGCCAGATCGACCGGTTCTCCGCGTTCTCCCAGCTCCCGGAGAAACTCCGCCCGAAGAAGCCCACGGGCGCGGGGGCCGACGCCGTCAACATCCTGCTCGCCGGCAGCGACGCGCGCACCGACGACGACTCCGGTACGACCGGCCAGGGCAAGGGTGACGCCTGGAAGAGCGGCGGCCAGCGCAGCGACACGATCATGATCCTGCACATCACCGGCGACCGGAAGAGTGCCTACCTGATCTCGCTCCCCCGTGACTCCTGGGTGGAGATTCCAGGACGAGGCAACAACAAGATCAACGCCGCGTACTCCTTCGGTGGCCCTCCGCTCTACATCCAGACCGTCGAGAAGCTCACCGGGCTACGCATCGACCATCTCGCCGTGATCGACTGGGCCGGATTCAAGGCTCTCACCGACGCCCTCGGCGGCGTCCAGATGACGTTCGACGACGACACGCGCTTCGCCAGCGGGAAGTACTACAACGCCGGCACGCACACCCTCAGCGGCGAAGAGGCCCTCGACTACGTACGTGAGCGCAAGACGCTGCAGCGTGGCGACTTCGACCGGATGGCGCGGCAGCAGAACTTCCTCCGCTCGCTGATGCGTCAGACCCTCTCCAACGGCACGATCAGCAACCCGTTGAAACTGGGCCGCGCACTCGACGCGATCACGCAGAACCTCTCCGTCGACGAGGAGTTCACGACCAAGGCGATGCGCGACCTCGCTCTCGACATGCGAAGCCTGCGGGCAAGCAGTGTGACCTTCATGACCGCCCCCACCAAAGGCACCGGCATGGAAGGCAGCCAGTCGGTTGTCTACCTCGACGACGCGAAGGGTGCCGCGCTGTGGAAGGCCGTCCGGGCGGACAGGATCGGCCCCTGGCTGCAGAAGAACGGCTCACAGGAAGATGTCCTGGGCGACGAAGTCCGCTAACTGATCGGCTCCCGGCATCCACGCTGTCGGCGTTGTCCTCCTCGCCGATACGAACCCCAGTATCGGCTTCGTCGTCCGCCTTGCCAGCGCGGCGCCGGGCGCCGATCAGCCGTGTCAGATCTTTCAGCCAACTGTGCGCGCCTAACTTCAGTACGCGCCGTCGCGGCTGAGGACGGCGCCCAAGGTCTTGGCGAGGATCACCAGATCGGCTGACAGAGACCAGTTCTCGACGTAGTAGAGGTCGAGGCGTACGGAGTCGTCCCAGGACAGGTTCGACCGACCCGACACCTGCCAAAGGCCGGTGATCCCGGGGCGTACGAGCAGCCGGCGGCGGACGTCCTCGCCGTACTGCTCCACCTCTCTCGGCAGCGGCGGCCGCGGACCGACCAGGCTCATCTCGCCGCGCAGGACATTGAACACCTGCGGCAACTCATCGAGGGACAGCTTGCGGATCACCCTGCCCACCCGGGTGATCCGCGGATCGTTGCGAATCTTGAACAGCACACCGTCGTGCTGGTTGTCGGCGTGGAGTTCGGCGAGGCGTTGCTCGGCGTCGACCACCATCGAACGGAACTTGAAGCACGGGAACTCCTTGCCGTGCACCCCCACCCGTGTCTGCCGGAGGAGCACCGGACCGCGGTCGTCGAGTTTGATGGCGATGGCGATCACCACCAGCAATGGAGCGGCCAGGATGGCGAGCAGGACGGCCGCCACCCAGTCGAAAATGTTCTTGACGATCCGGCGGGCACCCTTGAACTCGGGCTCCTCCACGTGCAGCAGTGGCAGACCGGCAACCGGCCTGACGTGGATGCGAGGCCCGGCGACGTCGGTCAGGCTGGGTACGACGACGAGATCGACACCGGAGCCCTCCAGCGACCACGACAGCCGGCGTAGCAGCCGGGACGACCGCCCGGGGAGCGCACTCACGACCACCGTGTCGATGCCGCCGCGTTCGACGGCCTCCCGTACCTCGTCGAGGTAGCCCAGGATCGGCAGACCCTGGTCAGCCACCTCGTCGCCGGGATCCTTCGACAACCGCGGAAGGCAGGCGCCGACCACGGCGAAACCCATGTGCGGCTCCCGCTTGATGACCTCGAGGAGTTCGGCCACACCGGCCGGCATGCCGACGAGGAGTACGCGATGGACGAGGCGGTCCCGGCGATGGAGCGCATGGAGCACCTTGCGTGCGCCGAATCTGCCGAGCAGCACGACCATGGTGCCGAAGGGGAACGCCGTCGCGAGAAACCCACGGGACAACTCGATCTTGCCGAGGTAGCACACGATCGCCACCAGGCCGGCCGCCAGCACGCTGCTCGAGAGGACGAGCTTGTACTCGTCGGTGCCCGACCCGAACGTGCGGGGCGAATAACCGCCGCGGACGGCCAAGACACCTACCCAGGCGCCGGTCAGCGCGAGGGCGACGAACGTGTAGGGAACACCGCCGAGGTTGGCTCCGCGCCACGCACCTGCGATCTCGGTCTCGACGACCCTGAAGCGTACGAGCGTAGCCGCGAGCGTCGCGGCGCCGATGAGTCCGAGGTCGAGGACCGCGACGGCGAGTGCGAACCAGCGCATGCCGCGTGCCGCCATGCCACGCGGCGGTGGCCGGTGGGCGGCGTCACCCGCCACGTCCCCGTCGCCGAGACGTGCGCCCGGCTCCTTCAGTATCGCCATTCCGCTGCGATGTCCCCCAACGTTCGTACTCGTCCGACGTGCGATGTGGTGGTCGGGTTGCCCACCCCGTGCACGGCCGGATCATCGTCGAGGTCGCGGCACCGATCGGTCAAGGTGGTAGGAAACACCGTAAACCCTCCGGAGACGCCAGTCAGGTGGACGCGCTTCGGTGTGTGACGGTGCGCATTGCGTACGACGACATGCCTGGGTACGCACGACTGGGGCCTGCGCGGCCGACCGGGCACTGCGGGGCCGACCGGGCACTGCGGGGCCGACGGCGCAGAGCTCACCCCCGGAAGGCGGGTCCGGACGGCGTATCGTCGGCGAAGGCATCCGCCGGAGAGGGGTGGCACACACGATGGCGCATCGGGCTGTCGTCACCGGTGGCGCCGGTTTCCTCGGCAGCCACCTGTGTGAGCGGCTGTTGGACGAAGGGTTCGAGGTCATCTGCCTCGACAACTTCCTCACCGGACGCCCCGACAATGTGGCTCAGCTGATCGAGCGGGACGGTTTCCGGCTCGTCCGCTGCGATGTGAGCGACTTCATCCACGTGCCCGGTCCGGTGGACGCCGTCCTGCACTTCGCGTCACCGGCCTCTCCCGTCGACTACCTCCACCTGCCCATCCACACGCTGAAGGTGGGTTCGGTCGGAACCCTGCACGCGTTGGGTCTCGCCCGCGACAAGGGGGCGCGGTTCGTTCTCGCGTCCACCTCCGAGGTCTATGGCGACCCGCTCGAGCATCCGCAGCGCGAGGAGTACTGGGGCAACGTCAATCCGGTCGGCCCGCGTGGCGTCTACGACGAGGCCAAGCGGTTCGCCGAGGCCCTCACCGTGGCCTACCGTGCGACCCACGGCCTCGACACGGCGATCGTCCGGATCTTCAACACGTTCGGCCCGCGACTACGCCCGAACGACGGCCGCGCGATCCCGACCTTCATCCGGCAGGCGGTGCGCGGCGAGCCGCTGACCGTCGCCGGTGACGGGAGCCAGACCCGGTCCATCTGCTACGTCGACGACATGGTGACGGGCATCGTCTCGATGCTGCACTCGACCCACGCCGGACCGCTGAACCTCGGCAACCCCCATGAGCTCTCCGTCCTCGCGCTGGCACGGTGGATCCTCGAACTCGCCGGGTCGGCGTCCGACATCGCGTTCGTACCTCGCCCGGAGGACGACCCGCGGATCAGGCAACCCGACATCTCCCAGGCCCAACAGCTGCTGGGATGGGAGCCCAAGATCACCGTGGAGGACGGCCTCCGGCGGACGATCGCGTGGTTCCGCGACCATCCTGAGCTGGTGTGACGAACACTTCTCGCCTGGCAGCCGGCCGACCTAGTAGATACCTAGTAGACTGCTGTCATGAGCGCGCAACCGTCCGACTCGGACGCTACGGTCACGGTCACGGAGCTGAACCAGCGGACCACAGCGGTTCTTCGTCGGGTCAAAGCAGGTCATACCCTGCCCATCACCGAGCGCGGAAAGATCGTGGCATTTCTGACCCCGCCGCCACCGACCGTCACCGGTAACCCGACCATCGACCGATGGATCGCCGAGGGCCGCCTCACGCCCCAGGCAGTTCCAGGAACGATCCTCGACCTGTTGCCGATGCCAGAGCTGAGCGAGGACGGGTCCAGTCTTTCTGCCGAGATCGTCGCCGAACGCGACCGGGCAGCGGGCGACGAGTGATCTACCTGGACACCTCCGCCGCGGCAAAGCTCGTCCACACCGAGGCCGAGTCCGCTGCCCTCACCCTCTATCTCGCCGAACGACTGACCACGCCCCTCGTGTCGTCGGTGCTGCTGTATCCCGAGCTCGTCCGCGCCGTCACTCGCCACCAGCCAGCCCTGCTGCCACGCGCGGTCGCGTTGTTCCAGCGCATCATGACCGTGCCGATGTCGAGCGACATCGTGATCGACGCCGCGAGTGTCGGAACGCCACAACTTCGGACCCTCGACGCGCTGCACCTGGCCACCGCTGCCACGATCGCGCGTGAGCTCGACGCCTTCCTGACCTACGACAAACGCCTGGGCGACGCCGCCGGCTCTACCGGGCTTGCGGTGGCAGCACCCGCGTAGGTCGGGGACCGGGGAGCAACCATGCAGGCGCACGTTGTCGGAGGTTCCTCGGGGTAGAGCCCCGACAAACCTCCGACAACTTTGCCGCTCTGGACCGTCAGGCGGAGGCGGTGAGGGCCAGCTCCACCTCGGCGACCGTGCCGAGCTTCGCTTCCACCGAACCCTCGGCGGTCGCGCTCTTCGGCGCGAGCGCCCGCACCGTCCACGTGCCCGGCGCGGCGAAGAACCGGAACACGCCGTCGTCGCCGGTGGGCACCTCGGCGGTGAACTCGCCCGACCCGTCGAGCAGGCGTACGTACGCCCCCTTGACGGGCTGCGCGTCACGCCGCACGACGCCCTGGATCACCGCCTCCTTGGCCAGGTCGACTCCGGCCAGCGCGGCGCCACCGACCGGCGCGCCGCAACCGTCACCTGCACTCATGACGCCTCCCCAGGCTGGTCGCCGAGCGAGACGGGCACGCCGACCAGCGAGCCGTACTCCGTCCAGCTTCCGTCGTAGTTCTTCACGTTGGCCTGGCCGAGCAGCTCGTGCAGCACGAACCAGGTGTGCGAGCTGCGCTCGCCGATCCGGCAGTAGGCGATGGTGTCCTTGCCGAAGTCGACACCGGCCTCGCCGTAGATCTCCTTCAGCTCGTCGTCGGACCTGAACGTGCCGTCCTCGTTGGCCGCCTTGCTCCACGGCACGTTCACCGCGGTCGGGATGTGGCCGGCCCGCTGCGCCTGCTCCTGCGGCAGGTGCGCCGGGGCGAGCAGCTTGCCGGTGTACTCGTCCGGCGACCGCACGTCGACCAGGTTGCGCTGCCCGATGGCGTCGACCACCTCGTCACGGAACGCCCGGATCGCCAGGTCGGGGTCCTTCGCGACGTACTGCGTGGCCGCCCGCGACGGCGCCTCCTCGACGAGTGCCCGGCTGTCGAGCTCCCACTTCTTCCGGCCGCCGTCGAGCAGCTTGACGTCGGCGTGGCCGTAGAGCTTGAAGTACCAGTACGCATAGGCGGCGAACCAGTTGTTGTTCCCGCCGTACAGCACGACCGTCTGGTCATTGGCGATACCGCGCTCGGACAGCAGCTTCTCGAACTGCTCCTTGCCCACGAAGTCGCGACGGACGTGGTCCTGCAGATCCTCCTTCCAGTCCAGCTTGATCGCGCCGGAGATGTGGCCCTTGTCGTAGGCGCTGGTGTCCTCGTCGACCTCGACGAGGACGACCTTCGGATCGTCCAGGTGTTCTTCCACCCAGTCGGCGGAAACCAGGGACGTGTCACGGCTCATGCGGAAGCCTCCTTGCTTGGTGATTGGTGAGTGAGTGCCGACAGGGCGCGACGACCGAGCAGGTATGCCTCGCAGCCGAGGCAGAGCCCGAATGCCGCGTTGAGGAACGCGGCGATGAGTGCGAGACCGGTGGCGACGGCGCCCAGTGTCGTCGCTCCGGACAGGTAGCCCACGATGCCCAGGACGGCGAACGCCAGCCCGACACCCTGGGCGAACCGCGGTGGCGCCTCCGCCTCCAGTTCGCCCGGTGGGCCCAGCCGGGGCCGGACGAGCCGCGCGAAGATCAGTCCGTACGGAGACCGCCGCAGCCCGAACGCCACGCCCACCGCGAAGACGACCGCCTGGAGGGCCAGGAGCCAGGAACTGTCCGTGACGAGGACGATCGCCAGGACCACCGCGGTAACAGCGGCGGCGAACCGGAGCCCGCGCGGGTCGAGGATCGCGCCCGGCTGGCCGGTCGACCCGTGCGGGGTTGACGCTGTCGTTGACATGGGCGACGGCTGAGGTCTCTGGTCCGAATCCGACATGGCTACAACGCTCCTGTGGCGAGGCGGAGGCCGGGATGAGGGAGCGGAGAATCCACGCGGGGATCCCGCTCAGGACGGCGCCACTCTGCGAACGCTCGACGCATCCGACGGATGCGGGGCAGAAACGGACTAACGCCGTCCGATCAGGACGTACGACACAGACAGGTCGACGTGCGGCAATGATCCACGGCACGTCGTTTGGTCAACAAAGTCGTACGCAACACGCTGTTCAGGCTACGGACCGTTGCCACTACTGTCACGGCCGTCTCGCATAATGGGCAGCCGCATCAGGCAATGAGACGGCCAAAGTGCCCGCAGCACCGCAACCCAGCCACCGAAGCAACCCCTTCAGCGAACTGGCGCCGCCTTCCAGCAGTACGGCAAACCGGCGGGTCAGGCGATCAGCCGGCGGGAACGGAACGGCCCACGTCGGCGCTGTCGCGAGAGGCGGGTCGCCGACGCGGCCCGGCGCACGGCCTGCCCGTAGATCGCGGCCATCCGTTGGGCGTACTCCGCCGGGGTGTTCTGCTCGGCCCGCCGGCGCGCGTCGTCGCCCACCTGCTTGCGGTGGTCAGGGTCGGTGAGCAGGTCCTCCATCGCCTCGGCGTACCGCATCGCGTCGGTGGTCCCGAAGACTCCGGTGCCGGCGAGCGGCCCACTGCCGTACAGCGCCTCGTCGGCCAGAACCGTGGGCAGCCCGGCGAGGGCCGCCTCCTGCACGACCAGCCCCTGCGTGTCGGTGAGGGACGGGAACGCGAACACGTCCGCCGCGGCGTAGGCCTGGGCCACCTGGTCGGGCGGAAGCTGGCCGGTGAGGATCGTACGGCCGACGATGCCGGCCTGGTCGAGCAACTTGTGCACCCAGCGGGGCTCGTAGACCGCACCGACGAGGACCAGGCGGGCGGAGGGTACGACGCCGGCGAGCCGGCCGAATGCCTCGGCGAGCAGGTCGATGCCCTTCTCGTGGTTGACCCGGCCGACGAACAACACGACCTGCTCGTCGGCGTGGATGCCGTGTCGGCGACGGAACTCCTCGCCCGAACCGGGCGGGACGCGCGGCAACGACACCCCCGCGGGGGCCAGATAGATGCGGGCGTCCTCGACGGGCAGCCGGCAGCGGGTCAGGATCGCCGGCGTCGGGACGAGTACGGCGTCGGCGTCGGCGAGCAGCAGATCGGTGCAGGCGTCGACGACCGCGTTGCGACGTTCGGTGCGCGTGCCCCCGCGGGGAATGTCCGGCTTCGGGCTGCCCAGCCGGCGGGCCGCGCAACGCGCGATCCCTGACAGGACCCGCGAGGGCAACCGGTAGGCATCGGCGTACGCCCGAAGATCGGTGTGGTAGGTCTCCACCAGCGGCAGCCCCAGCTGCCGGGCGGCGAGGATGCCCAGCAGCCCGACCGGCCCGGGCGTGTGGACGTGGACCACGTGCGGCAGCCAGTGGGCCACCCGCTCGACGTGCTTGCTGCGCGGCCAGGCCGCGACGCGGTACTGCGCGACGCCACAGGGCACCGACGGCAGCCGGAAGAGCTCGACGTCACCGGTGGCCAGCTGGTCAGGGTGCCTCGGCACCACGAGCAGGCTCGCGTGCCCCTGGTCGGACATCGCCGCGGTCAGCGTCTGCAGAGCGGTCACGATCCCGTCGCGACGCGGCAGCCACGTATCGGAGAAGTGGGCGACCCGCAGGGTCGGCCGGTCCGTACGCGCGACGAGTGCCGGGTCGAGCGGGATCACGGGTGCGACGCCTCCCATACCGGCGCCGCGACGGATGCGGCATCGCCCAAGCAGTTGGCGGAGGTCCATGGACCGGCTCCTCGTGTCGGCCAGCGGTTCATCCTCAGCACACCATTCGTGAGCGTCAAGATGGCGCACTTCGGTCATGCACGGACTGGAGCAAGCTCGACTCCGGCGGTAAGCCTGGCATGGCCCCCCTCCGCGATGGTGTCGCGGGGGTGACATCTGCCGAAATCGGGGGTAACCCGACCTTTTCCGGACCTACACACCTTCCGATGGGGGTCTTATACCCCTCGAAGCGGACTCGGCAACAGTGCCACCGGCCTCTCACCAGCCGAATCGCGGGTGGTGTCAGCGACGCTTCGCCCGAGAGGAGGGTACGCCTGCCGGCATCGCGCCGGACAGTCTTGACACGATGGCTCAGGTCACCCGCTGGCCGGTGGCGCGCAGCAGGGCCGCCAGAACGTCCGGTCGCCTGGGCTGTCCCGACGCCCGGACGACGACCTTGCCGTCGGCGTCGAGGACGAAGACCGTGGGAGTACGCATGATGCGCAGGCGTCGAACCAGGTCCAGCTGGGACTCGGCGTCGACCTCGACGTAGGCCACGCCCTGCTCCTTGCCGGCCACGTCGCGCAGGAGCGCCCGGGTGGCGCGGCACGGCGCGCAGAACGCCGAGGAGAACTGCACGAGGGTCGCCCGTTCGCCGAGCTCGTCGCCCACGTCGGCCGCGGTCAGCACCTCGACGACGCCGTCGGCCGGCGGCGCGGGGGCACTGGCGTCCGCGCGCGGGGACGGTCCGGCGTCCCGGAAGCGGCCGTCGTACCGCCGCTTCGCCACACCCAGCACCGTCGCAACGGTGAGGGCGACGACAAGGGCGGCGAGTCCAGTGGTCATGGATCCAGAGTACGAGGCCGGACGAATACGCCAGAGCGGGAAGTACCTGGCGAACCGTCCCAGGTAGCGCTGGGGCGGGCCGTTCAGCCTTCGAGCTTGACGATCGACTCGTAGCCGGGCGCGAAGATCTCGATCCGGGACACCTGGTCCGCCGACACCGCGACCCCTCCGCTCCACCGGACGCCCTTGTCGTACGCCACCTTCCAGCTGCCGCCGTCCCACCGGTTGCCCGACGCGTCGTAGACGACGAGCGAGCAGACGTCACCCTTCTTGACGCCGGTCAGCACGATGTCGACCTTCGTACCCCACGCGACGGGGTTCATCGTGACGACGGCGTTGACGTTCGAGTCGGGATCGACGGCCGACCACTCCACCGGCGGCGCGGTCAGGTGCGGCGTCGCAGAGGAGGGTCCAGGCGACGGCGTGGTCGGCTGCGCGGACGCCGATGGCGTCGTCGGCTGAGCCGACGGCGTGGGGAGCGCGACAGGTTGGTGCGGAGTGACCCAGCGCCCGACCGCCCAACCTCCGCCACCGACGGCGATGGCGACCAGGGCGGCGGCAACGAGGGCGGTACGCCAACGGCCGCGGCGTTCGCGCCCGCGTTCGGCGCGCACCCGCTCCTGGAGCCGTTCGAGGCCGCGTTCGTCCGGGTGCGGGAAGCCGTCGATCACCTCGTCGGCACTGACAAGGCCCAGCAGGGTGGGTACGTCGGCGAGCTCCGCCTGTGCGGCCTGGCAGTCAGGGCAGCCGGCGAGGTGTTCGCGCAGCTCCGTCGACTCGGCCGGATCGAGTGCCCCGAGGACGTCGACGCCAAGCGCCGCGCGGGCTTCCGCGCAGTTCATAGCGCTACCTCCGGGGTGATACCGCGCTCCTCGAGCAGGAGCTTGAGCTGCCTCAGTGCGTAGTAGGTGCGACTCTTGACCGTGCCTGGGGGTACGCCGAGGTTCGCCGCGGCCTCGGCGACCGAGTGACCGCGGTAGTAGACCTCCACCAGCACGTGCCGATGGTGCGGCGCGAGCTCCGCCAGCACCTCGATGACCTCCCAGGACAGCATCGCCCGATCGATGTCGTTCTCAGCGGTGGGAACGACCCGCAGAGCCTCCTCGCCGACCTCCGGCGGGCGGGCGCGGCGTGCCCGTTCACCGTCGACCACGATGTTGCGGGCGACGGTCGCCAGCCACACTCGTTGCGGACCGCGGGCCGGGTCGAGTGACTCCGGGTGCCGCCAGGCGCGGAACAGTGTTTCCTGTACGACGTCTTCGGCCCGCTGACGGTCTCCTCGTACCAGCCGCAGGACGTAGCCGAAGAGCGCACCCGCGTGCTCGGCGTAGAGCGCGCGGATCAACTCGTCGTCGGTGGTCTCACCGCGTGACACCGCCGACCCCACACCCATTTCACGTGTGGGACGCTGCGGAGGTTCATTCGGCACGGGGGTGATGGTCGCACGAAACCCCGTGACGGTGCACCGGAATGATCACCGGGCGGCGAACATCGGTCCGGGCCGCCCCGCCCCCGCTTCCTGATCAAGCGGAGTCCGTCACCGACCTCGTGAACCGCACCACCTAGCCGCCGGCGTACGGCGGGAGGACCTCGATCCGCGCACCGGCCGTCAGGGTCACCGCAGCCGGGTCGCGGGCACCCACCGGGTCACCGTCGACCAGTACGGAACAGAGCTGGAGAACCTGCGCGAACCGGGGCCGATCGGCGTGCCGGGAGCGTACGTCGGCGAGAACGTCGGCGAGCGTCACCGCGCTGACCTGCTCCTCAGCCAGCCCGGACGCTTCCTTCGCCGCCGCCCAATAACGAACAGTGACCGTCACCTCGTGGGACACGTGGGATATCCTGCCTCCAACCGGCGGACCTGGGCGACATCGCCGTCATCGGGTTCCAGGTCCCTCATCAGCAGGGAGACGCCCCGGTGAGCACACTTCTCTTGCTGACGAACGCGCTGCAGCCGTCCGCCGAAATCGTGCCCGCACTCGGACTTCTCGCCCATCACGTCCGGGTCGCCCCGGCGGAGGCGAGTGCGCTGCTCGACGTCGGCCCGGCTGACGCGGTACTCGTCGACGCCCGCTCCGAACTCGTCCAGGCGCGCAGCCTGACCCGGGTCATTCGTACGACCGGAATCGACGTTCCCCTCCTCATCATCGTCACCGAAGGCGGTCTCGCCGCGGTGAACGCCGACTGGGGCATGGACGACGTACTCCTCCACAACGCCGGCCCCGCCGAGGTCGACGCCCGGCTGCGGGTCGGCATCGGGCGGCTCGCGCTGAAGTCCGCCGAGCAGGACCGGCCCCACGTGATCCGGCGCGGTGAACTGGTGATCGACGAGGACACCTACACCTCCCGACTCGGCGGGCGCACGCTCGACCTGACGTTCAAGGAGTTCGAGCTCCTGAAGTTCCTCGCCCAGCACCCAGGGCGGGTCTTCACCCGGCAGCAACTGCTGCAGGAGGTCTGGGGCTACGACTACTTCGGTGGTACGCGGACCGTCGACGTCCACGTGCGGCGACTGCGAGCGAAGCTCGGGCCGGAGTACGAAGCGCTGATCGGCACTGTCCGCAACGTCGGCTACCGCTTCGTCGCGCAGCAGATCGCCCAGGACGTACCCGAGGACGAGTCGGACGCCAGCGATGCCGCCGCTTCCGCGCCCCGGTTGGCTGACTCGCGGGTTCCCGACGACGCCCGCACTCTCACCCACGACTCCGCTGGCGACTGACGGGCTTCGCGACGTTCGCCTTGAGCCCGAACGGTCGTCTGCCCTAACGGGGTATCCGGCGCAACTGGAACCGGTGACGGGTTGGATCGTGCGCATTGACCGCGCTGGCGTCTGTGAGCGCCAAGGCTGCGGGCCCGGAGCCTTCCCAGGACCCCAGGCAGCCAGCTCCACAACGCAGGGCGAACCACGACTCTGAGTCGCCCCCATCCTGAACTGCTGTGTCCGCAGCTCTCGCGGCCCGGCCATCCCAACGGTAGCTAAGGTGGGTCCGGATGGTCCCAACTTACCCACAGGCTTGCGCTTACTCACAGTAAGTCTCGATTGCCTAGAGATGGTACGTTTCGGGGGCCTGCCAGGATTGGTTCATGGGCGCGACGACGATCGGCTCAGACCTACTGGTCCCACGCTTGGCTGCGGCCGCGGGACTCATGGTCGCTGGCGTTGGGGGCGTAGGGATCACGGTTTGGCTCGGTGGACTCCACATCCTCACGCTTCTTGTCCTCCTCCTTCCTGCCACTCTCGCCTGGATGTGCGTGATCATTTTGGTCGATCGCATCCAGCTCCGCCTCGACGGTCGCGGCTTGCGGGTTTCAGGGCGGCGCCACCAGGTGGCCTACTCCTGGAACCAGATCGAGCGAGTCGGGCTCGTACGCTACGGATCCCACGAGTGGCTGGCGATCTGGATATCGCAAGAGGCGGGCCGGCCCAAGCAGAAGTTCATGTACCCGGCATGGGTAGATGATCCCGGCGCCGTACTGCTCGGCCGAATGGATACCTGGAAGGCCACCAGCTACGAGTTGGAACAGACCGTCTCCCGCCACGCCGAAGGCAAGTGGAGCAACGACGCGACTGCGCGCAGTTGAGCATGGACGGGGCGGAGGGCTGCGGCGCCGCCCTTTTCGTTCGGTGGAGACTCGCTCAGCTGGTTGGGGTGATTCGGCCTTCGCCGCCTTCGGGGTAGTCGGCCGCGAGGACCTTGCCGGACAACCCGGCCTCGAGGTACTCCTGCAGCGCCTGCTGGTACGTCGTACCGACGGGCGTGAAGTCGAGACCCTTCAGCGGGTACGCATCACCGCCTCGCGCCGAGAAGTCGTTTGTCGCCAGCGGGATCGCCGGTCCGTCGACCACCTGACCGTCCTCGACCAGGACCGTCCCGTCGTCGAGCACGAGCTGGCGCACCCGCTCCCCGGGCGTGACGATCTCGCCGGTGCTCTCGTCGACGACCTGGGCCTGCCGGGCCACGTCGTAGGTGAATGACAGTCCCGACACCTGGGTGAACGCACCGGCCGCCGAGGGCAGACCCGCGACCCCACGCTCCAGCAGCTGACGCAGCGTGTCCCGCGGCACCTCCGGCACCACGGCGACGAAGTTGGCGAACGGCGCCACGTCGTAGGTGTCCAGCGCGGTCACGTCACCGGCCGGAATGAGTGCGTCGTTGCGGATGCCGCCGCCGTTCTGGATGCCGACGACCGGCTCTGGCACGCCGTACTCCGCCGACTGCTGTGCACCTGCCCACACCAGCGCGTCGGCGAGGAGGTTGCCGAGGTTGGTCTCGCCGCTGCGTACGTGGTCGCGGACGCCATCGAGCCCGACCTCGCTCTGCGCCACGACCGCCTCCTCCAGCGCGGCGACGTGCGCGGCAACCGGCTCCTCGACACGGGCGAGGGTCCAGCCGTCCTTGCGTACGGCATCGTCGCCGGCACCGGAGACGCGCACCGGCAGGCTCCGTTCCTCGTCGACTCCCAGCAGCCGACCGGCGCGATCGAAGCGGAGCACCAACTGCCCGACGTACTTGTAGTTGCCCGTCGTCGTCACCACTGGCACCTGCCGGCCGTCGGCGTCGTCCGCCCACAGGGGGTAGCCACGTTCGGCCTCGTCGCCCGGGATCAGCGCGTCGCCCTCGTCGGCGAGGATCTCGCCACCTCCCGCGCCCACCACGACATCGACGCCGCGCAGTTGCGGCACCAGCGCCAACTCGTTGTCGATGTCCTGCAGGTGGCTCACGAGCAGGATCGTGTCGACGCCCTGCTGAGTCAGCTCGCGCGCCTCGGCGTTCGCGATACCGGCGAGGTCGGTCAGCACCTTCACGCCGCGCGGGCTGGAGATCGTCGGCAGCTCCGGCGTCGTGAGGCCGATGACGCCGACCCGCTCACCGGCCGTACGCACGATTGTCGACGTACGGATGACGCGCTTGTCGGCGTACTCCTGCAGCCTGGGTTCGGCACTCACGTCGAGGTTGGCCGACACGAACGGCAACCGGTCGTCGAACCCCTCCATGAAGTCCGCGAGGACGTCCGGACCGAAGTCGAACTCGTGGTTGCCGATCGCCGACACGTCGAGGCCCAGCCGCCGGATGGCGAGGGCGTCGTAGAAGGGTGGGCCCTGCTCGAGACTCGCCGAGAACTCCGGTCCGGCGAGGAGGTTGTCGCCACCGGAGAGGGTGAGGAGTCCACGTCGACCACCCCGCAGGTCGGCCGGCCCGAGCCGCGCCTGTTCGCGCAGGCGGTCCCACTGGGTCGCGTAGCGCGCCGCGCCGCCGTAGGCGCGTTCCTCGTCGGGTTCGATCGTGCCGTTGCCGTTGGTGTCGCCGTCGACACCGAGCAGCTGCGACTCGTCGTCGTTGGTGTGCAGGACCGTCAGCGTGAAGTCGGCCCGACCGCCATCGGTAGCCGCGCCGGCCGCCGGGGCGGTCCCGAGTACGCCGATCCCGACCGCCGCGAACCCGACAGCTGCGACTCCCGCCACGGCACGGATCCCACGTCCACCAGCCGATCCCCTCCGCGCCATGCGGCCCTCCGCCTCCCTTCGCCAGAACGCTGATGGCGGCGTCGCATTCGATCACCGCACGCCGTACGGTACCGACGCTGGCGCCCGGTTGGCGGCGTTCGTCCACAAACCAGGGCCAGGCAGGACGGCGATCTTCGGCACGACCAGCCGTACGGTGGGGGAATGAGTGAATCGCCGGATGTCGTACGCGTCACCGGTCAACTCGCTCCCGGCGAACTCGCCGGCGTCGAGAGCCTGGTGGCGGCCGCCGCCCGCGTCGACGGGGTCCGCGCCCTCGACGAACAGGCCTCGCTGCACCTGGGCGCACCAGGATCCACCCATCTGCTGACGGGCGACCGGCGACTGATCACGGGGTACGCCCGACTCGAACGTGCTGCCGATCCTGACGCCACGCTCTCCACCGGGCCCGGACGCGACGACAGTCCAGGGACCGGCACCGCCCCAGCAGCCGGCACCGCCCCGACGCCCGACGCGGCCGCCGACCTCGTGGTCCACCCCGACCACCGCCGCCGTGGCCTCGGCCGCCTGCTCCTCGACCGGTTGCTCGAGCACGCCGCCGGACGTGCAGTCCAGATGTGGGCCCACGGTCCACACCCCGGGGCCGAACGACTCGCCGCGGCGACCGGGTTCGTACCCGTCCGCGAACTCGCCTGGCTTCGGCGCCCGCTGGCTGGTCCCGATGCGCCGCCGCTCCCCGACGGACCCTCTCCGGCGGGCGTCACGATCCGGACATTCCGCCCGGGCCACGACGACGACGCCTGGCTCGCCCTCAACGCGGCGGCGTTCGCGCAGCATCCGGAACAGGGCCGGTGGACACGGACGGATCTCGACGCACGGCTGGGCGCGGCATGGTTCGACCCGGCGGGCTTCTTCGTGGCCGAACGCGACGACCGGCCGGGTCAGCTGGTCGGGTTCCACTGGACGAAGGTGCACGAAGGGGAGGTACGCGGCGACGGGCCTGGCCCGGTGGGCGAGATCTATGTCCTCGGCGTCGCGCCGGAGGCGCAGGGCGCCGGACTCGCCAAGGCCCTCGCGGTCGCCGGGCTCAGGTATCTGCGCGACCGCGGCCTGCGGACCGTCATGCTGTACGTCGAGGCCGACAACGGCCCGGCTGTCGGCCTCTACACCAGGCTCGGGTTCGCCCACGAGGCCACCGACGTGATGTACCGGCACCCCTGATCAGCGCCGACCGCCCAGCCGCCGAACCGGGCCGCCCGGCCGCCGGAACCGGACTGACCGGCCGCCGGAACCGAGCCGCCGGAACCGGGCCGCCGGAACCGGGCCGCCGGAACCGGGCCGCCGGAACCGGGCCGCCGGAACCGGGCCGCCGGAACCGGGCCGCCGGAACCGGACTGACCGGGAGATCCCGGTCGCGAGCTACCCCGCGTTCACACAGCGGTGTCACGATGGCAGTGTGAGTTCGCAGCTGATCCGCCCCGAGGTCGCCGAGTACGACATCGAACCGCCGTACGACGTGTCCGGGGGCGACCTTCCCGCCGACCGGTTCCTCGACCGGGAACTGTCCTGGCTGCACTTCAACACCCGGGTGCTCGAACTCGCCGAGGACCCCCGGATCCCGCTGCTCGAACGGGTCCGCTTCCTCGCGATCTTCGCGGCCAACCTCGACGAGTTCTTCATGGTGCGGGTGGCCGGCCTGAAGCGCCGGATGGCGGCCGGTGTCGCGGTCCGCGCCGCGTCCGGGCTCCTCCCCCGCGAGGTGCTGGAGGCGATCTGGACCCATACGCAGGAGCTGATGATCCGCCACGCGTCCTGCTTCCACGATCAGGTACACCCGCAGCTGGCCGGCCAGCGCATCCAGATCCTGCGCTGGGCCGATCTCGACGAGTCCGCGCAGAAGCGCATGCACGACCTCTTCGGCGCGCGCGTCTTTCCGGTCCTGACGCCGCTCGCAGTCGACCCGGCCCATCCGTTCCCCTATATTTCGGGCCTTTCACTGAACCTCGCGGTCGTCGTACGCAATCCACAGACCGGCACGGAGCACTTCGCGAGGGTGAAGGTCCCGCAGATCCTGCCCCGTTTCGTGCCCGTCGACGACGGTCGCTTCGTCCCGCTCGAGGATGTCATCGCGGCCCATCTCGACCAGCTGTTCCCCGGCATGGAGATCCTGCAGCACCACACGTTCCGGGTGACCCGCAACGAGGACCTCGAGGTGGAGGAGGACGACGCCGAGAACCTCCTGCAGGCGTTGGAGCGGGAGCTGATGCGGCGGCGGTTCGGCCCTCCGGTCCGGCTGGAGGTCGAGGCCTCGATCGATCCGCACGTCCTGGATCTGCTGGTCTCCGAGCTCGGGGTCAGTCGTGCGGAGGTCTGCCACCTCACCGGGCCGCTCGATCTCACGGGCCTCTCCACGATCGCCGACCTCGACCGGGCCGAGCTGAAGTACGCCGCGTTCGTCCCCGCCACCCACCGCGACCTCGCGGAGGTCGAGAGCTCCCACCCGCCGGACATCTTCGCCGCCGTCCGCCAGCACGAGGTGCTGCTGCACCATCCGTACGACTCGTTCTCCACCAGCGTCCTGCGGTTCATCGAGCAGGCCGCGACCGACCCGCAGGTGCTCGCGATCAAGCAGACTCTCTACCGCACCAACGAGGAGTCGCCGATCGTCGACGCGCTGATCGACGCCGCCGAGGCGGGCCGGCAGGTCCTGGTGGTGGTCGAGATCAAGGCGCGGTTCGACGAGGAGGCGAACATCCGCTGGGCGCGCAAACTGGAGCAGTCCGGCTGCCACGTGGTCTACGGCTTCATCGGGCTGAAGACGCACTGCAAGCTGTCGTTGGTCGTACGCGACGAACCCGACGGCATCCGCCGCTACGCGCACATCGGCACCGGCAACTACAACCCGAAGACGGCGCGGCTCTACGAGGACCTCGGGCTGCTCAGCTCCGACCCGGTGCTCACCACCGACCTGAACGCGCTGTTCAACCACCTGTCGGGTTACGCCCTGACAACCGAGTACCGCCGGCTGCTCGTGGCGCCGCGGACGATCCGGGACGGGCTGATCGATCGGATCACGGCGGAGGTCGACCACCAGCGGGCCGGACGTCCGGCACGGATCCGGATCAAGGCCAACTCGCTGGTGGACGAGGCGGTGATCGACGCGCTCTACCACGCCTCCCGCGCCGGTGTGCCCATCGACCTGCTGATTCGTGGGATCTGTGCGCTGAAACCCGGAGTACCTGGGCTGTCGGAGACGGTACGGGTGCGAAGTATCCTCGGCCGGTTTCTCGAACACTCGCGGATCTTCTGGTTCGCCGGCGGTGGGTCACCGGAGGTCTGGACCGGTTCGGCCGACCTCATGCACCGCAACCTCGACCGTCGCGTCGAGGCGCTCGTCCAGGTGGTGGCGCCGGACCATGTGGACGAGCTGACCGACCTGTTGGATCTGGCGTTCGACGAGGGTACGGCGGCGTGGGTGCTCGACGGCGGTGGCTGGAGGCAACATCGGGTTGACGCGGACGGTGCGCCGCTCCTGGACCTGCAGGACCATCTGATCGCCACCAAGCTCCGGCGGCGCTAGTCGTGGCGCGTGGGCGGGCAGGCTCAGGGGTCGAGACCGGGACCGAGGTCGAGCGGAAGTTCGGTGTCGACGAGGCGTACGCGGTCCCCGACCTGAGCGATGTCGTGACCGTGCGCGAGGAGGGGACGGACGTCCTCGTCACCACGTACCTCGACAGCGCTGACCTGCGGTTGTGGCGGGACGGCATCGTGCTGCGCCACCGCAGCGGTGGGCCGGACGCGGGCTGGCACCTGAAGTTCCCGGCCGCCGTCACCGACGGCGGAGGCGTGACGGGCGCGGCGAGCGCGGCGGGGGGAGGTGCGGCGCCGGACACCCGGGTGCGGTCGGAGGTACGCCTGCCCGCGCGGCGCGGCGACCACCTGGGCGCGCCACCCGCTGAGCTCCTCGGCCTGGTCCGGGTCGCCCTCGCCGGCGCGCAGGTCGGCCCACGGGGCCGGATCCGTACCGAACGCACCCGCCGGACGCTCCTCACACCCGGCAGCGCCGAGCTCGCCGAACTCGCCGACGATCGCGTGACGGTCGGCCCCGCCGATCTGGATGAACGGATCCCGCATCCAGAAACGGCGTCACCACCGGGGCCCCCGCGTGCGACGGGCATTCCACTCGGGGCGTTCCGAGAGCTGGAGCTGGAGGAACTCAACGGTGCGGCCACGCCTGAAGGCCGGCGTCTCCTCGACGCCGTGGCGACCCACCTGACGGACGCCGGTGCTCAACCGCCGGCCGCAGAGTCCAAGGCCGTCCGGGTGCTCGGCGACCCGGCCAACCTCCCGCCGGCCGTGCCGCCCGTACCACCGCTGTCTCCCGCCGCACCGGCGGCCGCGGCCGTGCGCGCGCACCTCGCGACGTACACCCGGGCGCTGCGGCGCGAGGATCTCCGCGTACGCCTCGATGCCGAGGACTCGGTCCACCAGCTGCGGGTGGCGACCCGCCGGCTGCGCAGCGGGCTTCGGGCGTTCCGGCCCCTGTTCGTGACCGGCTGGGAAGATGCGCTGCGTACCGACCTGCGTTGGCTGGCGACCAGCTTCGCGCCGACCCGCGACGCCGAAGTCCAGCTTGCCCGCCTGGTCGACCGGGCGGGGCGGCTACCGGACGCGGAGGCCACGGAAGAGGTCCAGACGTTCCTCCGTCGGCGCCTCGGCCGCGAGCTCGCGACCTCTCGCGGGGCGAGCCTGGCGGTGCTCGACACCGACCGTTACCTGGCTCTTCACCACCAGCTGCTCCAGGCCGCAGACGCACCCGCGACGGTGAAGGCCGCGAAGAAACCCTGCGCGGAGGTGCTGCCGCCGCTCGCGCGCCGGGCGTACGGACGACTGGAGAAGGCCGCCCGCGGTCTCGACGCGGACGCGCCGGACACCCGGTGGCACGAGGTACGCATCACCGCGAAGCGCGCGCGGTACGCCGCCGAGGCATGCGCACCCGCGCTCGGCAAGCCCGCGAGGCGGCTGGCCGGCCAGCTTTCCCGGGTCACCGACGTGCTCGGGGAGCACCAGGACGCCGTGGTCGCCGCTGCCACCCTCACCCGGCTCGCGACCTCCGGCCGGGTCCCGGCGCGGGTGGCGTACTGGCTCGGCGTGCTCCACGCGGAGGAACGCGCTGCAGCCAGGGTCGCCCGAGAGTCGTTCGGCGACGTGTGGCGGGAAGCCGGCCGGCCGAGGTACCACCATTGGTTGGACGAGGAGCGCTGACCCATGGAAGGGCGTACGACAGGGTCCGGCGGCCGACGCGTGGTCGAGGCGGCAGGAGCCGTCGTCTGGCGCCAGGGAGACCACGAGCAGGTCGAGGTGCTGCTCATCCACCGGCCGAAGTACGACGACTGGTCGTTTCCCAAGGGCAAGCTCGAACCCGGTGAACGCGCGCAGGGTGCGGCAGTCCGCGAGGTACGGGAGGAGACCGGCGTCCACGTGCGGCTCGGTCCGGTCCTGCCGAGCGTCCACTATCCGCTCGCGAACGGGTCGGACAAGGTGGTGCGGTACTGGGCCGCCACTCCCCACGACCCCGGACGCCCGGCCGCCCCAGGTGCCCCCCACGCACGCGCCGGCCCTTCGAGCAGAGGCCCAGACACGGCCCGTTCCGACAGCGCCCGCCCAGGTTCGGCCACCCCCTCAGGTGCCGCCGCGCGCTCAGGACCCTCCGCACGCCCAGGTGCCGCCGCAGCGTCAGGTGCCACCGCCCCTGGCACCGCTGGCACCGCGCGAGCCGCCGGAGCCGTGGCCAACCCGTCGTTCCAACCCAACCGTGAGGTCGACGCCTGCGCGTGGTTCGGGCGGCGCGAAGCGGCGCACCAGCTCACCCACCCTCGCGACCGCGCCCTCCTCGGCCACCTGCGCCCCGTGGCCACACAGACCCTCGTCGTTCTCCGGCACGCCCACGCCATCGAGCGCGCCCGCTGGCCGGGCCCCGACCCCGACCGTCCATTGAGCCCGGAGGGGATCGTTGAGGCGGAGCAGCTCCGGCCCACGCTCGATGCGTACGGCATCCGCCACGTGGTGTCATCGCCGGCGCGGCGGTGCGTGGACACCGTTCTTCCCGACGCCATCCGCCACGGCCTCAGCGTCGACGTCGACCCGGCGTTCGCCGAGGAGGCCCCGGACACCGTGGTGCGGGCGGCGGCGGTCGGGCTGCGGCGGGTGCGCGAGCCCACGCTGCTGTGTACGCACCGGCCGACGCTTCCGGCCATCTTCGAGGCGCTCGGTGTCACCCCGATCCCCCTCGACCCGGCCGAGTTCGTCGTCGTACACCTCCACGACAACGCCCCATTCGCGATGGAGCACCCAGACGGGAAGTGATCACGCTCTGCGTGATCACTTCAGTTCTCCGCCGCCGCCGGCGCAGGAGGCGGCGGCATCGACAGCCGGCGCGCCGGCAAGCGCACCGGACCGGCAGTTCACGTGACGTCCGCCACAGCGTCGCGCAGCCGTCACGGTTCCGCCGGCCGACGTTCACCCTTCGTTCACGCGAGCCGGGGAGCGGTTTCACCTGTACTGCCTACGTTCCGTGGTGACCGCGTATTTCCATTGACCCGAAGGGCAAGGGCAAGAACGTGAACCACAACCGGTTCGCCGCATTCGCGGCTGCCGCTCTGGGTGGCGCCCTGGTGCTGGCCAGCTGCGGCGGGCAGAACACCGGATCCGAGTCCACGACCGGCGAAGGCGGCCAAGGCTCCGCCCTCTCCGGAGAGGTCCGCGTGGACGGGTCGTCGACCGTTCAGCCGCTGACGGCGGCCGCGGGCGAGCTTTTCAAGGAGCAGGAGTCGGGGGTGAACGTCTCCGTCGGCACCAGCGGCACCGGCGGCGGATTCAAGAAGTTCTGCGCCGGCGAGACCGACATCTCCGACGCGTCCCGCCCGATCAAGGACGAAGAGAAGGCGGAGTGCGAGAAGAACGGCATCGAGTACGCCGAGGTGCAGGTGGCCAACGACGCACTCACGGTGGTCGTGAACCCGGAGAACACCTGGGCCGAATGCCTGACCGTCGAGCAGCTCAACACGATGTGGGCGCCTGAGGCCGAGAAGAAGGTCACCACCTGGAAGCAGGTCGACCCGAAGTTCCCGGCCGAGGAGCTCGACCTCTACGGCCCGGGCACCGACTCCGGCACCTTCGACTACTTCACCGACGAGATCAACGGTGAGGAGGGTGCCTCGCGGGCGGACTACAACGCCTCCGAGGACGACAACGTGCTCGTGCAGGGCGTCGCGGGCAGCAAGAGCGCACTGGGTTACTTCGGTCTCTCGTACTTCGAGGAGAACTCCGACAAGCTGAAGGCCGTGAAGATCGACGGCGGCAGCGGATGTGTCGAGCCCTCGATCGAGACCGCACAGGCCGGTGACTACGCCCCGCTGGGCCGTCCGCTGTTCATCTACGTCGCCAAGAAGGCGTACGCCGACAAGCCACACGTCAAGGCGTTCGTCGACTTCTACGTCAAGAGCGACGAGGAGATCACCGAGCTGGCGAAGTTCGTCCCGCTCAACGACGAGCAGCGCACCACGGCGCAGGATGCGGTCGCCGGGATCAGTGGCGCCTGACATCCGGCCCGTGCCGCAGCTGGTACCGGTATCCACCCTGCCACGGAGGATCGTCCAACCGTGACGACAACAACAGCCGCCGGTGGGGGTGCGACTCGCGGGTCGCGCTCCCGCCGCGGCGACTCTTCCCCGTTGCGTTCCTCGAGCCCGAGGTACGGCGAACGGATCATCAAGGCCGTCCTGGCCGGTGCCGCGGCGCTGTCGATCGTGATCACGGTCGGGATCGTGGTGTCGTTGCTCGTGCCCGCCGTGGAGTTCTTCGGCCAGGTCTCGGTCGTCGAGTTCCTCACCGACACCAGGTGGGCACCGCGGTTCTCCAACCCGAGCTTCGGCGTCCTGCCTCTCATCACCGCGACGGTGTGGGCGACCGTGATCGCGCTGGCCGTGGCGATTCCGTTCGGCCTCGGCGCCGCGATGTACCTCAGTGAGTACGCCTCGGCGGGCGCGCGCCGGATCCTCAAGCCGATCCTCGAGGTCCTCGCCGGAATTCCGACCGTGGTGTACGGATTCTTCGCGCTCGAGTTCGTCAACCGGATCTTCTTCCGCGAGATCCTCGGCCTGCCGTTCGGGACGTTCAGCGTGCTCTCCGCGGGGCTCGTGATGGGCGTCATGATCATCCCTACGGTGGCGTCGCTGTCCGAGGACGCCATGTCGGCCGTGCCGCTCAGCATGCGGCAGGGTTCGTACGCACTCGGCGCCAACCGGATGCAGACGACGCTCCGGGTGGTCTTCCCGGCCGCACTGTCCGGGATCGTCGCCGCGGTCGTGCTCGGCATCTCCCGTGCGGTGGGCGAGACGATGATCGTCGCCATCGCTTCGGGTCAGCAGCCGGTGATGCTGCTCAACCCGGTCGAGGGCGGCCAGACGATGACTGGTTTCATCGCCCAGGCGGCGCTCGGTGACAGCCGGGTCGGCTCGGTGGAGTACAACACCCTCTTCGCCGTCGGCCTGCTGCTCTTCGTCATGACGCTGGTGGTGAACCTCGTCAGCATCAGCCTGGTCCGACGGTTCCGGGAGGCGTACTGATGGCCGCTGTCACAACAACCGCTGGTGGTGCCGCGCTCGGCCGGGCCAGCGGCGGTGAACGGAGCGCGAAATCACTGGTGTTCCTGGTCGCCTTGTGGCTGAGCCTCTTCTTCGCCTTCGCGTTCCTGCTGACCCTGATCATGACGACGCTCATCGACGGGCTCCCCCGCCTCGACGCGACGCTGTTCACGAACTACACGTCGTCGTTCGCCGAGCGGGCTGGGGCACGGGCCGCGGTCCTGGGTTCGCTCATGGTCGTGGGCTTCTGCGCCCTGCTGGCCGTGCCGCTCGGCGTCGCCGCCGCGATCCACCTGGAGGAGTTCGCCGACCGGCACCGGTGGTACAACCGGCTGTTCGAGCTCAACATCGCGAACCTCGCCGCCGTACCGTCGATCATCTACGGCATGCTGGCGCTCGGCTTCCTCGCCGTCCTGGGCGTCGCCAACAAGAACATTGTCATCGGCGGGTCGCTCGCCCTCGCGCTGCTGATCCTGCCGGTCATCATCATCACGGCCCGCGAAGCGCTCCGCGCCGTACCCGCCGAGATCAAGGAAGGGTCGCTCGCCCTGGGCGCGACGGAGTGGCAGACCGTGTGGCGCCAGACCCTTCCGGCCGCGCTGCCCGGCATCGCCACCGGCACCATCATCGCCTTGTCGCGTGCCATCGGCGAAGCCGCTCCCCTGCTGCTGCTCGGTGGGCTCGTGTTCGTCACGTACGATCCCAACGGCCTGCTCAGTGGCTTCACGACCCTGCCGATCCAGATCTTCAACTGGGTCCAGCTCCCGCAGGCCGACTTCAAGACGGTCGCCTCCGCGGCGATCATCGTTCTCCTGGCGATCCTGCTGGCGATGAACGGCCTCGCCATCTACATCCGCAACCGCTTCCAGCGCCGCTGGTGATCCCGACAACGATGAGGGCTTCTCACATGGCACACAGGGAACCCATGACACCCACGCACCCGACCTCGACGGCGTCGAGCAGCGACGGCGCCGCCGAGCAGGGCGGCGAAACCGCGGCCGGTCAGGGCAGCACGGCCAGTCCGGTGGACCGCGCCGGGGCCAACGGCACCGGCACCGGCTCCGGCACCGCCCAGCGGTACGTCGAGCGACCGCCCCTCACGGAGCATCAGTTGCCGACCACTCCGGCCGCGGTGATGGAGTGCCGCAAGCTCAACGTCTTCTACGGTGCGTTCCATGCCGTCCACGACGTGGACCTTCCGTTCGGCCACAACGAGATCACCGCGCTCATCGGACCGTCCGGATGTGGGAAGAGCACGGTCCTGCGCTGCCTCAACCGGATGAACGACCTGATCCAGGGCGCCCGCGTCCAGGGTGAGGTGACGTTCCGGGGAGAGAACGTCTACGGCGCCGGGGTCGACCCGATCGAGGTACGCCGCCGGGTCGGCATGGTGTTCCAGAAGCCGAACCCGTTCCCGAAGTCGATCTATGACAACGTGGCGTACGGCCCCCGGGTGACCGGCATGAAGGTCGACGACATGGACGCCGTCGTCGAGGAGGCGCTGCGCGGCGCCGCCCTGTGGGACGAGGTGAAGGACAAGCTCAACCAGAACGCCTACAGCCTGTCCGGCGGCCAGCAGCAGCGGCTCTGCATCGCCCGGACCATCGCCGTTCAGCCCGACGTCATCCTGATGGACGAGCCCTGCTCCGCCCTCGACCCGATCGCCACCGCGCGGATCGAGGACCTCATGCAGTCGCTGCGCGAGCAGTACACGCTGGTCGTCGTGACGCACAACATGCAGCAGGCGGCACGGGTGTCTGACCGTACGGCGTTCTTCACCGCCCGGCCCGACGAGACGACCGGCAACCGCACCGGCATGCTGGTGGAGTTCGACACCACGTCGAAGATCTTCTCGAACCCGTCGGAGAAGGCGACCGAGGCCTACATCACCGGTCGCTTCGGCTGATGCGACAAGAGCGCTCGGCCTGGCGGGCACCCAACGTTCGCCCGTCGCGGCGTGCCCGGGCCTGCCGTGCCAGTGCCCGGCGACAATGACCACGCTGCCCGGCGACAATGACCACGCTGCCCGGCGACAATGACCACGCTGCCCATGCCTGTGTCAGCCGGCACAGGCGTCGACACCTCGCAAGGGAGCACTCGCCTGGTCGGCAAGGCCTCCCCGCCCGCTCCCCACCTCTCCCCGCCCGCTCCCCACGTCTCCCCGCCCGCTACGCCGCCCTCGTGCTCGCAGAGGCTCGGCTGAACGCTGACCGGATCCGCTTGGCGAGCTGCGTACGACGCTCCGGAGCGAGGTCGGCCCAGGTCAGCCGGACGACCTCCAACCCGAAGTGCTCTCGCAGGGCATCCTCGCGCAGCTTCTCCCGCCAGACGACCTCGCCAGGGTCCGCATCATTGCCTAGGTCGCGGTAGTACTTTCGCCGGCCGTCGAACTCCGCCACTGTCCCGTACTCCCGGAAGAGGAAGTCCGTCCTGGCGACGACAGATCCATCGCGCGTCCGGAAGACAGCTTGCAGCTCGGGCGTGGGGAGCCGAAGCTCGTCGAAGGCGACGCGAGCAAGCGACTCGCCCGGGCTCTCGCTGCGACCGTCCGCGAACGCAACGACCCGGCTGGCGGTCCGCGAGCCGGCCCAGTCGCGGCAGGCGAGGAGTTCGGTCACGAGCTCGCTCCGGTTCACACCTCGACGGAGGCCGCAGTCGGCTACGACGACGCCGGCGTCGAACGAGGAAAGGCGCGCGAGGTCCAGCACAGTCCGAGCCACACTCGTCACCGCGACGCCGCCAGCCGCACACACGGTCCGTGCCTCGAGGGCACCGCGGTGGTGGCAGACTCCCGCCTCGATCCTGGCGGAGCGCAGCTCAGGTCGAGTCAGATGGACCAGGGACAGGTCGGCCTCTGCCATGTCGAGATCGTGTACGACGCCCGCCGACCAGTGACTTGCGACCGCTGGCCCGTCCACCCGCAGCAATGCCGAGCGGACCTCGACAAGGTGTCGGCGGTTGGGGGACATGGTCTCGTACGTGTGCGCGTCGATGTAGACGCCGCGGCGAATACGGTGCCACTCACCGGAGCTCACCAGCCGCTGGATCTCCCTGTCGCTTACGCCGGCAGCCAGCGCCTGGGGCCGGGTGAAGATGCCTCCGCCGGCAGCCATGGAGGTCACCGACGGCCGGCCATGGATGAATTCGGTCATGCAGCAGACGATGGCTCTTCGCTGTCTGGCACATGCGGTCGTGCAGAAGACCTGTGGAGAACCTTGCCGGTGCGTCACCTGTGGAAGAAACCGAGCGCTGATGCGGCCAGGGTCAGCGGCAGTGACGCATCTTTTCGGCGCGAACGCTCAGATCCGCCACCAGCGACCAAGCCGTCCAGGTCGGCCACCCCGCCGCCATTCCCCAGGTCGGCCACCTTGGTGGCCCACGCCGCCCAGGTCGGCCACCCCGCCGCCATTCCCCAGGTCGGCCACCTTGGTGGCCCACGCCGCCCAGGTGAGCCACCCCGCCGCCATTCCCCAGGTCGGCCACCTTGGTGGCCCACGCCGCCCAGGTGAGCCACCCGCCACCATCCCGCCCAGGTCGGCCACCTTGGTGGCCCACGCCGCCCAGGTGAGCCATCTGTTGCCCTGTCAGCCAGGCAAGCGGCCATGTCAGCCAGGCGAATGTCAGCCGGGCAAGGTGCCGACACCTGTGAGGAGACCACTGACCAGCTCAGCGTGGTCATTTGCGGCGACCGCGGATCAGGACCGGCAGCCGGTGGAACTCGCCCGACGGAAGGAGCATTGCCTCAGGTGTGCCAGCCAAAGTGCCGCAGCTGTGGAGCCGGGCAGATGGGCTGGGCCTACGGGAGGAAGAGGCGGGCGAAGGCGTACACCAACGCCGCTACCGCCGCCGCCATCGGGATGGTGAGCACCCAGGCCCGCAGGATGTTGCCCGCCATGCCCCACCGAACCGCGGAGAGACGGTTGGTCGCGCCGACACCCATGATCGCCGAGCTGATGGTGTGGGTCGTCGACACCGGGGCATCGAGACCGATGGCCATCACGTAGAGCACGCTCGAGGCGGTCGTCTCCGCCGCGACGCCCCGCGCCGGGTCGAGCTTGATCACCCGCCGTCCGAGGGTACGCATGATCCGCCAACCGCCGGAGTAGGTGCCGAGCGCGATCGCGCCCGCCGCGGACAGCTTCACCCACAGCGGCACATCCGTACCAGTGTGAAGGTCGGCCGTGACGAGAGCCAGGACGATGACGCCCATCGTCTTCTGGGCGTCCTGGAGCCCGTGACCGAACGCCATGGCCGCCGCCGACACCGACTGGCCGGCGCGGAAGTGTCGGTTGACCTTGTTCGGGCTGGTCCTACGGAAGATCCAGAGCAGTCCGACCATGACGAGGTAGGCCAGGGTGAAGCCGAGCAACGGCGACATCACCATCGGGACGACGACCTTGTCGAGGATCACGTCCCAGTGCACCGTCACCGAGGCGGCCATACCGGCTCCGATGAGCCCGCCGATGAGGGCGTGCGATGACGACGATGGCAGCCCGAGCCGCCAGGTGAGGAGGTTCCAGGTGATCGCACCGATCAGGCCGGACAGGACGACGGTCATGCCGTGCGAGTCGACGCTCGGCGTGATGATCCCGCTGCCGATCGTGCTGGCGACACCTTCGGAGACGAGCGCGCCGGCGAGGTTCATCACGGCGGCGAGGGCGAGGGCGACGCGAGGGGTCAGTGCGCGGGTCGAGATCGAGGTCGCGATCGCGTTGGCCGCGTCATGGAAGCCGTTGGTGTAGTCGAAGACCAGGGCAATCGCGACGACCGCCACAACGAGGGCAAGCTCCATACCGCCTGCTCACGACTCCTTGACGGCGATCTGCTCGACCGTGTTGGCGACCTTCTCGAACGCGTCGACCGCCAGCTCGAGCTGCTCCACCACGTCCTTCAGTTTGAGGACAGTCAGGGCGTCGTACGCACCACTGAACAGCTTCGCGACCATCTGCCGGTGGATCTGGTCGCCGAGGTTCTCGAGGCGGTTGATCTCGATCCAGTACTCCTCGAGGTGGCGCATCGTCCGCAGCCGCGGCATCGCCTCGGCCGTGAGATCGGCCGCCCGTTGGAGCACCTCGACCTGCTCCTCCATGCCTTCGGGAAGGATGTCGAGCTCGTAGACCGCGATGGCGTCGACCGCGGCCTCCATGTAGTCCATGACGTCATCGAGGCCGGCGGCGAGGCGGTAGATGTCCTCCCGATCGAACGGCGTCACGAAGGTCGAGTTGACCCGCCGGATGATCTCGTGGGTGGCTTCGTCGCAGCGGTGCTCGGCGTCCTTCATCAGCCGAGCGGTGACCGTGCGGTCGTTGTCGTCGACCAGCAGCTCGGCCAGCAGACGGGCGCCGTCGACGAGGTTCGCCGCGGACTTGGCGAACAGATCGTAGAACGTCGTGTCTACCGGTGTGAGTCGGAAGCGCACGGCGAACTCCTGTCGAAGTCTTCGTGTCCGGTCCAGCGATGGCCCGGGCCAATGCTAGGGGGGTTGTCAACGGTGGGTCACGACGGCCACGAGATCGAGGGCGCCGACGACCACGACCAGTGCAGCGGCACAGACAGTGAACCCACCCCGGGCGAGCAGGACCGCAGCAGGGCCTCCCATCAGACCGCGATATGCACGATGAGTGACCACCCAGGCGGGAACAGTGAGCGCAAGGACGACGAATCCGGCGATAGCCGCCCACAGTCCCGTAGCCGAGGAGCTGCGGATCAGCAGGGCCCCGTTGACCGCGAGCGCGAGCAGGGTGCGGTTCCAAGCCATGGCCGTGCGCTCCAACTGGGCGGCCTGGTCATAGACCCGGGTCGGCGCCCTGTCGCCCGCCGGTCCGGCCGCCGTCATTCGTGCCCCCACCCCGACCACTGACCCATCCGAAGATCCACTTGCCCTACCCGAAGACGACGAGGGCGATCACGGCCAGCGACACCACCAGCGCTGATGCGGCGAGGCCGAGTGGCATCAGAGTGGGTGGGAGGGGCGCATCCCGGCGCATGGCGGCGACGTTGGCCCGCCACCTGACGTACGCGCCGATCGACGCCGCGATCCCCGCGACTGCGAGGACGCTGCTGATCAGGCGCCGGATCCGGAGATCCTCGACGGCGGTGAGGAACTGCATGGCCGCGACACTCGCGGCGTCCAGGGCGAGGGCGGTACGGACGTAGGCGAGGAAGGTCCGCTCGTTGGCGAGGGTGAACCGGTAGTCGGGCTCGCGGACGCCGGGAGCGTCCACACCGGCAGGCTCACTGCTGGCGTCCGCGGTGCCGGCCGTGTCACCGCCGGCGTCCGCGGTGCCGGCGCGGTCGGCGCTGGCCATGTCGGCGCTGGCCATGTCGGCGTTGGCCGTGTCGGCGTTGGCCGTGTCGGCGTTGGCCGTGTCGGCGTTGGCCCCGTCGGCGCTCTCGGCGCTCTCGGCGCCGGTCTTCCGGACGCGGGCGCTGTGTGCGGACGAATCTTCGCCGGACGGATCACCGGCTCCGCCAGCCGTCCTCGCGTCCTCGGCCACGGTCCCATCCTCGCACCCGAGAACGTTCGATGATCCCAAGCGGGACAGGGCGCGCCGCCGCGACCTCGCCCGGGCCATCGCCGCATGTCGCCTCGGGACACTATGGTCAACAGGAAAGGCTTCGACACGGCAGCAGCACCACCGCCACCAAGACCACCACCAGCAAGACCACCGCCACCAAGACCACCAGCAGCGCCATCAAGATCATCGCCATCCAGGGGGTTCACCACATGGACGCCGGCCTCACGCCCGCCGAGCTCGAACTGATGCGCAAGGGCTTCGCCGACAACCCGGCCTACCGCCTCGCCCAGAACGCGCTCACCCAGACCTCGCTCGACGACCTCGCGCTCGACCGGGAGATCGTCGTACGCACGGACCGGTCGGTGTCCCACCTGCTCGACGACTGGAGCGCGACCAACCAGAAGAGCAGCGGCCGCTGCTGGCTCTTCGCCGGCCTCAACCTCCTGCGGGTCGGCGCCATGACGAAGATGAACCTCAAGAAGTTCGAGTTCTCGCAGAACCACGTGATGTTCTGGGACAAGCTGGAACGGGCCAACTACTTTCTCGAACAGATCATCGACACCGCCGACCGGGACGTCGACGACCGCACGGTCGCGCACCTGCTGCGCGATGTCGCGGGCGACGGCGGGCAGTGGAACATGTTCGTCGCCCTCGTCCGCAAGCACGGTCTCGTGCCCAAGTCGGTGATGCCCGAGACGCAGAGCTCGTCCGCAACGGCCCGGATGAACGACATTCTGCGCCGGGTGCTGCGCCAGGGCGCCCGTGACCTGCGTACCGCGACTGATGTCGACGCCGCCCGGCAACGCAAGCAGGCGATTCTCGAGGTGGTGCACCGCGTTCTCTGCATGCACCTCGGCACCCCTCCGGAGCGCTTCCACTGGCAGTGGACCGACAAGGACCGGGCCTTCCACCGCGACGGAGAGCTCACGCCGCAGGAGTTCGCCGAGAAGTACGTCGACCTTCCACTGGACGACTACGTCTGCCTTGTCCATGACCCGCGCGAGAGCAGTCCCCAGGGCAGGACGTTCACCGTCGACCGCCTCGGCAACGTCGTCGACGGCCCGCGGGTCATCTACCTCAACGTCGACGTCGCCCTCATGAAGACCCTTGCCAGGCAGACGATCGTCGACGGCGAACCGGTGTGGTTCGGGTGCGACGTCGGCAAGATGATGCGCCGCGACATCGGGATCTGGGACGCCGGGCTCTACGACGTCGGCGCCGTCTATGACACCGAGTTCGACCTCGACAAGGCCGACCGGCTGCTCTTCCACGAGACGGCGATGACCCACGCGATGCTCTTCACCGGCGTCGACATCGAGGGTGAGTCCGCACGGCGCTGGCGGGTGGAGAACAGCTGGGGTGACAAGGACGCCGACCAGGGTTTCTACACCATGAACGACTCGTGGTTCGACGAGTACGTCTTCGAGATCGCCGTACGCCGTGACCGGCTGCCCGCGGAGCTCCAGGCGGCGCTCGTCGAGGAGCCGATCGTGCTTCCCGCGTGGGACCCGATGGGCGCACTGGCTCGTACGCACTGACTCCAGGCAGCCCACCTGGGGCGAAGGTCCCCCCTGCGGCCGGTCTTTTTGGGGAGTACACGGGATCGTCGCGGCAGTGTTCTGAGGGTGTCCCACGCAGGCTACCCGTGTCCGGGATCCGGCGACGTCCACAAGGGTGTCGTACGCCACTCTCCTTCCGGGCGGCCGGCCACGCAGAACGCGGTAAGGCGGGGATGCGAACCAACCGTGTCCACGCGGCGCCGCAGGGGGAGGCAGCACAAAATGCCAGGAAACAAAGCAGTGGAGTACATCGGCCCAGGCAAGGTCGAAGTACGCACGATCGACTATCCCACCCTCGAAGTGCACGACGGCCCCGGCGTACCACGGGCGAATGTCGGTCGTCAGTGTCAGCACGGCGTCGTCCTCAAGGTCGTGGCGAGCAATATCTGTGGCTCCGACCAGCACATGGTGCGTGGCCGTACGACGGCACCGTCCGGGCTGGTGCTGGGCCACGAGATCACCGGCGAGGTCGTGGAGAAGGGGCGTGACGTCGAGTTCATCGACGTCGGCGACCTCTGCTCGGTGCCGTTCAACATCGCGTGCGGGCGGTGCCGAATGTGTAAGGAAGGAAACACCGGTGTCTGCCTCAACGTGAACCCGGACCGGCCGGGCGCTGCGTACGGCTATGTCGACATGGGTGGATGGGTCGGCGGCCAGGCGGAATATGTCATGGTTCCGTACGCCGACTGGAACCTCCTGAGGTTCCCGGACAAGGCGCAGGCGATGGAGAAGATCCTCGACCTGACGATGCTGTCCGACATCTTCCCGACCGGCTACCACGGCGCCGTCACCGCAGGGGTGACGACCGGGGCGACGGCGTACATCGCCGGAGCGGGTCCGGTGGGGCTGGCGGCGGCACACGCGGCCCAGTTCCTGGGCGCCTCGGTGGTGATCGTGGGCGACATGAACCGGCGCCGGCTCGGTCAGGCCCGCAGCTTCGGCTGCGAGACCGTGGACCTCACCGAGGATGCGACCCTGCCCGAACAGATCGAGCAGATCCTCGGAGTTCCCGAGGTCGACGCCGCAGTGGACGCGGTCGGCTTCGAGGCGCGCGGCCACGGGCAGGACGCCGACACCGAGATGCCCGCGACCGTACTCAACTCGATCATGGAGATCACCCGGCCGGCGGGGAAGCTCGGAATTCCGGGGCTGTACGTCACCGGTGACCCTGGCGGCGCCGATGAGGCCGCAAAGACCGGCAGTCTGTCCATCCGGTTCGGACTCGGCTGGGCGAGGTCGCTGTCGCTGACGACCGGCCAGTGCCCGGTGATGCGCTACCACCGCGGACTGATGCAGGCGATCCTCCACGACCGGACCAAGATCGCGAAAGCCGTCAACGCCAAGGTGATCCCGCTGGAGGACGCACCGAACGGCTACGAGGACTTCGACAAGGGAGAGGCGTGCAAGTACGTCCTCGACCCGCACGGAATGCTGGCCGGCAAGTCCGCCGCATAAGGAACGCGGTTCGCCGTGTCGGATCGCCAGCCGGCCGGCGAATGGTCCACGGTGGCGGAACTGATCCACGGTGGCGGAGCCAGACACCCCACGCAGGTGGCGTCTGGACTCCCCACCGTTGGTCAACCATCGTCGACGAACGTCGTGCGCTCCCGCTGAGTGCGCCGCTGGTCGGCGTTCACGAGGTCACGTACGCGGGAGACCTCGCCGCGGACCGCACGGGTGCCGAGCCTCGACACCTCTGCAGCCTCGGCAGCGGTCAGGTACGCCGCCGGTGACTTCCCGTGAACGCGGGCGAGCAACAGTGCGCCGGTGTGGCGTACGACCGACTCCTCCGCACCCGCCCGACCACCCGCCGCCGCATAGCTGTCAAGGAAGCCTTGCGCGCACGCCGTCAGCCGCTCCTGCGCGCCCTCCACCCGGCTCGCCAGGTGCACCGCCTTCATCACCAGGTGGTGCAGCAGGAACGCGACGTCGAACACCGGATTGCCCGCATGCGCGACCTCGAAGTCGAGCACCCAGAGGTCGTCGCCACCGGTCAGGACGTTCTTCGGCGAGAAGTCGCCGTGGACGAGGCAGGTCTGCTCGGTGAGCAACTCGTCCAGGCACGCGGTCACGGCGGCGGCAACGTCGGGACGCCTGGCGGCGACGGTGCGGTGGTACGGGTCGCCGCGGAGTTCGAGGAACATCGTCAGGTCGGCGAAGCCGGCCAGCGTGTCCGCGTCCCCCCGGGTCGCCGCGTGCCAGGTGCCGAGCACGTGCCCCAGCGTGAGGGCGGCCGGAACCGCGATCGTGCCGCCCAGCAGGGAGGTACGCCACTCCGACCAGTCCTCCGGTGCCGCCGACATGACGATGATGAACCGCTCCGGGTCGTAGTCGAGCAGCCGCGGCAGGCGCCCGGGTGTCAGCGTTTCGAGCAGGCCGATCGCCCGCGCCTCGACACCCGCACGTTCCTGGCGCGCCGGCCACACGTCGGCGACCGACAGGAACGGCAGCGGCTGCTTGACGACGTACCGTTGCCCGCCATCGACCGCGAGGAACGTCGCGCTACTCACGCCACCAGCGAGGGTGGTGACCCGCAGGCCGGCGGCAGCCGGGGCGATCCCGCGGGCGCGCAGGTGTTCACCCACGGCCTCCTCGCTCAGTCGCACCGTCACCCGAGCGAGTCTGCCCGACCGGCGATGTCGGCGACAGGTCCCCGCGATGGCGAACCCCGGTCGCCGGCAGCTCTCCTTGCCGAGTCGACCTCCGAACTACCGCGCTCAGTCGATCGGTACGTACAGGTCGGTACGCAGTTCGTCCGGCGGCGTGCTGTCATGGTCGCTGACATAGACCTCGAAGCAGACGCCTTCCCGCAACGTGTGGCCACCGGCCGGAACGTGTTCGCCGTAGAGCCGGGCCCAGGCCTCGCCGAGTCCGAAATAGTGGCCGATGAACTCCGCGCGGAGGAACTTTCCCGACGGCAGCCGTTCCTCTTCGAGGTCACCGATCTTCGCGTCGTCCGTCACGCTGACCGCGGCGACGGCCTGCAGTTCCTCGGCGGGTTTGGTTTCCGGGTCGTCGTAGTAGATGGCGAGCCGCATCGCCTCGGGATCGTCCATGAGACCGAGCGGACCTGCTTGTTGCGCGAGTGCGCCGAATGCCGCGCCGATCAGGTAGTAGGGGCCTTTGTGGCGTACGGCCGCAAGGCGTTTCGCCGGCACCTCGACGACGTCCAGTTTCATGGGGTCTCCTCCCCGATCGACAAGATGGAAAAGGGTCAGTCCGCCTGGATGAAAATGCAGACCGTTGGGAGCCCGGATACCCGGACAGGTCCGCAGGCCGTTGCGGAATCTTGACGGTGGCATTCCGTACGCCTGTTGAAAGGCCTTGGTGAATGCCTCATGAGTGGCATATCCCGCGGTGAAAGCCAGCTCCGTGATCGGCCGGGAGGTGTTGCGAACCTGCCAGGCCGCGCGTTCGAGCCGGAGCCGACGGATGAGCTCGGCCGGCGATTCGCCCGTCATCGCCCGGAAGATCCGGTGGAAGTGATACGGCGACAGGAACACCCGGCCGGCGAGCTCGCGAAACCCGGGCGGATCGTCCAGCCTGCGGGCGATTTCGGCCATGGTGTCCCGCACCATCGCCTCGTAGTCCACCGCCATCAGTCCACCGCCATCAGTCCACCGCCATCGCACACCGCCTGGAGGCCCGTCCGTTGCCCATGTCGAAGTCAACGTAGACGAGCGAACGGCGGGGTCGCTTGTCCCCGCTTGCGGTCCGTACGTGGCGAACCTCCGTCGCGTACTCCGGTGATCAGCACGGGGATTTTCCTGGAAGCAACATGCCTGGTCGATCGGCGAAATGCGGACGAGCGAAGCTGGGTCGCACAAGGCGGGCGAGGGGGCTTCGCGGGACGCTCGATCTGAGGGGGACCTCATGACGTTGTGGCAGGTACGCACCCGGGTTCGCGATCTTCCCGGCACGCTGGCGCGCCTCGCGACCGCGCTCGGCGCCGTACCAGGAAATGTGGTCGGCATCGACGTCCAGGGCTGCGACACCACGCACGTGCACGACGACCTGTTCGTCGACGTACCTGACTCGGTGACGCAGGCTGAGCTCTGCGGGGCGCTGGCCGCGGCGGTGGAGGGGACCGAGCCGGTCTACGCCCGCCGGGCACGCGCGCAGGAACTCGTCGACGGCCCCAGCCACGCACTTGCCCTCGCCGAGCGACTGGTCGAGGATCCGGCGAGCATGCCCAAGCTGGTGTGCCAGCTGGTCGGCGGCGACAGTGTCGAGCCGAGGTACCGGATCCCGGCCGAGTCCGACCACGAACTCGTCGTGATCGTGCCGCCCACCGGCGAGGTCATGGTGATCCGGCGGGACTGGGCGCCGTTCACCGTCGTCGAACGCGCCCGGGTCGACCGGTTCCTCGCCTGCGCGGCAAGCATCGCCCGGGCACGGTCCAGGGCGGGGCACAGCGCCACCCTCGCCGACGGCGCCGAAGTGCGGCTCCGGGACGGTACGCCCGCCGACACCGATGACGTGGCTGACCTGCTCGAACGCTGCAGCGAGTCGACGCGGCAGGGGCGGTTCATGTCCCCGACCGTGCACCTGTCGGACGAGTGGCTCGCGCGGCTGGCGTCGCCGGCCGAGGGCTTCGCGGTCCTGGCGTACTCAGAGAACGGCGCGCTGATCGGCATGGCCCAGTGCCTGCCGGACACCGAACAGGACGTACGCGGGGACGTGGCTCCGGGGCCCGCCGGCAGCGAACGCTCGGGCCGCCACGAGATCGGCCTCGTCGTCGTCGACACCTGGCAGCGACGTGGGGTGGGGACGCTGCTGTTGCGGAGCCTCGTGCGAAGGGCCAGGAGCGAGGGCATCGGGGACGTCGTGTCGGTGGGGCTCGCCGGCCGGGCCGGGGCAGAACGGTTGTTCGTCCGAGCAGGGCTCGCTCCGGTCGTCCGGTACGTCGACGGCATCCGGGAGGTGCGGGCCCGGCTCAGGTCTGGTCGTCGTGCGGCTGGATCTGACCGGCGTGCGGCTGGATCTGACCGGCGTGCGGCTGGATCTGACCGGCGTGCGGCTGGGCGAATGGCCACGGTGCCGGAACCGATCAGCCCGACCCACGACCAGCGGGGTTCGGTGCTCAGCGGCCGCCGTGCCCGTCAGGCCTGGGCCCGGTCACAAGCCTGATCGCGCTGGGATCCGGCCCCGCGTTCATGATCATGAAGGAAAAGTGGCCATACGTACGCAAAACGTTCATGATCACGATCATGATCACGGGAACAGCCACGGGGGCGTCACCTGGAGGGTGCGTGGGCTAGGGGTGGAGGCCGCGGGGCAGGGGGAAGTGCTCGGCGAGGAACTCCAGCAGCAGTCGGTTGAAGGCCGCGGGATTGTCCTGGTGGGCGTGGTGCCCGGCCCGGCGGATCACCTCGTACCGACACCGCGGGTCCCTCGCCGCCCATCGCGGCGCCAGCCGGCGGACTCCCGTCGTACCGTCGTACTCGCCATGAACGAGCAGCAGCGGCTGCTCGATCCGATAGGTCGGATCCGATCTGATCTTCCCGGCACCGGCCCGTAGGGCCGCGAGGAGCTCGCCCCTCGTGAGCCGTTGGGTCGCGTCGTAAGCATAGGTCTGCACCGCCGGGACGATGCCGCTCGCGCGCGCCAGGCGCTGCCGCAGCGTACGTCCCGAACGCAGCCGACACCCCGCCCGCGACCACGCCGACGCCCACGCGTGCCACGGCCCCGCCGGAAATGTCACGCAGCCGGCGCCGATGACGACCAGCGCGGCGACGCGTTCGGGCCGGGAGAACACGATCTGCTGGGACACCTGCGCACCGAGCGCCTGACCGACCAGGCACACCTGCCGGCCGAGCAGGTGATTGTCCAACAATGCTTGGAGATCCTCGGCGACATCAGTCATCCTCAACGGAACCTTGCCCAGTGGCTTCGACCTGCCGTGGCCGCGGATGTCCCAGCGGAGCGTGCGGTAGCCCGCCTTCCACACGGCCGGCAGCTGGCCGGCGAACATCCGGTGATCCATCGAGGCACCGTGGGTGAAAGCCACCATCGGTGCGCGTTTGGGACCGGCCACCCAGTAGTGGATCGCCGACCCCGACCGCTGGAGGATGCCGGAGATCTCCTCCATGAGTGCCCCTCTCGCGACGCGTCTGGCGCGACGTCGACAGGCATTCCGGCACTCCTGCCCGATCAGCGTAACCACAGCGGTGGCACTGATGTGGACCCATTCACCAACCCGCCGCCACCAGAGACCATGCGGTGGTCGCACGGTTTCGCGTCGTACACCCACGCTGAACGAACGACAAAAGCTCAACGAGAGCAAGGGGTTCAGTAAGAGAGAGTGCAACAGCGGAAATGGCTCAGCAGTGGAAAGGGCTCAGCAGTGGAAAGGCTCAGTAGTGGAAGGGGAAGGGCGACCAGTCGGGATCGCGCTTCCCCAGGAAGGCGTCGCGCCCCTCGGCCGCCTCGTCGGTCATGTACGCCAGCCGGGTCGCTTCACCGGCGAAGAGTTGCTGTCCGACCAAACCGTCGTCGATCAGGTTGAAGGCGTACTTCAACATGCGCAGGGCCGTCGGGCTCTTCCGGTTGATCTCCCGGGCCCATTCCAGCGCCGTACGTTCGAGATCGGCATGCGGGATGACGGCGTTGACCATGCCCATCTGGTATGCCTCGTCCGCGTCGTACGCCCTGCCCAGGAAGAAGATCTCCCGGGCGAACTTCTGCCCGACCTGACGGGCGAGATAGGCCGAGCCGAATCCGCCGTCGAAGCTGGCGACATCGGCGTCGGTCTGCTTGAAGCGCGCGTGTTCGCGGCTGGCGAGGGTGAGGTCGCAGACGACGTGGAGGCTGTGGCCACCGCCGGCGGCCCAGCCGGGTACGACACACACCACGACCTTCGGCATGAAGCGGATCAGCCGCTGGCATTCGAGGATGTGCAGCCGCCCGGGACGCGCGGTGTCCACGCCGTCCGCGGTCTCCCCGTCGGCGTACTGATAGCCGGTACGACCCCGGATCCGCTGGTCACCACCGGAGCAGAACGCCCAGCCGCCGTCCCTGGGCGACGGTCCGTTGCCCGTGAGCAGGACGCAGCCGACGTCCGGGGTCATCCGGGCGTGGTCGAGGGCGCGGTGGAGCTCGTCGACGGTGTGCGGCCGGAACGCGTTGCGGACTTCGGGACGGTTGAAGGCGATTCGCACGGTCCCCTGGTCGACCGCCCGGTGGTAGGTGAGGTCGGTGAAGTCGAACCCCTCGACCGCCTTCCAGGAGGCAGGATCGAACAGCGGTGAAACCTGCTCGGACGCCCCACCCATCCGGCCCACCCTCTCCCTTGTCGTTCACGTGTGCAGGCCCGTGTCCTGCTCGCCCACTGATCGTGCCACCGCGGGCCGACGACCCGGCACCCCGGCTGGTCCACGTCCGCGGACCCTCCTCGCCGTAGACTGTCGAGTCCCCAAGCCGTCGGAACCAGCGGAGGACCGGTCGTGGTACGCAGATGCGCGCTGCACAGCCGGATCCGCGGGCCCGCGGCGGCGGCCATGGGCATCCTGCTCGGCGTCCTCCTCGGCGTGGCTCAGCCGGGCATGGCCGGACTGCGGGCCGCCTATCGGGAGCCGGTCGGCGGCAACAGCCGCACCGCCGCCCAGCCGCTCACCGACTCACGGACCCATCGCGCGACGTCCGCCTCGCAGAGCACGTCGGAGGTCACCTCGGACGGCACGTCGCAGAACACGTCGGACGGTACGTCGCGGGGCAGACCGAGCGGTCTCGGTCATATCGCTCCGACATCCTCTGCGGTCCACGGCATGAGCGGCTCGGGCTCACCAAGCGCGTCCAGCGATCCGGCCGGCGCGACGCACGAACGCGCACGGGCCGCCGGCGACACCACCCACGCCGCGGGAATCCTCTTCGGCGCGGACGTCGTCCACTCCACCGGAGGGCGTGGAGCGCCCGTCGAGCGTGCTCCCCCGGAGGTCGGTTCCGCCGCCTGAACGCCTGAGCACCTGATCACGCCGACGCTCACGAACCCCTTCGCTGACTCGGGCGTACCGCAGGCACAGGCTCCTTCCTCGGCCCGCGACCCCACCGATCCTCCCCGGAGGCACCGTGTCCCGCGCACCTTTGTTCCGCGCCATCCTGACGTTCGGCATCCTCGCCGCGGCGTTGTACTTCGCGATCAGTACGCCGGTCAAGCTGGGCCTCGATCTGCGCGGCGGCACTCAGATCGTCCTCGAGACCCATGACGGTCCCGCCGCCAAGGCCGACGCCGAATCGACGAGTCGTGCGCTGGAGGTCCTCCGCCGCCGGGTCGACGCACTGGGTGTGTCAGAGCCGAGCCTCACCCAGTCCGGTGACCGCCGGATCATCGTCGAGCTGCCCGGTGTGCAGGACCCGCGGGAGGCCGAGCGGGTCATCGGTCGTACCGCCCAGCTCACGTTCCATCCCGTGGTCGGCGTCGCCCAGCCGAAGGAGAAGCCCAAGAAGGGCGAGAAGATCATCGCCGACGAGCAGGGCCAGCGGATCAGGATCGGCCCGACCGCCCTCACCGGCGAGGGTGTCACGGACGCCTCCGGAATGACCGACCCGCAGCAGGGTCTCGGGTGGTTCGTCAACGTCAAGTTCACCGGAGCCGGCGGCGACGCGTGGGCCAAGGTGACTGGTGAAGCGGCGTGTGCGCAGCCCGGCGATCCGAAACGGCGGGTGGCCATCGTCCTGGACGACAAGGTGATCTCCTCGCCGCAGGTCGAAGAGACCGTCCCCTGCAACGTCGGGATCGCCGGCGGCGAGACGACGATCACCGGCGACTTCACCCAGGAGTCGGCACAGGAACTCGCCGTCCTCATCAAGGGCGGTGCGCTCCCGGTGCCCGTCGAGACGATCGAGCAGCGCACCGTCGGGCCGACGTTGGGTGCCGAGGCGATCGAGGCGAGCTGGAAGGCCGGCGTGATCGGCCTCGCCCTGACCGGCCTGTTCATCATCGTCGTCTACCGGCTGATGGGTGCGCTCGCGACGATCGCGCTCGCCAGCTACGCGCTGCTGTCCTACGCCACCCTGGTCGCGCTCGGCGCCACCCTCACCCTCCCCGGCCTGGCCGGCTTCGTCCTCGCCATCGGCATGGCGATCGACGCCAACGTGCTCGTCTTCGAACGCGCACGGGAGGAGTACGCCGCCGCGCCCAAACGCGGGCTCACCGCGGCCCTGAGCCGGGGGTTCTCCGGGGCGTGGACCGCCATCATCGACTCCAACGTCACCACGCTGCTCGCCGCCGGGTTGCTGTTCTTCCTGGCGTCAGGACCGGTCCGCGGGTTCGGCGTCACGCTGTCGGTCGGTGTCATCGCCTCGCTCGTTTCCGCGCTCATCATCGCCCGGGTGCTCACCGAGTGGGCCGTCAAGCGGAGCTTCGTCCGCAACCGCCCAGGCATCACCGGGCTCGCCGCCCTGGGACGGGTGCGGACCTGGCTCACCGGACGCAACCCCGACCTGATGTCGCGGAAGAACCTCTGGCTCGCCATCTCGGCCACCGTCGTCATCGTCGCGATCGCGGGCATCTTCATCCGCGGGCTCAACTGGGGAGTCGAGTTCACCGGCGGCCGGGTGATCGAGTACTCCACGAGCCGGCCGGTCAACATCGACGCGGCACGCGAGGCCGTGGCCGACGCCGGGTTCCCGCGCGCGGTCGTCCAGCGCTCCGGCGAGGACAACGTGTCCGTGCGTACCGGCCAACTCACCACCCAGCAGGCCGTCGAGGTCCAGGAGGCGCTGGGCGACGTCGGTGGCAAGGTCACCAAGGAACGCGACGAACTCATCGGGCCGAGCCTCGGCACCGAACTACGGATCAAGGCGCTCATCGCGCTCGGGGTGGCTCTGCTCGCGCAGATGGCGTATCTCGCGATCCGGTTCCGATGGACCTTCGGGGTGTCGGCGGTGCTCGCGATGTTCCACGACATCCTGTTCGTGACCGGTGTGTTCGCCTGGCTGGGCCGGCCGATCGACGGCGTCTACCTCGCGGCGGCGCTCACCATCATCGGCCTGTCGGTCAACGACACGGTGGTGGTCTTCGACCGGGTGCGGGAGTTGTGGGCGGGCAGTCCGCGGACGCCGTTCGCCACGACCGCGAACACCGCGGCGTTGCAGACCGTCCCGAGGACCATCAACACCGGGCTGGGCGCGATGTTCATCCTGGCCGCACTGGCGGTGCTCGGCGGGTCGTCGCTCACCGACTTCGCGGTGGCGCTGCTGCTGGGTCTGCTCGTCGGTACGTACTCCTCGGTCTTCACCGCGACGCCACTCGCGATCACGTTGCAGGCGAAGAGTGCCAGCGGGCCGCCCAGGACCCGGTCGCGCGCACCGGAGGCCGCTGCCCGGCGCCGGGCCCGCCAGTCCGGTTCCGGTGCCGTCGTCTGACGCCGTACGCCGGGGCGCGTGAGGGCCGCCGGGGTCAGGGCAGGCCGCCGGCGGCGCAGAGGTTCTGGCCGGTCAGCCACCTGCCGTCCGGCCCCACCAGGAACGCCACGACGTCGGCGATGTCCGCGGGCTGGCCCAGCCGGCCGAGCGTGGTCATCGCGGGAATCTGCTCCAGCACTTCGGGCGGATTGGTCGACCGCAGCAGGTCGGTGTCGGTCGCCCCGGGCGAGACGATGTTGGCGGTGATGCCGCGCGCGCCGAGTTCTTTCGCGGCCGTACGCGTCAACATCTCGATCGCACCCTTGCTCGCCTGGTAGAGCCCGTTGCCGGCCACCGGCAACGCGGTGTTGAGGCTCGAGACCGCCACGATCCGCCCGCCGTCGCGCATCCGCCGCGCGGCCTCCTGCAAGGCGATGAACGTCGACCTGGCATTGGCGTTCATCACCGCGTCGTAGTCGTCCTCGCTCGCCTCGGCAAGGCTCGCCAGCCGGCTCGTCGCGGCGTTGCACACGAGGATGTCGAGTCCGCCCAGCAGGTCGTCGGCCGTGTCGAAGAGCCGTCGTAGGTCTGCGACGCTGCCGAGATCCGCCGGCACGGCGTGGGCGACCCCACCTGCCGCGCGCACGGTCTCGACCACCTCGTCGGCCGCCTGCTTGTGTCGTACGAAACTGAACACCACCGAAGCACCGTCGCGCGCGAGGCGCTCGACGACCGCACGTCCGATACCGCGCGAGCCGCCCGTCACGAGGGCCGTCCGCCCCTCCAGCACGCCTGTCATCGCCACCCCCTTGCACGGGGGTACGACCCCGTGCCGCCAACGTAGCAAGCGATCTCGTCAGTGCCGTCCTCACCACGCGAGGCGAGTTGCATGGTCGCGCTGGATGGAGTCAGCCCGAGCGGGATCGCCTGACCCGCTTCAGCCACACCCCCACGGAACCAGTCCTCTAGGCTGGCGGAAAGCATGGCCCTGGAGCGGAGGACAGAACTCGTGCAGCCAAGCGGAGAGCAGTACTCCATGACGGCGGTCGGCTACACCGCGACCGTGACCGAGGTCGGTGCCACGTTGCGCAAGCTCGCCCACGAAGGGCGCGCGCTCGTCGCCGGCTTCGCCGCCGAGGAGATCCGGCCGGCCTACCGGGGCGCCGTGCTCGCCCCCTGGCCCAACCGAGTGGCCGATGGTGCGTACGACTTCGGGGGTACGAGGCACCAGCTGCCGCTGAGCGAACCGGCCCGGCACAACGCCCTGCACGGCCTGGTCGCCTGGGTGCCCTGGACACTGCTCGAACGCTCAGCGGACCGGGTGGTCCTCGGGTACCAGCTGTTCCCGCAGGACGGGTATCCGTTCCGGCTCGATCTCACGGTGTCCTACGTACTCTCCGTCGACGGGCTGACGACCCGACTCACGGCGCTGAACGCCGGCGTGGACGAAGCGCCCTACGGGTGCGCGCCGCACCCCTATCTCGTCGCCGGGCCGGGCCGGGTCGACGACTGGACGTTGGACCTGCCGGCGGCGGACTACCTCGAGGTGACGCCCGACCGGTTGCTGCCCGTGCGGGTGACGCCGGTCGAGGGGACGTCGTACGACTTCCGCCGCCCGCACGACATCGGAGACACGTTTCTCGACCACGCCTACACCGGCCTCGGTCGCGACGCGGGCGGGCGTACCCGGACGCGGGTCCTGACCGGCGACGGGAGCGGAGTGGAGATGTCGTGGAACGCGGCGGGCCTCCCTTGGGTGCAGGTGCACACGGCCGACCGCCCGGAACCCGAGCTCAACCGGTCCGGCCTCGCCGTGGAACCGATGACCTGCCCGCCGGACGCGTTCAACTCCCGCACGGACCTGCTGGTGCTCGCGCCAGGCGAACTCCACGAGGCCTCCTGGACCATCACCGCCGTCTAGGACGACGCCCGCCGCCGGCCAACCAGTCCGCGCGGAATTCCTGGTCGGAGACGAGCATCCCCTTCAGCGCCGTGCGCGGAGACAATGCGCTTCCCCGCCCGACATCGCTGTCCTACCTGGTCCGTCCCTCATTCCATACGTGAGTCCTCACGGGCAGTCCCGCGCCATCCGCTGCCGCACCGGTCAGAGGTCACGAGTCTCTGATCGGCGGGCGCGCCGAGGTTGCCCGTGGACAACTCCCGTACTCCCCTGCGGTACGGGTGCCGCCCACAGGCGCACCCCGGCGTTGTCGGTGCTGCCACCTAGCCTCGCCTTCACACATTCGTACGAAAGGACCCTCCGATGAGGTTCACCTGCGACACCGCGCAGTTGGGCAGGTCCGCCGCCTTCGCCGCGCGGCACACCGCCGGCAACGGCGCATCCATCCCGTCGCTGTCCGGACTGCGGATGTCGGCGCGCGAGGATGTCGTACGCCTGACGGGTTACGACTACGAGGCCAGCTCCGTCGTCAGCTTTCCCGCCGAGGTCGGCGAGGCTGGTGAGCTGCTCCTGCCTGGCCGGGTGTTCGCTGAGATCGTGCGTGCGTTGCCGGCCGGATCGGTCGAGATCAGCGCGGCCGGCGGCACGGTCGAGATCGCGGCCGGCACGATCGAGTTCACGCTGCCGACCCTGCCGATGGCCGACTACCCCGAGCTGCCGGCACCGCCCGCACCGACCGGGGTGGTCGACGGTGGGTCGTTTGCCAAGGTGGCCGCACAGATGGCCCGGATCGCGCTGCGCGAGCACGTCATCCCGGTGCTGTCGGGCACGCTGTGTGAGTTCGCGGCCGACTCGCTCACCATGACCGCGTCGGACCGCTTCCGGGTCGCGATCCGGGAGTTGCCGTGGAAGCCGACCGATGCCGACCTGCCCGCCCGGGCGGTCGCCCCGGCCCGGCTCCTCGCCGAGGCCGCCAAGGGCCTCGGTTCCGACGACGTCCTCACTGCAGGAGTGGGCGGCGCCGGCGATCCGTTGTTGAGTCTGGGCACGGACGACCGACTCACCACCCTCCGCCTGCTCGACGACACCTATCCCGCGCTGCGGTCGAAGGTGCCGACCTCGTTCGTGGGCGCGGTCACCCTCGACGCCGAACTGCTGGCTGCGGCGCTGCGGCGGGTGTGCATCGTCGCCGACCGTTACGCGGCGGTCGAGCTGTCGATCGGCTCCGACGAGGTGGTGGTGGGCGCCGCCGGCGACGTCGACACCCGCGGGCGTGAACGACTGCCCGCCGACCTCGACGGATCCGGTACGACGGTGGGGTTCAACGCCGGCTACCTGCTCGACGGCCTCGACGTGCTCGACGCGCCCTACGCGCGACTCTCCTTCAACGAAGGAGTCCGTCCCGCCCTGCTCACCGGGCGCGACAGTCCCGACGCCGACGATCGGGCGGACGTCCGCTATGTCGCCATGCCACGCCGTCTCGCCTCGTGACGCGCGGAACCTCGTGACGGGCGGGCTCGCGGTACTTCTGTCGTTGCGTTCGCCACGGTCGGTGCGTCCGTTCGGGCCTCAGGGCGGCCGCCCGGACATGGCGGCCTCGCGAAGCCGGGTGAACTCGGCGGCCAGACCTGCCGGGGTGTAGTGCGCGTTGAGACCGCTGGGATTCGGCAGTACCCAGACCTGGGCCGCGCCGAGCGTGGCGTCCTGCGGTCCGACCTTCGCGGCGGGGGAGTCGAAGGCGGTGCGGTAGGCGGTCACGCCGACGACCGCTACCCAGGTCGGGTGCTGGCGCGCGACCAGGCGTCGGAGGCGGCGGGCACCAGCGCGTAACTCTGTCGGTTCGACGTCACTCGCCTTCGCTGTCGCGCGTGGGACGAGGTTGGTGATGCCGAGCCCGTAGTCGAGCAACTCCCGCTGCTCGGCCGGCCGCAGCTGGCGTGGTGTCAGTCCGGCGTCGTGGAGGGCGCGCCAGAACCGGTTGCCCGGATGGGCGAAGTGCCAACCGGTCGCGCCAGAGGTGAGGCTTGGATTGATCCCGCAGAAGAGCACCGTCAGGCCGGGCGCCATGACGTCCCGAATCGTCTTCCCGGCGGCGGCCAGGAGGTCGGCCCTCGGCACCGCTACCTGTCGTCCGGCTCGCTCGGCCACTCAGCCCTCCGGCGGTGCTTTCAGGGTCACCGGCGTCGTGGTCTTCGGCCGGTCCGGTCCGCCTACCCCTGCGCCCGTTCGGCGTCGCCGTATTCGTCGTGCCAGTGCCACCATTCGTACGGCGGGGTTTGGGGGTAGCCCTCGGGCGAGTCCTCCCACTGCTCCTGACGCCCGAGTGCGGTCATGTCGAGGTGACTCCAGGTGTTTCCCAGCGCCTCGTCGCCACGGGCGTTGATGAAGTACGTGCGGAACACGCTGTCATCCTCGCGGATGAACGCGTTCGTGCCGTGCCACTCGTCCACACCGAAGTCGGCGTCGAACTCGTCGGTCATGGTGTACCACGGCATCGTCCAGCCCATCCGCGCCTTCACCCGCTCGATGTCCGGCTGCGGCGCACGCGAGGCGAAGACGAGTGTGGTGTCACGGGCGTTCAGATGGGCGAGGTGGCCGACGTGATCGGCCACCATGGAACAGCCGACACAGGCGTGGTCGGGCCAGCCGGACACACCGGGCTCGAAGAAGGCGCGGTAGACGATCAGCTGTCGACGACCCTCGAACAGGTCAAGCAGGCTCGCCCTACCCGCAGGTCCGTCGAACTCGTACGCCTTCTCCACCGTCAGCCACGGCATCCGCCGACGCGCCGCGGCCAGCGCATCACGGGCTCGGGTCAGCTCCTTCTCCTTCACGAGCAGCTGCTCGCGCGCAGCCTCCCACTCCTGTGGCGAAACGATCGGTGGTCTTTTCATGGTGATGTTCTCCTTCCCGCTCAGGTTCATACCCACGCCCCTGGCTGGTCCCGTTCGGCTTGCCCAGGGGCCCGGGCGACCATCTGTGGTGTCGCCGCGCGGGGCTTACCGGCTGAGGTGGTCCTTCAACGCATCGAGCTGGCCGTCCCAGTCGCGGGCCAGCGCGGCCAGGAACTGTTGTGCCACTTGCATCGGGGCGGAGTGGAGCCGGTACCGCACCCGGCGCCGCTCCCCAGGTTCGGCCGTCACCAGGCCGGCCTCTGCCATCAGGGCCAGGTGTTCGGCGATCGCCTCGGTGTCAGGCGGCATCGAGGTAGTCGACCAGGTCGCCCAGCTCGCTTGCCCAGCCCTGGGTGTTGCCGTCGTACGCCTTGTGGTGGGCGTCTTCCGGCAACTGGGCGAAGCCGGATTCGACGATGGTCAGCCGCGTCCCCGTACCGACCGGTTCGAGCGTGAACTCGACATAGGTGCGGCGCGGATCCCCCTCGGGCAGGCCGTAGATGTGCCAGGTGAAGCCGAACACCGTCGGCTCCCTCGACCCGTTCGACGCGCATGTCGGCGGTGTCGCCGCTGGTCCGGGGCCTACACGTCTCCGTGTACGCGGAGGAGGGCCAGCGTCGCGTCGTCGTGCACCTTCGCCGTGGTGCGGCGCTGGCCTGCCGGTTGCCCCGCGTCCGCGCGTTCGGCGGCCCGGGTCTGGGCGATCCATGCGTCCGGGCCGCCCGCGCGCAGTGCCTCGACGGCGTCCCGCCAGTCACCCCACCCGAACGTGTCGACGAGGCGGGTCGCCCCGTCGGTGGCCGCCACCACCGTGCGTACGCCCGACAGTGCGGACTCACCGGTGAGCGCTTCGTACGCCGACTCCGGACGTTCGGCCGCCACCCAGTAGCCGCCATGCTGGTTCCGCCGCGCTCGAACCACCGGGCCCGTCGGGCGTATCCCATCCGCGCGCAGCCGGCGACCTACCTGGCCCGCCCGGTTGTCGGTGATGAGCCGCGGTTCCCCGCCGGTGTCCACGACGATGGCCGCGTCGGACAGGACCAGATGTTCGAGCGTCCCCTCGCGGAGACGTACGACCGCCACCGTCGCGGCCGGGCTGTCCGGATGCGCGGGATCGCAGCCGCCGCCATGCGCGTTCCGAGTCTCGGCGATCGCTGCGGCGAGGCAGTCGGTGAGTGGGTCGGAACCCTTCCCCGCCAGGGAGAAGAGGCGGGTCCCGAGCGTCCGGGCGTACCACGCGACGCCATGCCGGCAGCCGGTGTCGGACCGATCGAGCGGTGTCACCCCGTCAACGACGACCACCACATCCGGGGACGCCACCACGAAGTCCTCGTTCGGGATCGCGGGATCACCGGCAACGGTCGCGAACGTCACCTGCATGCGTCGCGGCTCCTCAGCAAGCCAGTTCCTTCACCCACGGTGGCACCTTTGGACCTTATGCCCAGCCGGAGCCGTCCCACCGCCTCCGACCCAGGTGCTACTTCCGGCGTACGTGGATATCGCCACCGCCGAAGATCGCCACGCCCTTGAGCACGATGACCGGCGCACCAGGCGGGGGTGGCGTGTCGCCGGTGTTGATGCTGACGCCACCGACGACGCCGCCGCACTGGTTCTGCACTTCGACGCCATCGGGAATGGTGATGCTGATCCCACCAAAGAGGGCGAACAACCTGATCTCGACCCTACGCGCGTCGAAAGTCGCCTCGGTCATGTCCAGATCGAAGCCGCCGAACACCGCGACCGCATTCGTCCGACGCCGCACGCGCCAGCGACCTTTCCGTTCGCCACCGCCGAAGATCCCGATCAGGTGGTCGGTCTCGGCGGACGCCCCGGCCTGGTCGATCACGGGGCTCCGGGTCCGCCCCTGCGTGTCCGCGCCCGGCGTTTCCGCCACATCGGACAGGTCATGGGTCAGCGGTACCAGTTCCCCCAAAGTCTTCGCGGTGTAGACCGCGTCGAGGCGCTCGGAATGCTCATGCGCTTCCAGCCGCCCGTCCGCAAGCGCCTCACCGAGCAGCTGGACCACGCGTTCGCGATCCGCGTCGGACGCGCGGAGGTGCGCCCGTGGGTGCACCGGCTCAGGCAGATTCGTCATGGCGACACGATAGTGGGACATGGGGGTTGTGGGCGCGTACCCATTTCTCCTGCGCGGTCCGGGCGTAGGTTGGACTTCAGGCCAGCGCCAGCGCATCGGGATGTTACGACATCAGGGGGACCGATCATGGTCGATTCCGCGCTCCAGCAACTCCGCGAACGCCTTCGTGGCCGCGTCATCACCGCGGCGGACGACGAATACGACCAGGCACGCCGCGTCAACAACGCGATGATCGACCGGCATCCGCGCCTCATCGTCCGGCCCGCCAATTCCGGCGACGTGATGGCCGCGGTCGATTTCGCCCGCGACAACAGTCTCGACCTCGCGGTCCGCGGCGGTGGGCACAGCGTGCCCGGGTTCGGCACCTGCGACGACGGGGTGGTCATCGACCTCAGCCGGATGCGCGGCGTCCGGGTCGATCCCGTCCGCCGGCTGGCCCGTGCGGACGGCGGCGCCACCTGGGGCGACTTCAACGCCGCGACGTATCCGTTCGGGCTTGCCACGACCGGCGGGATCATCTCCACCACCGGAATCGCCGGACTCACCCTCGGCGGTGGGATCGGCTATCTGACCCGCAGCCTCGGCCTGTCCTGCGACAATCTGGTCGCAGCCGATGTCGTCACCGCCGACGGGCAGTTTCTCCTGGCGAGTGCGCAGGACAATGCCGACCTCTACTGGGCCATCCGTGGCGGTGGCGGGAACTTCGGTGTCGTCACGTCGTTCGAGTTTCGGCTCAGCCCGGTCGCCGACATCTACGGCGGGCCGGTCTTCTTCGAACTCGAAAGGGCACGTGACGTGTTGGAGTTCTACCGCGACTTCATCACCTCGGCCGACCATCAACTCGCCGTCTTTCCGGCGTTCCAGATCGCGCCGCCGCTGCCGTTCATTCCGCCAGATCGCCACGGCGATCTGCTGGTGGGCCTTGTGTCATGCTGGGCGGGACCACTCTCGGAGGGTCCTTCGATGGTGGCACCGATTCGCGACGTCGCTCCCGTGGTCGCGGAGTTTCTCGGACCGATGCCCTACCCCGCCCTGAACACGGCGTTCGATGCGCTCGTCCCGCCGGGTATGCAGCAGTACTGGAAGGCCAACTTCGCCCGGGAGCTCACTGATCCCGCGGTCGACGCCCACCTGGAGTTCGGACCGCGGCTCCCGGCGTTGAACTCGACCGTGCACATCTATCCCGTCAACGGTGCGTGTAACGAGGTGGCGGGCGACGCCACTGCCTTTGCCTATCGGGACACGACCTTCGCCACGGTGATCGCCGGAATCTGGCCCGACCCGGCCGACAATGCACAGAACATCTCGTGGGTACGCGACTACTACTCCGCCATCGCGCCGCATTCTGAGGAAGCCGGCTACATCAACTTCATGTCCGGCGACGACCAGGCCAGAACCGAAGACAACTACAGCGCCAACTACGAGCGGCTCGTCGCGATCAAGAAGAAGTACGACCCGGGCAACCTCTTCCACCTGAACCAGAACATCAGGCCGGAATAGGGCCTGGCGACCGAGAAAGAAGGCCCCCTCACGCACGAGGTTCGCGCGAGGGGGCCCCTCATCCCACGTGCCGAACTGGCGGCAGCCCGGGCGCCCGGCTTTCTACTCCGGGCTTTCTACACCGGGCTTTCTACACCGGGCGCTTGAGGTACCGGTGCCGGCTGCGTACCTCGTCGAGAAGCTCCTCCGCGCTCAGCGCGAGCGTGTCGAGCTTGGGGTCGACCTCGTGGACGCGGGTCGCGTCGACGAACTCCGCCTCCGGCGGCAGCTTGGCCTTGACCGGGTTGACGGCGTCGTTCAGCACCGACGAATCGAAGCCGATCCGCTCGACGAACTTCGTACCGTCGTTCTTCCGCGCATGCCGCAGGGCACCGGCTTCGCGTAGCACGAGTTCGACCTTCGCCAGGGTTTCGCGGGCGTCGGCGAGCGTGTGATAGATGGCCTCGAGCTTGGTCTGGGCTTCCTGGCGTTCGATGATGGCGTGGTTCATCTCGGTCTTGGCGTCCGTCACCCGGCTGGCGGTGATCACCGCTCCGAGAATGGCGCCGAGAACGCCGGTCATCACGGCTGTGACGCCGGCATAGAGACTGAGATACTGGTTCCAGGCATTCGCGCGCATCGAGAGGTACGACACGAACGCGCCGAACGCGACGATCAACAGCAGTCCGAAGAATGTCCGTGGGTCTTTCCAGCTGTAGCTTCCGCCTTCGCGACCAGCGGTGCTGCTCATCATTCCCCTCCCCCGCATGGCATCCCGCTCGTTGCCCTGCACGCATCGAGACGCTCTGTGACTTGCGTACTACTGATTCGTCATCCTAGGTGCGACCTTTCACAGCCGGGCGGAAATCGCGGCTTCAATGTCTGGCAGCAATGACCGGACATGACCACCACTTGTGGGCGAATTCCGCACGCTTCGCGTTGCCTCTGAGGGAGACAATGGCGAGTCGTCGGGTTGGGGGATTTGCCAAGCAGGGAAAGAGAACCGCGGGAGACAACAGGACCAAACGCCCGGCTTCACCCGCTGAGGGTGGTCCCGGTGCTCACGGCTGGCCGACACCCTGGGAATCATGGACGATCACATCAGGCCGCGACGCATCGTGATCGTCGGCGGGGGATTCGCGGGACTCTTCGCAGCCCGCTCGTTTCGCCACGCACCGGTCAGGGTGACGCTGATCGACCGTGCGGCTCACCACCTTTTCCAACCGCTGCTTTACCAGTGCGCAACCGGAATCCTTTCCGAGGGCGAAATCGCCGCGCCGTTTCGAAGCGTCCTCAGGCGGCACCACAATGTCGAGTCCCTGCTCGCCGAAGTGACCGACTTCGACCTGGACCGCCGACAGGTGATCGCCCACCGACCGCACGGTTTTGAGGTACGTGTCGACTATGACGATCTGATCGTCGCCGCCGGGGTCGAGCAGTCCTATTTCGGGCACGACGAGTTCGCCCGTTACGCACCAGGAATGAAGTCGGTCCTGGACGCGCTGACCATCCGGCAGAAGGTGTTCGGCGCGTTCGAGTTGGCGGAGTCGGCGGCGAACGCGGACGAACGCAAGCACTGGTTGACGTTCGCCCTGGTCGGCGCCGGACCGACCGGTGTCGAACTGGCCGGGCAGATCCGCGAACTCGCCACGCACACGCTACGCAACGAATACCGGACGATCACACCGGAGGACGCGCGGGTTCTCCTCTTCGACGGCGGCGACGAGCCGCTCGCGTCCTTCGGTACGAAGCTCGCCGACAAGACCGCGCGCTCACTCACCCAGCTCGGCGTCGAACTTCACCTGCGCACCCGGGTGACCAGTGTCGACGACGAAGGCCTCGACGTCAGGCAGGCTGACGGCAGGACCATCCGCTACGACGCGGGAACGATCCTGTGGACGGCCGGTGTCACCGCACCTGCAGTGGCGGACACCCTCGCCAAGGCCGCAGGAGCCGAGCAGGACCGGTCGGGCCGGATCAAGGTCGCGCCGGACCTCACGATCCCGGGGCATCCCGAGATCTCCGTCGTCGGGGACATCATGAGCCTGGACCGGTTGCCCGGCGTCGCCGAAGTCGCCATGCAGGCAGGGATGTACGCCGCGACCCGGATCAGGCATCAGGTCGAGTGCCGACAGAAGCCGCAGAAGCCGTTCAGGTACAGGGATCTGGGCTCAGCCGCCTACATCGCGCGCGGACGTGCCGTCATGTCCGTGGGATCCCTCCGCATCAGCGGGTTCCTCGGCTGGCTCGGCTGGTTGCTGCTGCACATCGCGTTCCTCACCGGCTACCGCAACCGGGTGGGTGCCGTCCTCAGCTGGCTCGTCGCGTTCACCTCGGAGGCACGCCGCGAGCGTGCGTTCACGACCCGCCAGCTCGAAGCGGCCCGCGAGATCTACGCCCCGACGGCTCCAGGGTCGCCCGAGCGTCCGGGGTCACCAGCGCCCCCGGCGCCAGCCGCACCACCACGGCCGCCAGGGGAACACCCGTGATCGACATCGCGCCTCAGGCGATGACCGTCGCGGCGGACCTGCTGCTCGCCCAGCCTCCGCCGCAGACGCTGCCGGCCCGCCTCCAGATGGCGTTCACCCTGATGACGCACATCATCCTGGTGCCGCTCGGCGTCGCACTGCCGTTCATCACCCTGGTCATGAACTGGCGTGGCCTGCGGAAGAAGGACGAGGTGGCGTTGAAGCTCGCCCGCCGATGGTCGGTGGTGATGGCGATCCAGTTCGCGGTGGGGGTCGTGTCCGGCACGATCCTCTCGTTCGAGTTCGGCCTGCTCTGGCCAGGTCTCATGGGCCGTTGGGGCGGAGTCTTCGGCAGCGGCTTCGGCATCGAGGCCTGGGCGTTCTTCCTGGAAGCGATCCTCATCAGCATCTATCTCTACGGTTGGCGACGCCTCAAACCGTGGACACACTTCCTCGTCGGCCTGCCGCTGCCGGCCGTCGCCCTGCTCGGTGCGTTCGGGATCCTCGCGGCGAACGCCTGGATGAACTCACCGCGCGGATTCACCCTCGACGCCAGCGGGAACCCGAGCGCGATCGACATCCGGCGGGTTCTCTTCACGCCCCTGCTCGGCCCGCAGTACTGGCACTTCATCCTCGCCGCGTACATGGCCGCCGGTTTCGGTGTCGCCAGCATCTATGCGGTGGGTTGGCTGCGCGGGCGCCGGGACCGCTATCACAAGCTCGGCATCACCGTGCCCTTCACGGTGGCGGCGATCGCCACGCCGATCCAGCTCATCGTCGGCGATATCATCGCCCGCGCCGTCTTCCGTGAGCAGCCGGTGAAGTTCGCCGCCATGGAGCTGGTCTGGAGAACCGACACGCGGGTGCCGGAGTACATCTTCGGCCGGCTCAACGCCGACGGCACCGTCTCCGGCGGCATCCCGATTCCGTGGCTCGACTCGATGCTCGCCGGGTTCAGCCCCGACACCCGTGTCCAGGGGTTGGCGTCGGTACCGGTGAACAACCGCCCGTCACCTGAGCTCGCGACGCTCGTCCACACGTCGTTCGACCTCATGGTGATCCTCGGCACCCTGCTGTTCGGACTCTCGGCGTGGTACGCCCTTGCCTGGTGGCGGCATCGCGACCTGCCACGGTCGCGGTGGTTCTTCCGGTGCACCGCCCTGTCCGGGCTGGCGGCCATCCTCGCCATCGAGTTCGGCTGGATCACGACCGAGGTGGGCCGCCAACCATGGATCGTGTACGGATTCATGCGGGTGTCCGAGGCGGTGACCCGCAGCGTGGGACCCGCGACGATCTGGACGACCTTCGCCGTCATCGTCGTCCTCTACGTCCTCATCGCGACGGCGTTCATCCGGCTGCTGTTGCGGCTTCGGCTGCGCTGGCAGCTGGCCGACGCGGAGGCCGCCGTGCGGGAAGCGCCCGAAGCCGAGAAGCGCCCGCCGTCGGAGGCGGGAACCACGACTGGAAACACTCCGCCGCCGGATTCAGCTGAAGGTCCCCCGCAGCGCGACGACGAGGATCGGGACGGGACCCCGTGATGACGGCCGCCACCATTGTCGCCCTCGTCCTGCTCCTGGGTGTGGCGGCGTACTCCTGCGGCGGCGGTACCGACTACGGCGCGGGCATGTGGGATCTCGCGGCCGGCGGCGTCGAGCGCGGCGACCGCCCCCGGCGGCTCATCGACTACGCGATGGCCCCGGTCTGGGAGGTCAACAACGTCTGGCTGGTCTTCGTCCTCGTCATCACGTGGACCGGCTTTCCCCAGGTCTTCGCGGCGGTGTTCTCCGCGGCATGGATCCCGCTCACGCTCGCCATTCTCGGACTCATCCTGCGGGGTGTCGGCTTCGCGTTCCGCAAGCCGACCCGGCACCCGAGGAGCCGGCTCCGCTTCACCGCGTTGTTCGGCGTCTCCTCGATCCTGACGCCCTTCTTCTTCGCGGCCGCACTCGGCGCGATCGCGTCCGGGCGGGTCCCGCTGGGCAGCCGTGACGCCACGATCGTGTCGAGCTGGCTCAATCCCACGTCCGTCGCGTTCGGTCTCGTGTCGCTCGCCGCCACCGCATTCATCGCGGCGGTGTTCCTGACCGGCGACGCGGGCCGGTTCGGCGCACCGGACCTGGTGACGTACTTCCGCCGCCGCTCCGTCGTGGCGGCGGGCGCCTTCATGGTGGTCGGTGCGGCGGCTCTCGCCGTGGTGCGGTTCGACACACCCCGCCTCTTCGCCGGGCTGTGGAGTGGTGGGGCGCTGCTCTTCACCCTCGGGATACCGGTCCTCACGGTCCTCACGGCCGTTCTCGTCGGCCGCGGCATCCCCCGGATCCCCCGGGTGACGGCGGTCGGCGCGGTCGGCGCGACCGTGTTCGCGTGGGGCGTCGCCCAGCATCCGTACATCCTTCCGACCTCGCTGACCATCGAGCAGGGCGCCGCGCCCAGCAGTTCACTGAACTGGCTGGTGCTCGTCGTCGTGGTCGCGGCCATCCTCGTCATCCCACCGCTCGTCCTGCTCTACCGGCTGGACGCCATGGGTGCGCTGGAGGCCGATCACGACGAGGACCTGAAACCGCGCGGCAGCACCTGAGACCGGCCGCCGCGACGGGCTGCCTGACGCACCCGCGCCGCCGGCTCGGCGAGCTTCGCCTCCAGCTGCCGAAGCTCGTCCAGCACCTGATGGATCCAGAGCAGCTGCAGCCGATGGCCGGCAGGTGACTGCCTGCCCTCGGCCGCCGCCTGACGCAGGCAGGCCAGCCGATGGGTCTCGTCGGCGGGATCGACAGGTGCCGGTGGCGGTATGGAGCCGTCGCTGGTCAGCGCGCCGCAGAGGTCCTCGTACCACGCCTCGATCCCTTCGGCGTAGGACACCATCGCCGGATCCCGCGCACCGAACGCATCGGCCCGGTGGTCAACGGCTCCGGCCAGGTGATGCAGGGAGTGGCCCGCCAACCGGAGTTGGTTCGCACCCGCCACCAGCGCGCCCACGTCCGCCACCGGGATCGGCCGCGCACCCCAGTCGGTCAGATAGTGGCCGAACGCCTCGTCCAGGCGGCGGCCCGCGTCGATGGCCGGGTGGGCGAACGCGGCCAGCGGCTCGGCTCCCGGCACGCCCGCGATCCGGCGTACGGATGCGGTGACGTAGGCGATCGCCGAACGGTACGCCGCGGACAGGTCGTGGGTCAGCACGGTCGTGACCCCTCGGGGCCACAGGAGAATCCCGACCAGCAGGCTGATCGCCGAGCCGACGGCGATGTCCTCGAGCCGGACCAGGCCCACCTGCCAGCCGGTCGGCACGATCAGGTTGAACAGGATGAGCACCATGAGCGAGAACGCCGCCTGCCCGGCACCGAACGACAGCCGTCCGGCCGCATAGCTCGCGAAGAACACCGCCACCGGAAAGATCGCCCACAGGACCACCTGGTGCGATCCGATGGCCACCATCAGGGCGCCGCCCGCCACGACGCCGACGACCGTCCCGGCGACCGCCCGGACGACCGTCGAGCTGGTCCGCAAGGCGTTCGACCGCAACACCGCCAACGTGGCGAGCACGACCCAGAAGCCGTGCTGCAGGTGGGCCAGGTGGGCGACCAGGACGGCGACGCCGAGCCCGACGGCGCCCCGGGCGCAGTTGCGGAACCACAGCGAGTCCGGGCGGAAGTTCCGCACCGCCGCGGTCAGGCCCTCACGGGCCCGTTGTCCGACCAACGCGGCGGACGGCACAGGCCGCGCCTCGATACCGCCCGCCACTGCTTCGCGTGTGGCGCTGTCCGCCGGCGTACTCCCCCCGACACCGCTCTCGCTGACCGCGCCACCGGTGGCGCGGAGGGCACTGACCGCCACCGCCGCCGTGGCGAACGCCAGCGCCCGCATGCGCAACGCCGGCTCGATCGCCGCGAGCAGGGCCCTGTCCTCCGGATCCGGTCGCGCGACCGACGTCTCGTCGATCCGGCGAAGGACCGTGAGCGCCATCTGCGAGCGGGCGCGCTCCAACGCCTCGATATCCGGTACGCCGTTCCCCCGACGTAACCGGTCCGCGCTCGCCTGGAGGACGCCGACGACCTGGGCGCCGACCCGGCGGTTCTCCCCCTGTGCCGCCGGTGCGGGTGTGTCGTCCCTGGTCGCGGCCGCGGCCTGCACGAGGGTGAGCAACCAGTCGATCTCGTTGACCAGGCAGGCGAGCGCCCGGTCCGTGCCAGCGGCGCCGGTCCGGTGGAACGGCGTACCGACGGCGATGTCCCGCATCTCCGCGATCGTGCCGGCCGCCGTCCGCTTCATCGGCGCCTCACCGGGTGCGGCCGGGCGCGTCGGGCCCGCCAGCCCTGCCGCCTCGATCAGGCGCGCCACGGCGACGCACGCATCGGCGACCGCCAGCCGCAGCCGGTCGGTCGGCTGGTCGGCCAGGAGGAACATCGCGGCCGGAATTCCGACCGCGCATGCCAGGCCCCAGCCCGCGAGCCGGTCCGGCAGGTCGCTGACACCGCCGGGCAGCGAGACCGGAAGGACGAGCGTGAGCACCGCTCCGTTGCCGGCCGCCGCGAAGTAGCCGTTGACCACACCGGAATAGAGCACGAGGAAGCCGACGACCGTGGTCACCGACGCCGCGACCCAGGGATTCCCGGAGCACAGTGTCCCGATCGCGATCATGACGGCACCGGTCAGCGCCAGCGCGGCGTACGCCACCACCTGCGTACTCCGCCGGCCGGAGAACTCGACCATGACCAACAGCGCGAACGCACCGAATGCCGCGAAGAGCTCCACCTGGCGGTTGCCGATCACCACATGGGCGAACGCGAAGAGCGTGGGAATGACGATCGCGCCACGCAGGGCACGGCCGACCGCGTGCCGCCGAGGGCCCACGAGCACACGCCCGAGCGCGGTCATCAGCTCTCCTCCCGTTGCCACCCGACCCGTACCCATCGACGGGGCTTGCGGCGCGCACACGTCATGCCCGACTTCACCCGGCCCGGGTGAGGGGACCGCGGGTGCGGCGGCGGGATGGTGAGAGTGCGGCGGAAAATGTCCGACCAGATGTTGGGGGAATGTGATGGCGAAGAGCCACGACGTATTCGTCTATCTCGGTACGTACGCGAACGAAGCCGATGCCGAGGCCGACCTGCAGGCGGTGAAGACCCTGCACCGGGAGGGCGCGATCGGGACGTACGACGCTGCCGTGGTCGACCGGCACGACGGGGACGTCCATGTCCACAAGGTCGAGACGCCGACCCGTCGAGGCACCTGGACGGGCGTCGGTGTCGGCGCGGTACTCGGGATCCTGTTCCCGCCGTCGATCGTCGGCACCGCGTTCGTCGGCGGCGTCGCGGGTGGCCTCGTCGGGCACTTCGCGCACGGCATGTCACGCAAGGATGTCCGGGAGCTCGGCGAGACCCTCGACACCGGCGAGGCCGCGTTGATCGTCATCGGACGGGACCGGCTCGCGGAGAAGCTCGACAAGGCTCTCACCCGGGCCGAGCGGCTGGTCGAGAAAGAGGTCGACCTCGAAGGTCGGGAGCTCGACAAGCAGCTCGCGGCCGCCAACGCCGAGCAGGGCTAGCGTGCCCGGCGAGGAAGCGGTCCGACAGCAGTGCCGCCAGCGGGCAGGCGATCACCATGGCACAGACGACCAGTCACCTGTCGGCCGGTGAGTTTCGTACGCTCTTCACCGCCGTCTCCGCCTGGGACAGGTCAGGCGAACGGTCCGAACGTGGGGCGCTGCGTCATCTCACCCCGGACCGCGTCGCGGCGGCCGCCCGACTGGTGCGTACGGGAGTGACGGTGCCGCTCGGCCGGGTCCTCGACACGCACAGGGGCCCGGCGAATCCGTCGCCGGCTGTGCACGTCATGACGTCGACACCGGAACCTGACGGCGAGAGCGACGTCGACGCCACTGGCACCGTCCACTTCGGCACCGACTATGTGGGCCTCGACTACCACCATGACACGCACAGCCACCTCGATGCCTTGTGCCACGTCGACTTCGACGGCCTGCTCTACGGTGGCGTACCTGCCGAGACGGTGACGACCTACGGTGCCGAGCACGCCTCGATCGCGATGCTCGCCGGAGGGCTGGTGGGCCGCGGGGTTCTGCTCGACATCCCGAGGGTGCGCGGCAGCCGGTGGGTCGAGCCCGGCCAGCACGTCTACCGGAAGGACCTCGAAGCCGCCGAACACGAGCAGCGGGTGCGGGTCGGCACCGGGGACATCCTGCTCGTCCGCACCGGGCATGCTCGCCGGCTTGACGAGCTCGGACCGTGGGACACGACGCGTGTCAAGGCCGGCTTGCATCCGGCAACGGTGACCTTTCTGGCCGAGCGGGAGGTCGCTGCGCTCGGGTGTGACGCCAACAGCGACACCGCACCGAGTACGACCGAAGGGGTCGCCTTTCCCGTGCACGTTCTCGCCATCAACGCGATGGGGATCCACCTGTTGGACTATCTGCACTTCGAGGAGCTCGCCGAAAGGTGTGCGCGAGAGGACCGCTGGGAGTTCCTGTTCGTGGCGGCGCCCCTGCGGGTTCCTGGCGGGACGGGCTCCCCGGTCAATCCGCTCGCGATCTTCTGACCCGGTGAGCCGACGCCATGACCTACGGGCGGCGAGCTTACTAACGCCTCGCCGTCGCCTTGGGTCCGGGCTTGTCGATCGGCCCGGACGCATTGAACACACCCGCCATGCCGTTCTTCTTCTGGAAGGTACAGAAGAACGACAGGTTTCCCGACTTCGGCAACCTCACCGGCACCTCCGAGATCCCACCGGGTTGGATCTGCATGTCGATGTACGTACCAGCGATCGTGAAGGTATGCGGCGACTGGCTCTCATTTTCCAAAGACACCACGATGCGCTGCCCCGGCGTTCCCTTGATCACCGTCGGAGAGAAGTAGTTGTCCTCGATCTCGATGCTGACCTTGCGCGCACCAGTGATGTCCTTCGTGCCGTGATAGTTGGCCCGCACGCCGGCGAGTTCAGCCTTGCTGCCGATCTGCAGGGTTGGGGTCGCCTTCGCCGGCTTCGGAGTGGCCGCACCGGATCGAGCAGGCTCCGGATCGCCGCTACACCCCGTGAGCGACAGGACGGAGATGAGTACCACGATCAGGCCCATCCCACGCATGGGAACACCCCCGTGACCGGATGACTTCTGCCGGCAGCACATGACTTCTGCCCGACATTGACGGCGCCGAAGACAAAGCAAATGAACGTCTCGAATCTAGATCAGAAGGCGATCGGTTGGAGCGAATTCCGGCAGCTGGTGAATTCGTCGCCGCACAGGCCTTTGTGTTTCACTTCTTTCCAAAGTGGAGTATCAGGTCTGCTCCGGCGGGCCGAGGCTCAGTCGCCCGCGTCGCTGCAACACAGAAACGGTCACCGCCGCGCCGACTGCCAGGATTCCCAGCATGGCCGGGCTGAGCCACGGCGTCGACCATCGCTGGCCGAGGTCCTCGGCGTAGCCGATGGCGGTGTTGCCGAGGGCGGTGGTGATGCCCGCGGCGGTCGTCGCGAGGCCGATGTAGGTTCCGGTCAGCCCTACGGGGGCGAAGCCGCTCACCAGGTCGAGTGCGTAGGGCTGCGCGACGTCGAGTCCCAACGTCAGCAGCAGTGTCGCCGCCAACACCGGCAGCGCGGCCACCACGACCGCGGCCACCGCTGTGCCGTCGTCGCCCGACCCGTCCAGTGGCGTCATCGTCGTACTCCATGCCAACGGCACGAACGAGGCCGCCGTGGCGACCAGGCCGCATGTGATCGCCGTACCCGGCGCCAGGCGGCGGCGTAGCCACCTGATCATCCGGAGCTGGGCGGCCAACGTCAGCACGGTGGACACCAGGAACACGCACCCGGCCGCGCCCGCCCACCCGGTGACGCGGGTCGCCTCGAGCGGAAGCAGCAGATAGAACTGGTTGTAGAGCAGGAAGAGCACGGACGTGGCCACCGCGAATCCGGTGAACGCACGGTTGCGCAGACCGTCGCGCACGGATGCGCCGAGTCCCTGCGTGAGCGGCTCGACCGGCCGCGAGGGCAGCGCGAAGCACTGCCAGATCGTGAGAACGCCGAAGATCGCCGCCGCCACGCCCGCCGTCCACCGGAAGTCGACCGCGACCATCACGCTGCCCAGCAGGGGACCGGTCAGCGCCCCGACGGTGCTCGCGATGTTCTGCAGGGCGAAGGCATCGAGCCGCCGCTCCCCTGCCTCGACCGCGATGTACGCCCGAGCCGCCGGGCTGAAGAACGCACCCGCGAGTCCGACCAGCATCGACGCCGCGACGAGTCCGACCACCTGGTCGACGATCGCGAACATTCCGAAGGCCACGCACCGCAGGGCGCAGCCGACGATGATCACCGGGCGGGCGCCGAACCGGTCGGCCGCCGTACCGCCGACGAGCGTCAGGCCCTGTTGGCAGAAGACCCGCAGCCCGAGGATGGCACCGACCGCGGCCGCCGCGAGGTGGCGCTCGTCGCGAAGATAGGTGGCAAGGAAGGGGATCAGGACGAAGAACCCGAAGGCGATGCCGAACGTGTTGACCAGCAACACCTGCACCGCCGGGGACAGCGATCGCGCCAGCCGGAAGGTTCTCATCGAGCGACCACGAGAGACAAGGCTAACCCGGCCGGTTCGGCCGCCCGGGTAGGCCCACGTGTCCGGCGTCGCATGCCTGTGCCTGCGGGGTGGCCGGCTCCGTACCCGGCTCGGCTCGGCCCGGCCCACGTTCGGTCGCGAGCCGTCGGCGCGGCCACCCCGCCCCCGAGTTGCTCAGCAGTTGCGCAACTCCGGGCTCTGGTTGAGCAGCTGTCCGCGTGGGGACACGAACGCCGCGTGCAGTTCGCCGCCCACCGCCGACGGCCGGAACGCCGCGACCCGGTGCAACGGCCGCGGGCACGTCAAGAGACATGGTGGAAACCCCTCTCACTAGTTTGTATTGATAGTCGTTTTCAGGTTCAGGTCGTAGTATCACCGAGACGGCAGGTCACGTAAACCACGCCGGGTTCGACGAGTTCATGCCGACAGACGACCAGCGCTCCTGGAGTTGACGCGATGTGGTGGGACGTTCTCCTCGGGATCGCCGTCGGCGTACTCGGGGGCTGGGCTGCCCTCGCGTTCGGCTTGCTCCTCGCCCGGCCGAAGGGACCGCTCCTGCGCGAGGCGCTGCGGATCCTGCCCGATCTCCTCCGCCTGCTGAGCCGGCTCGCCACGGACCGCAGCCTCCCCCGAGGCGTACGCATCCGGCTCGGCCTGGTCCTCGCCTACCTCGCGCTGCCGATCGACCTGATCCCGGACTTCGTACCCGTGCTCGGCTACGCCGACGACGCCATCATCGTGGCCGCCGTGTTGCGCAGCGCGGTGCGTCGAGCCGGGATCGACGCGGTACGCCGGCACTGGCCCGGGACGCCCGAAGGATTCGCCGTGCTGTGCCATCTCGCCGGCCTCGACCCGCCGGCGGCGCGCGGCGACGACCAGTTCCCGCCATGAACTCGGCGTGAGCGTCACCCCGACGACCCGCTCACGCCGACGAACGCGTCACCCTGACGACAGCGTCACCTCGACGAAACGGGGGCGGTAGATCGTCACGTCGTCGTACAGGTCGGCGTTGGGGTCGAGACTGTTGACGTTGTACGTGACCAGCAGCCGGTCGCCGCTGCGGAGATCCGGATGCTCGTGCGCGTTGTAGGTGATGATGTTCGGGTTGCCGTAGGATCCGCCCGCGCCGGTTTCGGGCGTGACGTAGACGGTCGTCGCACGAGTGAAGGGCCCGCTGGGTGAGCACCCGACGTAGGCCACGATGTTCCTGCTGAACAGCTCGGTCGTGTCCTGCGTGATGACCAGATAGCCGTCCCGGAAGGGCGCGACGCTGTACTCGTTGGCAACACCGGGCATGATCCGGGCCGTGTCGGTCTCGGTGGCCGACCAGCCGGAGCCGGTCCAGTAGGACCACGGCCCGGCGGCGACGTCGCCACCCTTGACCCGGGCGAGGTGCATGTACTTCGTGGCGCCGAGATCCTCGACTCCATAGATGTAGGTGTAACCGCCGACCCGCTGCAGCCACGACGCCCACTGCACACCGGCAGCCGATGGCATGGGAACAAGCTCCCGTAGCGTCAACCGGTCGGGGTCGAAGCGGCCGAGCTTGTTCTCCCGCCAGGCGAAGTCCCAGGGTTCCGGGCCGGTTCTGCCGTACTCCAGGAACATCACGTCAAGCGAGCTCGGCGTGACCGTGCCGGCGCCCAGCCAGTTCCAGGTGTCCGGCTCGTCCGGCGGAACCAGGGACTCGGGCGCGTCAGGCGTGCCGCCGCTGACGGTCGTCAGCTCGTCGCCATGCTCCACGACGAAGGAGTTGTTGAGGAACGGAACGGTGGTCGGCCGGCTGAGGTCGTCGTTGACCGGACCCCAGAACGTGTCGGAGAACAGCCACAGGGTGCGACCACTGGTGAGCGGGACCGAGTAGGTACTGTCCCCGCCGGTCCAGCCGACGCCGCTGTTGCCGTAGTCGGCGAACCGCTGGGTGCGTCCCTCGTCGATCTCGGCGGTCGCCGTCCACTGTTTCCCGGGCAATGCGCAGGAGCGCCCCGCCGCGCCGCCTGCGGTACGGGCGGTTTCGCCGGTACCAGGGGCACCACCGACGCTGCGAGCGGCGGCGCCGGCGGGCGGCACCGCGAGCAGGAGCGCGACCGAGGCGCCCAGGACCGTCGCGACCGCCGGCCGGGCCAGAGTGTTGCGTGAACGGAGTCGTCGCTTCGAGCCGTAGCGCCGCATCGCGCACCTCCTGCACGTCGTACAACCCCGTAGAAGGGGTTGCATGGTAGCGCACCGGCCCTCGTTGGGGCAGTATGGCGCGCGCCGTCGGCCGCTACGGGAGGCCGACGTAGTTCTCCGCGAGACTGCGGGCGTACGCCAGTGACGTCGTGACATAGCGCAGCTGCGCGAGCTGGAGCTTCACCTCGTACGGATCGTGACCGGGGAACCGGTGCAGCATCGAGGTCATCCACCAGGAGAAGTGCTGCGCCCGCCAGACCCGGCGCAGGCAGGTGTCGGAGTAGCCCGCGAGCAGGTCGTCGCGGCCGTCGGCGCACCACGCGGCGAGCGCCTCGCCCAGCACCTTGACATCGGCGAGGGCGAGGTTCATGCCCTTCGCACCGGTCGGCGGCACGATGTGCACGGCATCGCCGGCGAGGAAGAGCCGCCGCCACTGCATCGGTTCGACGACCAGGCTGCGCATTGCGGTGACACCCTTCTCCAGCACCTCGCCCTCGGTGAGCCGCCACCCGTCGGCCATCGCGAGCCGGGCCTGCAACTCTGCCCAGATCCGGTCGTCGGGCCAGGCGGCGACGTCCTCCTCCGGAGGAACCTGCAGATAGAGCCGCGACAGTTCCGGGGTACGCATGCTGACGAGGGCGAAGCCGCGATCGGAGTGGCAGTAGACCAGCTCCTTCGTCGCGGGCGGCGCGGCGGCGAGAATGCCCAACCAGGCAAAGGGATAGGTGCGTTCGTACGTCGTCAGGACGCCCTCTGGTACGGCGGACCGGCTGACGCCGTGGAAGCCGTCGCAGCCGGCGACGACATCACAGCGCAGCTCCATGTCGCGACCCTCGTGTCGGAAGGCGACGACGGGCTCGTCGACATCGAGACCGTGCAGGCGTACGTCGGAAACCTCGAAGAGGATCGGCTCACCCGCGGCGACCCGAGCCGCTACGAGGTCCTTCACCACCTCCTGCTGGCCGTAGACGGTGATCGCCCTTCCCGTCAGCTCGGTCATCGGCACCCGGTGTCGCTCCCCCGCGAACTGCAGGTTGACGCCCTCGTGCACCATCCCTTCCCGGTGCAGCCGCCCACCCACTCCGGACTCGACGAGCAGGTCGACGGCACCCTGTTCGAGGACGCCCGCGCGGAGTCGGTGCTCGATGTAGTCGCGGCTGCGGATCTCCAGGACCACCGAGGAGATGCCGCGCAGGTGCAGCAGGTGCGCGAGCATCAGCCCCGCCGGGCCCGCGCCGATGATGCCGACCTGCGTCCGCAACGGTTGCTCCCTTCCTTCGCATGAGGGTGCCCCTCATCCAGTCCGCTTCCATAGGAGGGCGCCCCTCATCCAACCAGGCGACGTTCGATACGCCACGCCTCAGAACGGGTACGGCGAGATGTCGCCCTGCACCGTGAGCCACTGCGTCTCGGTGAACGCCTCGATGTTCGCCGCCGCACCGCCGAACCGCGCGCCGGTCCCGGACGCCGCCACCCCACCGAACGGCGCGACCGCCTCGTCACTCACCGTCTGGTCGTTGATGTGGACGATGCCGCTGGGGATGCGTTCGGCGAGGGCGATCGCCTTCATGACGTCGCGGCTGAGGATGCCGAGCGAGAGACCGTACTCCGTGTCGCTGGCGAGGGCGACCGCCTCGTCGAGGTCGCCGAACGCCGTCACGGGGGCGACCGGACCGAACACCTCCTGCGCCCAGGCGGGCGTCTCGCGAGTCACGTGCGAGAGGACGGTGGGGCGGTAGAACAGTCCTTCGTACGTCCCACCGGCCGCGAGCGTCGCCCCCGCACCGATGCTGGACGTGACCAGGGAGTGGATCTTGTTCCGCTGGCTGGTGTCGATGATCGGTCCGAGCGCCACCTGGTCGACGGCAGGGTTACCCACCGGGAGATGATTCGCCTTCTGGACAAGGCGTTCGGTGTAGTCGGTCGCGATGCGTTCATGCACGAGATGCCGGCCGGTCGTCATGCAGATCTGCCCCTGGTGCAGGAACGAACCGAACGCACCCGCCGACGCCGCGAGGTCGAGGTCGGCATCATCGAGCACGATGAGTGCGGAGTTGCCGCCGAGCTCGAGGTGGACGCGCTTGAGGTGCCTGCCGGCTACCTCGGCGACCTTGCGCCCGACCGCCGTCGAGCCGGTGAAGCTGACGACCCGCACCCGTGGATCCGTGATCAGCGCCTGGCCGGCGTCGCCGCCGCCAGGGAGTACGTGGAGGACGCCATCGGGCAGGCCCGCCTCCTGGAAGATCCGCGCGATCGTCACCCCACCCGACACGGCAGTACGCGGATCCGGTTTGAGAACGACGGCGTTGCCCAGCGCCAGCGCCGGCGCGACCGACCGGATGCCCAGGATCAGCGGAGCGTTGAACGGCGCGATCACGCCGACGACGCCCGCTGGCAGTCGACGCACCATGCTGAGGCGTGGCTGCTCCGACGGGATGATCTCGCCCAGGGCCCGCGACGGCAAGGTGGCCGCTTCGTAGCACTCCTGCGTGGCGATGTGCGTCTCCAGCTCCGCTTTGGGCGGCATCGAGCCGGTCTCCCGGATGATCCAACCCTGGATCTCCTCCTTGTGCTGGTCCCAGAGGGCTCCGGCCCGCCGGAGCACCGCGGCCCGCTCCTGGAATCCGGTCGCCGCCCAGGCCCGCTGCGCCTCGGCCGCACGGGCGCACGCCGTGGCGACGTCACCCGCATCCGCACGGCCGACCTGGCCCAACTCCTCCCCCGTGGCAGGCTCCACGACCGGAGCCGCACCGCCTTCCGCGGTCACCCAGCCGGAGCTGAAGATCCGTCCGGACCAGGTGCTGTCGTCGAGGAGTGTCATGCTCGGGCTCCCTCTCGTGGTCGTAGGCGTCAGTGGTCGGAGGCGGTCAGTGGTCGGAGGCGGTCAGGGGTCGGAGGCGGTCGATGGTAGTCAGGGGTCGAAGTGTTCCTCCGCGACGACGCGGATGTCGAGGAGCAGGGGATCCTGGCGGCCGGCGAGCGTCGGTACCACCTCGTCGAGCACCGCGGTCAACGTGGCATGGTCGTCGATCCGCCGGGCCGGACAGCCCAGACCACCGGCGAGTGCATGGATGTCCACGCCGTCGAAACCCGGCCACGGTGGCCTACCCCCGTGGCGTTCGGCCAACCGGTCCATGATCGCGTAGCCGCCATTGGAGAGAACGACGAACAGCACGCCACATCCGTACCGCACGGCGCTCCACAGGGCCTGGATCCCGTACATCGCCGAGCCGTCGCCGACCACCGCGACCACCGGCCGGCTCGGGTCGCCCATGCGGAGGCCGGCCGCCGCGGGCAGCGCGAAACCGAGGCCACCCATCGCAGCGCTGACGAACCCGCGCGGCGCACGGGCGGGCAGCAGCCGATGCAGGTCGGGGCGGGTCGACGGGGTTTCCTCGACGAGTACGACGTCGGCGGGGAGCCGTTGGGCGAGCGCGGCGAACACGTGGGCGGCGCGGAGGAGGGGTCGGCCGCCCACGTGTTCGCCGCGGTCCTGGGGTGCTTCGCCGGTGCGGACCGGCGGGGACGCTTCGGCGGCGGGCCCGGAGCGCCGGGTGACGAGCGTCGCGAGGTGGGCGCAGGTGAGGGCCGGGTCGGCGACGACGCCCAGGGCTGCCACGCTGTGGTGGACCTCCGCGGGGTCGTCGCTCACCACGATGATGCTGACGCCGGCCGGAACGAGCGGCCCCGGTTCGTACGGATACTGCCGGAACGCGGGCGCGCCGACGACCACGACCACGTCGTAGGTCTCGAGAACCCCGCGCAGCTTGCCCCGCCCGGCCGGCAGGTGACCCGCGAAGAGCGGATGGTCCTGCGGAAACCCCGCCCGCGCACCGAAGGACTCCTGCCACACCGGGCACCCGAGGCGTTCGACCAGGGCGGTCAGCGCCTGCCATGTGGCCGGATCGTCGGCCCCCGCGCCGACCACGACCGCCGGCGTCCGCGCCGCGTCGAGCCGCTTCGCGATCTCCGCCGTAGTCGCGGCATCGGCGGCGCTCGCGCGGCGTACGACCTGGGGCGCAGCCAACCCCAGCCCGGCCGCGGGGTCGATCTCAGCCGACCAGTCGTCCATCGGAACGACGACCAGAGCCGGTCCGCGCCCCGTCGCCGCCTCGTGCCAGGCCCGCCGGATCGCGGCCGGTACGTCCTGAGGGAGCACCGGTTGGTCGGCCCACACCGGATACGCGCCGGCCAACGCGTCCAGCCGCCGGCCGGCCAGGAACGGCTCCAGCGCCAGATGCCGACGGTCCTGCTGCCCGACGAGAACGACGAGCGGCGCACAGTTGACCCGCGCGGTCGCGAGGGCGCCGACCGCATTGCCCAGACCAGCGGTCGTGTGCAGGATCGCCAACGCCGGATGGCTTGTCGCGATCGCGTGCCCGGTCGCCATCCCGACCACGGAACCCTCGTGCAACGCGAGAACGAACTGAAAGTCGTCCGGCATCCCGGCGAGGAACGGCACCTCCGTCGAACCAGGGTTGGCGAAAACCGTTCGCAGGCCGCAGTCGCGCAGGACGTCGTACGTCGCCTCACGGACCGTCGCCTCGCGGACGGTCGTCACGGCCCGGCCCCCTCAACCCGCTCCGCCCTCTCGGTCCCCGCTGCCACAGACTCCTCAGCAGACCCATCTGCGGAAACCGCCGTCCGGTGGCCCTGCTTCGCCCGCTGGATCTGGGTGAAGACATGTGCCCGCAGCTCGCCGAACCGGGTTGACGACCGGGTGGTCAGCTGGTCGCGGGCGTCGGGCAGGTCGACGGGCACGTCGTCCATCACCACGGTCGGCGCGGCGGACAACACGAGCACCCGCTGCCCGAGATAGACCGCCTCGTCGATGTCGTGGGTGACGAACAGGATCGTCACACCGAGCCGCTGCCACAGTGCCCGCACCAGATCCTCCAGGTCGGCGCGGGTCTGCGCGTCGACCGCGGCAAAGGGCTCGTCCATCAACAAGACATGGGGTTCGTACGCCACTGCCCGCGCGAGGGCCACCCGCTGCTGCATGCCACCGGAGAGCTGCCAGGGGTACGCCGAGCCGATGTCGCCCAGCCCCACGGCCTCGAGCGCCTCGACCACCAGCTCGCGTCGGCGTGCCGACGGCAGCTTCTTCTGCTTCAACGGGAGCTCGACATTGGCGGTCACCGACATCCACGGGAACAGGCTTCTGGCGTACTCCTGGAACACCACGGCCATTCCCGGCGGCGGCCCGTCGACCTCCCGGCCCTCCAGCACGACGGACCCGGACGTGGGCGCCAGCAGCCCCGCCACGCATTTGAGCAGCGTCGTCTTCCCGGCACCGGACGGCCCGACGACGCACACGAGCGAGCCCTTGGCGACGCCGAAGCTCAGGTCCCGCACGGCCTCGACCGAACGGCCCGACCCCTCGTACACCTTCGCGAGCCGACGGACCTCCAGCAACGCACCCGCGGTTCGCGGCACCGACCCGGTGGTGGCCGACGTCATCACCTCACCTCCTGCCACGTTCAGCCCCGGCCGCTGTGTCTGTCCGTGGGACGCCCCCGGAACCCACGGCACTGGCATGCCAGGCGAGAACGCGTCGCTCGAAGGCCCGCATCGCCAGCGCCAGGCCGAAACCCAACAGACCAAGGAGAAAGATCCCCGTCCACATGTCCGTCACCGCGAACGAACGCTGGAACGAGATCACCGTGAAGCCCAGCCCGTTGTTCGCGGCGAACATCTCACTGATGACCATCAGGATGATCCCCACCGACAGCGCCTGCCGCATGCCGGTGACGATCTGCGGGCTGGCCCCGCGGATCACGAGATGGCGCAGCCTTGCCCAGCCACGGATTCCGTACGAACGGCACGTCTCCGCCAGCACCTCGTCGACCGCGCGGACGCCTTCGACGGTGTTGAGCAGGATCGGCCAGAGACAACCGGAGACGACCACCAGCACCTTCATCGTGTGCCCGAGTCCGGCGAAGAGGATCAGCACCGGCACCAGCACCGGGGGCGGGATCGCGCGCAGGAACTCCAACACCGGTTCGCAGAAAGCCCGCACCCGGCGGTACGAACCGATGACGATCCCCAGACCGACGCCGGCGACGAGCGCGACGCCGAAGCCGGCGGCCAGGCGGAGCACGCTCGGCACCACGTCCTGGACGAGACGCTCCCCGAACCAGACGTCGTCGAAGCTCGCCAGGATGGCGGACAGTGGCGGCAGGTAGTAGCTTTCGCTGTCCGCCGACGTCACCCACCACACGGCGAGGAGGACGACGGGAAGCCCGAAGGTCAGGCCGGTCCACCGGGCCACCCGGACGACACCGGTCCCTGCGGTGCCGCCGTTCATGCGGGCAGCTCCCCTCGGACCGACGTGTGCCAACGGAGTACGCGGCGCTCCAGCAGTCTCGCCGCGAGGTTGACCGCGACGCCGAGAAGGCCGGTGACGAGCACCAGGGCGTACATCGTGTCGACTGCCCCACCTGCCTGCGCCGTGCCGATCCGGTTGCCGAGACCAGGCGTACCGATGATGAGCTCTGCGGTGATGGTGAGGATCAGCGCGACCGCGGCGGCGAGGCGCAGGCCGGTCATCACATAGGGCAGCGCGCTCGGCCACACGACATGACGGATCCGCGCCAACCGTCCCAGCCCGAACGTGCGCGCCGTGTCACGCGCCACCGGATCGACATCCTGGACGCCGTACAACACCTGCACCAGGATCTGCCACATCGACGCGTAGACGACGAGCAGGAGCGTCGAGCCGAGCCCTGTGCCGAAGACCAACACCGCAAGGGGAATCAGGGCAACGGACGGGATCGGACGAAGGAACTCGATCGTCGACGCCGTGATACTGCGCAGCGCCGGGACCGTGCCGATGACGACGCCCAACCCGATGCCGAGAACGAGCGCCACCAGCAGGCCGACGAACCACCCGCGGACCGTCTCGGCGACGGCGATCCAGAACCCGGGCGTGCCCAGTTGTTCGGCGAGTGCCGCCGCGATCCCACTGAAGGGTGGGAGGTACGCCGGCGCGACCAGGCCGACGCGGGGCACCAGTTCGAGCAGCAGCAGGAAGGCGCCGAAACCCAGGATGCCGAGGACGGCGCTCGAACCCGCCAGCCGGCGTGCGGTGGCGCGGCCGCCGCCGGGCCGCGTCACCACCGTCGACGTCATGGCAGGACGTCCCCGACGTCGAACTTCTCCTTGATCAGGCCGTCTTCGTACATCAGGTCGGCGAGGGTCTGCACCGCATCGGCGTTGACGTCCGGCGGCCATGCGGGAAGGACGATCTTGTCCGCCACGGCCGGGTCGATCTCGGTATAGGTCGACAGGATCTCGCGGGCCTCGTCCGGGTGCTCATCTGCGTACGCCAACGACTTCTCGATCGCCGCCGTGAACCGCGTGGTGAGATCGGCCTCCTCCGCGATGACCTCCTCGGTCGTGAAATAGCACGCGATCGTCAGGTCGGGCGCGGGATCGGCGAAGTTCGACGCGACGAGTTTGGCGCCCTGGTCCATCGCGATCGTGAGGAACGGTTCCACGACCATCGCGGCGTCGACCCGGTGGTTGGCGACGGCCGCCGGCATCTCCGGGAAGGGCAGCTCGCTGAACCGTACGCCGGTCGGATCCCCGCCATCCTTGCGGATCGACGCTCTGGTCGTCGTGTCGCTGATGTTCTGGAGATTGTTGATCGCGACCGTCTTGCCGGCGAGATCCTTGGCGGAGTTGATCGGCGAGTCCTCGGGTACGACGATGCCGCCGAAGTCCTTGCCCACCTCGCCGGTCGACGCGTTGCCGTTGGCGATGGCCTTGAGCGGGATGTTCTGCGACCGCGCGATGATCAGCGACGTCACGTTGCCGAACGCGAAGTCGAAGTCACCGCTCACCACACCGGGCACGGCAGCGGCACCGCCGGTGGTGTTGACGACCTCGAGGTCGATGTTCTGCTCTTCGAAGAATCCCTTGGCCTTGCCGAGGTGCAGGGGCGCGACGTCGACGATCGGGATTGCGCCGACCCGCACCTTGTCGAGACCGCCGGCGGACTTCTCGTCCTTCGTACTCTCCCGCTCGCCGCCCCCCGGCGGTCCGGGTGCGTTCTCCGACAGGCTGCCGCAGGCGGCGGAGGCGAACAGCAGGGCGGTGGCGACGGCCGCGGCAGCGACCCGGGCGACCGCACCTGGGTGGACAGTGGTGCTGCTGACGAGACGCCGCATCGATCTCTCCTACGAACCGGAGGTCCAGACGCTCCTGGACGAATGTTCGCTGCACGAACGACTGTTCACTATGAGAACGTAGAGACATCCCGCCTCCGCCGTCAATGGCAGCCGCCACATTGCCGACGCGCGAAGCCCGCCGTGGCGCGGGTGCCCCAGCAGTGGGTGAGGACGACACTGGCCGCCGGGGGTGCTCCGAGCCCCACGCGAAGTCGGTGACGTCGGTCATACTGAGGACATGGCCGAACGTCGGGTGCTCTACGGCGACCACCGGCCCTACCTCGTGGCGGACACGCTCGACGAACTGGTGGGGCCGACCAGTGGTGTGATCACCCTGCCCCAGCGCCTGGACTGGTCCGAGCAGCGCCGATACGACCTCGACGACCCCCGTGAGCTCGGCGTCATGTACGAAGTCGTCCTCCGCGAGTCCCTCGACCCGGATGATCTCCGCCGCCACCTCAATGCCGCCATGCTGCGGCAGGTCTGGCACCGGCTCTTCCTCCCCCGCCGGGTTCGCGACCTCTGGGAGGGGCGCTTCCCGGAACTCACCCGGGCCGCCTGAACAGTGATGGACCCTTTCCACGCTCGGCTGGCGCGGGTGTGCCTGGACGCGGCGGCCCGCTACGGTTTCTGCCTGGCAGGCGGTTACGCCGTCCAGGCACACGGCTTCGTGCAGCGTCAGTCCGAGGATGTCGATCTCTTCACGACGGCCGCCATCGACGACGAGTTCCCTGCAGCCGTACGTGCCGTTCTCGACGCCCTGCACTTCAACGGGCTGGAGGCCACGGTGAGCCGGGAGGGACCGACCTTCGCCCGCATCGAGATCAGCGAGTCCTCAACGGGCTGACCGCACGGGTCGAACTCGGCGTCGACTGGCGGGCGTACCCGCCGGCCCGGCTCGACATCGGCCCGGTGTTGCATGCCGACGACGCGGTCGCCAACAAACTCTGTGCGTTGTACGGACGCGGTGCAGTTCGCGACTACATCGACGTGGACGGCATCGTGCGCTCAGGCCGATACACGGTGGCCGACCTCCTCCAGCTCGCAACCCAACACGATCCAGGATTCGACCCGGCACTCTTCGCCCAAGCCCTCCGGGCCGTGCGACGGTTCGCCGCCTCGGCGGTCGAGCCGTACGGCATGGCGCCGGAGGAGTTCGCGGCCCTGACCGAGCGCGTCGTCGGCTACACGGATCAGGTCCGGGACAGCCGGCCGGCCTGACCGACACCGCTCCCGCGACGTTGACGCGTACAGCCATGAACCCGTACGTTCGTCATAAGAACAGACGTCCGCGATGCGAACACCGATACCCGCTGTCGCCGCGGAGAAGAACTTCCTGGGGGTGGGGCGGTGGCTGAGATCCTCCCGCTCAGCGCGGCCGTCGCGGACCTCGTGCACGACGGCGACACGGTGGCCCTCGAGGGCTTCACCCATCTCATCCCCTTCGCCGCCGCGCACGAGATCATCCGCCAGCGACGCCGCGACCTGACCCTGGTCCGCATGACGCCCGACCTGATCTACGACCAGCTCATCGGCATGGGTTGCGCCCGCCGGCTCGTTTTCAGCTGGGGCGGCAATCCCGGCGTCGGATCGCTGCACCGGTTCCGCGACGCCGTCCAGAACGGCTGGCCGGGTCCGCTCGAGATCGAGGAGCACAGCCATGCCGGCATGGCCAACCGCTATGTCGCGGGCGCGTCCGGCCTGCCGTTCGCGGTGATGCGCGGCTATACCGGCACCGACCTGCTCGAGTACACCGACACGATCAGGCCGATCACCTGCCCGTTCACGGGCGAGCTGCTGACCGCGGTCCCGGCGTTGCGGCCCGACGTCGCGATCGTCCACGCTCAACGCGCCGACCGGGCGGGCAACGTCTCCATGTGGGGAATCACCGGCGTCCAGAAGGAGGCCGTCCTCGCCGCGGACCGGTCGCTCGTCACGGTCGAGGAGATCGTCGACGAGCTCTCACCCGTACCCGACCAGGTGGTGCTTCCCACGTGGGCGGTCACCGCGGTCGCGGAAGTCCCGGGCGGGGCGCATCCGTCCTACACCATGGGGTATTCCGTCCGCGACAACGACTTCTACGTCGCGTGGGATCCGATCAGCCGGGACCGGGAAACCTTCCAGCGCTGGATGGCCGACCACGTGCTCGGAGTAGGCGAACCGGACGGCCAACCACGATGACGACCCGGGAGCGAACCGTGGAGCGGCGGTGCAGGAGGAGGCAGCGGTGAGTGAGGCGTACACCTCCGACGAGATGATGACGGTCGCGGCGGCGCGGCGGCTGCGCGACAACACGGCCTGCTTCGTCGGTATCGGCCTGCCGAGCACCGCCGCCAACCTCGCCCGTGCGACGCACGCGCCCGGCCTGGTGCTGATCTACGAGTCCGGGTGCCTCGGGGCGAAGCCCGGCCGGTTGCCGCTGTCCATCGGAGACGGGGTACTCGCGGAGACGGCCGACGCCGTGGTGAGCGTCCCCGAGGTCTTCAACTACTGGCTCCAGCCCGGCCGCGTCCACGTGGGGTTTCTCGGGGCCGCGCAGATCGACCGGTACGCCAACATCAACACGACGATGATCGGCAGCGACTACGCGAACCCGAAGGTCCGCCTGCCCGGAGCCGGCGGCGCGCCGGAGATCGCGGCGTCCTGCCAGGAGGGGGTTGTCGTCGTACGCCAGACGCAGCGGACGTTCGTCCCGCGGCTCGACTTCGTGACCTCCGTGGGCTTCGGCACCGGCCCGGGCGATCGGCAGCGGCTCGGCCTCACCGGCGCGGGACCCCGACTCGTCATCACCGACCTCGGCATCCTCGAACCCGATCCGCAGACCTGCGAACTCACCCTCACCCACCTGCATCCCGGCGTGAGTGTCGACGAGGCTCGCGCGGCGACCGGATGGGATCTCGCCGTCGCGACGCAGGTCGAACGGACGGAACCGCCGACGGAGCGGGAACTCAGCGTCCTGCGTACCCTCATGGCCACGATGCGCGGCGGCGACGGCACGACACAGCCCAGGCCGACCACGGAGTCCACGCCGACGACGCCGAGCACCCGACCGGCCGAACGGAGTGGTACGCGGTGAGCCGGGACGTCTACATTCTCGATGCGGTCCGTACGCCGATCGGCAGGCACGGCGGCGCCCTGGCCGGCGTACGCCCGGACGACCTGGCCGCCCACGTCGTCGGCGAGGTCGTCCGCAGGAGTCCGCAGCTCGACCCCGCCCGCATCGACGACGTACTCCTCGGCGATGCCAACGGCGCCGGCGAGGACAACCGGAACGTCGCCCGGATGGCCGTCCTGCTCGCGGGCCTACCGACCTCCGTCCCCGGCGCGACGCTCAACCGGCTGTGCGGGTCGGGAATGGAGGCGGCGGTCGAGGCGAGCCGCGCGGTGGCGCTCGGCGACGCGTCGCTCGCCATCGCGGGTGGCGTGGAGTCGATGAGCCGGGCGCCGTGGGTGCTGCCGAAGCCCGAGCGGGCCTATCCGCGCGGGCACGAGACGCTGGTTTCGACGACGCTCGGTTGGCGCCTCGTCAATCCGGCGATGCCGCCCGAGTGGACGGTGGCGCTGGGTGAGGGCGCGGAGATCCTCGCCGAGAAGTACGCCGTCGGCCGCGATGCCCAGGACGCCTTCGCCCTGAGGAGCCACCAGCGGGCGGCCGCCGCGTGGGAGGCCGGGGCGTTCGCCGACGAGGTCACGCTCATGCCCGGCACCGCCCTCGAACGCGACGAGTGCATCAGGGCGGACACCTCGATGGCGGCGCTCGGTGCCCTGAAGCCGGCGTTCCGGCCGGAAGGAACCGTCACCGCCGGCAACTCCTCACCCCTCAACGACGGCGCAGCGGCGCTGCTCATCGGCGACGCGGACGGTGCGGCGGCGGCGGGCCGTGAGCCGTTGGCGCGGATCGTCGCGCGCGGTGTCGCCGCCGTCGAACCGCAGCTCTTCGGCGTCGCGCCGGTGCAGGCCGCCGAACGGGCGCTGAGCCGCGCCGGCGTGCGTTGGGCCGACCTCGACGTCGTGGAGCTGAACGAGGCGTTCGCGGCCCAGTCGCTCGCCTGCCTCGCCGAATGGCGCGAGCTCGATCCCGAGATCGTCAACCCGCTCGGCGGAGCGATCGCGCTCGGGCATCCGCTCGGCTGCTCCGGCGCGCGCATCCTCGGGACGCTGGCGTGGCAGCTGCACCGCCGGGGTGGCGGACGCGGGCTGGCCGCGCTCTGCATCGGCGTCGGCCAGGGCCTCGCCGTCCTCCTGGAGAGCCCATGACCCCGACGTTCCAGCTCAGGCAGCCCACGTGTCCGCACGGTCGGTCCACAGTGACGGGAGCGCGAGGATGACACAGCAGCAGACCGGCCTCGTCCTGCCGAGGTACGAGCCCGCCACCGGGGCCCATCCCCCGCTGGACTCGCCCGGCTACAAGTCGACCGGGTTGCGCTTCCCGCACGCCCCGCTCGTCGTGCTGCCCCAGCGGCTCACCGAAGTGACGGGACCGCTGCTCGGCGAGGAACGCATCGGCGAGCTCGACCACGACCTGACCCGCCAGCACCCGGGCGGCGAGGCGCTCGGCCAGCGGATCCTCGTGCACGGCAGGGTCCTGGAAAGCGACGGCCGGCCCGTCCCGAACACCCTGGTCGAGGTGTGGCAGGCCAACGCCGCCGGCCGCTACCGCCACGCTCTCGACACCTGGCCGGCGCCACTCGACCCGCACTTCACCGGCGCGGGTCGGGTGATGACCGACGCCGACGGACGGTACGAGTTCCTCACCATCAAGCCCGGCGCCTATCCGTGGCGCAACCACCCCAACGCCTGGCGGCCGGCGCACATCCATTTCTCGCTGTTCGGGCGGGCGTTCACGCAGCGGCTGGTGACGCAGATGTACTTCCCGGACGATCCGCTGTTCGGCCAGGACCCGATCTTTTTGTCCGTACGCGACGAGGGCGCGCGGCAGCGGATGGTCTCCCGCTATGACCACGACCGTACGACGCCGGAGTGGGCGCTCGCGTTCTCGTTCGACATCGTGCTGCGCGGCCGCGAGGCGACGCCGTTCGAGGAGGAGGACGAGGATGACGAGTGAGGCTGGATCCCTTACCCGGTGGGGGATCACGCCGTCGCAGACGGTCGGTCCGTACCTCTCCCTCGGCCTGCCGTGGTCCGACGGTTCGTACGTCGTCCCCGCCGGGACGCCTGATGCCATCCGGATCGGCGGCCAGGTCCTCGACGGCGCCGGCGTACCCGTCCCCGACGCGTTGGTCGAGACGTGGCAGGCCGATCCGGCCGGGCGCTTCGACCACCCCGACGACCCGCGCGGCGCGTGTCCACCCACCGTGCCGGGGTTCCGCGGCTTCGGCCGCAGCCCGACGGACACCGACGGCCGCTGGTGGGTGCTGACGGTCAAGCCGGGGCGCCTGCCGTGCCCGGACGGCGGTGTCGAGGCGCCGCACCTCACCGTGTCGGTTCTCGGCCGCGGGATGCTCGATCGGCTGGTGACCCGGATCTACTTCCCCGACGAGCAGGAAGCGAACGCCGCCGACCCGGTGCTCGCGGCGTTGCCGACCGCGGGCCGCGACACGCTGGTCGCCCGGAAGGACGAGGACGGGCTCCGCTTCGACGTCAGGCTGCAGGGTGCGAATGAGACCTGCTTCTTCGCGGTCTGACGGACCTGAGGTGCCCGGGTTGTTCGGTCCGCTGTTCGGGGACGCCGAGGTCGACGCGGCGGTGTCCGACGACGCCGTCCTGCAGGCGATGCTCGACGTGGAGAGTGCGCTCGCCCAAGCCGAGGCCGACGCGGAGCTGTTCCCCCGCGAGACGGCGGAGGCGATCTCCGCCGCGTGCGAGCCGCACCGTTTCGACATCACCCGCCTGGGCGAGGACGCCGAGGGCGCCGGCAATCCCGTCGTACCCCTCGTGCGCGCCCTCACTGCCCAGGTTCCCCCCGAGGCCCGGCCGTGGGTGCACCACGGCGCGACGAGCCAGGACATCCTCGACACCGCGTTCGTCCTCGTCGTGACGCGTGGCGTGGACATGCTGGTCCCGACGCTCGACGCGGCGGCCGCGGCCTGCGCGCGGCTGGTGGAGGAGCATCGCGGGACCCTCATGGTGGCGCGCACCCTCGGCCAGCAGGCGCTCCCGACGACGTTCGGACTCAAGGCAGCCGGTTGGCTGACGGGTCTCGATGTGGCCATGGACCGCCTGGCGAACGTACGCCGGAACCTCGCGGTCCAGCTCGGCGGCGCTGCCGGCACGCTCGCGGCGTTCGGTCCCACAAATGGGCTGACCGTCCTCGAACGGCTCGCCGCCCGGCTCGGCCTCGCCGTCCCCACGATTCCGTGGCACACGAACCGGCAACGTTGGCTCGACGTCGCGACCGCGCTCGGCGGCGTGGTGGCGGCCGCCGGCAAGGTCGCACTCGACGTCTCCCTCATGGCGCAGACCGAGGTCGGCGAGGTCGCCGAAGGCGGTGGTCGGGCGGTCGCGGATGTTGGTCCGGCGGCCACGGAAGGCGATCAGGCGGTCCAGGGAGGCGGGCGACACGGCGGGTCGTCGACGCTGCCGCACAAGCGCAACCCGGTCGATTCCGTTCTCATCCTCGCCGCGGCCCACCGCGTACCCGGCCTCGTGGCGACCCTCCACGCCACCGCCCTGCACGCACACGAACGCGCCACCGGCGCGTGGCACGCCGAGTGGGAACCACTCCGCGAGGTGGTCCGCCTGACCGGCTCGGCGACCGCCCGCACCCACCGGCTGGTCGGCGGACTGGAGGTCGACACCGACCGGATGCGGGCGAACCTCGACGCCACCGGCGGGCTCGTCATGGCGGAGAGTGTCGCCGCCCGCCTCGCCCCGGTGCTCGGGCATACCGCGGCACACGACCGGGTCGGCGAGCTGGCCCGCGCCGCCCTGCGTACCGGCACGCCCCTTCGTGACCACCTTCTCGCCGCCGACGACATCCGCCAGCACCTGACACCGGTCGACATCGACGAAGCCCTCGATCCGGTCGGCTGGCTGGGCTCGGCGGACGCCCTCATCGACCGGGCACTGGCCGCGCACCGCGAGCGGACGACGACGAAGGGATGACCGTGGACGGCAGCGGCACAGACGGCGCCCGTGACAGCGACCGCGACCGGGTGCGCTACGAGCAGGGCATGGCCGTACGCCGGGAGGTCCTGGGCGACGCCCATGTCGACCGGGCCATCGCGCGCACGGACGAGGTCACCGCGGACTTCCAGGACCTCATCACGCGGTACGCCTGGGGCGAGATCTGGTCCCGCCCGGGCCTCGACCGGCGTACCCGCAGCGTGATCACCCTCGCGATCCTCGCGACGTTGCACCACGACGACGAACTGGCGATGCACGTCCGGGCCGCCCGGCGTAACGGACTCGACCAGGCCGAGATCTCCGAGGTGCTGCTGCAGGTGGCCATCTACGCTGGGGTCCCGGCAGCCAACCGGGCCTTCGCGATCGCCCAGCGGGTTCTGCGGGAGGAGAAGGACGCGTGAGCGAGGAGAGCGAGACACCCGCGAGAGGGACGGAGTACGTCCAGTCCCTCGAACGCGGACTCGCCGTGATCCGTGCGTTCGATGCCGACCATCCGGAGCTGACGCTGTCGGAGGTCGCCCGGCTGACCGGGCTGACCCGCGCGGCCGCCCGACGGTTCCTGCTGACGCTGGTGGAGCTGGGTTACGTACGCACGGACGGTCGGCGGTTCGGCCTGCGGCCGCGGATCCTCGAACTGGGATACGCCTACCTGTCGAGCCTGTCGCTGCCCGAGGTCGCCGAGCCGCACATGGAGGAACTCGTCGCGCAGGTGCACGAGTCGTGCTCGGTCTCGGTGCTGGACGGTGACGAGGTCGTCTACGTCGCCCGCGTCCCGACCAAGCGGATCATGACGGTGGCGATCAGCGTGGGGACGCGGTTCCCTGCGTACGCCACGTCGATGGGGCGGGTACTGCTGGCGCATGCACCGGCCGAGTGGTTGGAGGAGTACCTCGCGACGGCCGAGCTCAAGCCCATCACCCGGCGGACGATCACCGATCCGGCGAAGCTGCGGAGCACGCTGGGGCGGATCCGTTCGCAGGGTTTCGCCGTGGTGGACCAGGAGCTGGAGGAGGGACTGCGGTCGATGGCGGTCCCGCTGCGCGACCCGAGCGGAACGGTCGTCGCCGCGATGAACGTCTCGGCCCGGGCCAGCCGGGGCAGCGCCGACACGATTCGCCGCGAGCTGCTCCCGCCGCTGCAGGCCGCCGCCCGCAAGGTGGAGGCTGACCTCGGTGCCCGCCCTGGTGGATGAGGGGACCCACCAACCAGCCCCTCATCCACACCAGGGGTTGCTTCACGGGTGGGAGGTTAGGCTAACCTTACCGCGTGCACGATGACGGTGAGCAGCTCCCGCGCGCCACCACCCTCGGGTTGCGTGGGGTGGACCTCCACCTCGGCTACCACGGACACCAGGTCGTCGACGGTGCCTCGATCCGCCTGCACGCCGGCGAGGTCACCGCACTTGTCGGGCCCAACGGCAGCGGCAAGTCCACGCTCCTGCGTTCGCTGGCACGGCTGCACCATCCCACGTCGGGACAGGTCCTCCTCGAGGGCGATACCGACGCCCTCGCCCTGTCGGCGAAGGAGTTCGCCCGAAGGGTCACGCTGCTCGCCCAGACGCATCCGACTCCGACCGGAATCAGCGTGCGCGACGTCGTGGGCTACGGCCGGCACCCTTACCGCGGTCGCTGGCGTACGCATGACCCGGAAGGGCCCGCCGCCATCGCCTGGGCCATGGAGGTCACCGGCACCGCGGGCATGGCCGACCGCGCGGTCGACGAACTCTCCGGCGGTGAGCTCCAGCGCGTCTGGCTCGCCACGTCCCTCGCCCAGCAGACCGGCGTCCTGTTGCTCGACGAACCGACGACGTTTCTCGACCTGCGCTACCAGATGGAGATCCTCGACCTGCTGCGTGACCTGGCCGACGCGCACGACGTCGCCATCGGGGTGGTCCTGCACGACCTCAACCATGCCGCCGAAGTCGCCGACCACGTGGTCCTGCTGGACGACGGCAGCGTCGCCGCCAGCGGCCCACCCGGCGAGGTGCTCACCGCCGAGCAGCTCTCCCAGACCTACGGCATCCGGATCGACGTACGCATCGACCCGGACACCCACCTGCTGACCACCCAGCCGGTCGGACGGCACACCCACCGAGCCCGGACATCTGTCTGAGCATCGCGAACCACACCGAAGGACTGTCATGACATCGCGTCGTACGCCCGTCACGGGTGTTCTCATCGCGCTCGTGTCGAGCGTGTTCCTGCTCGCCAGCTGCGGGACCACCGAGGAGGCCGCCGCCCCCGGCGACCGGACGACCCCGGCCGACAAGGCCGCACCCGTGTCCGTCACCGACTCCCGCGGCAAGAAGGTGACCCTGAAGGACGGGCCGGCGGAGCGGGTCATCGCCCTGGAGTGGAGCGAGGTCGAGGACCTCGTGACTCTCGGCGTCATGCCGGTCGGCATCGCCGACCCCAAGGGCTTCGCCACCTGGAACGCCGCCGTCCAGCTCGACGACTCCGTGAAGGACGTCGGCAGCCGGGGCGAGCCGAGCGTCGACTCGATCGTCGCCCTCGAGCCCGACGTCGTGATCGTGGAGCCCGACCGCGGCGAAGCGCTCATCCGGGTGTTGGAGGAGCAGGTGCCGGTGATCGTCATCGAGGGTAGCGACGCCAGCAACAACATCGCCCAGATGAAGGGGAACTTCACCCTCATCGCCAAGGCAGTGGGCAAGGAGGACAAGGCGGCGACGGTCGTCGCGGAGTTCGACGAGGCGCTCGCCGCCGGGCGGAAGAAGCTGGCCGCGGCCGGCGTCGCGGGCGAAGGGTTCGCCATGGCCGACGGCTGGATGGAGGGCAGCTCGGTCAGCATCCGGATGTTCGGAAAGGGCTCGCTGATGTCCGACATCGCAGAGGAGCTCGGCCTCGAGAACCAGTGGAAGGCCAAGGTCGACCCGACGTGGGGTCTCGGCCAGACCGACGTCGAGGGCCTCACCGCGCTGAAGGACGTGCACTTCTTCTACAGCGCCTCCGAGGACGACGTCTTCGCCGAAGGTCTCGCGGACAACGCGATCTGGACCTCGTTGCCCTTCGTCAAGGACAAGCAGCTCTACAAGCTCGACGACGGCACGTGGACCTTCGGCGGCCCGCGGTCCTGCATATCGTTCATCGACCAGGTAGTGAAGGCGCTCGCACCTTGACCCAGGTGGAACGCACCTCGCCGGCAGTCCCGGCAGGCCCGCCAGACGACCAGCGGCGGGCCACACCGGGCGGCCAGGCGACTGGTCCGCTGCGCCGCACCCGCGTCGCCGTCGTCGCCGTACTCGGTCTCGCCGCCGTCGCCGCGCTCAGCGTCGTCCATCTCGTCCAGGGCACGTCCGAGATCGGCGCCGGCGACCTGCTCAGGCTCGCCCTCGGGCAGGAGGACACCAACGCCTGGAACGTCCTCGTCGCCTCCCGGCTGCCCCGGCTGGCCGCCGGCCTGATCGTCGGCGTGGCCCTGGGCGTCGCCGGTGCCTCCCTCCAGTCACTGGTCCGCAACACGCTCGCCTCGCCGGACACGCTCGGCGTCAACGCCGGCGCCCACCTCATGGTGACCGCCGCCGCGGCGTTCGGGCTCTCACTGCCCGTCCTCCCGGCCGGTGGGCTCGCCTTCCTCGGCGGTCTCGGCGCGGCAGGCTTCGTCCTGCTGCTGTCCGCCGGCGGTGCGTCGGGACCGGCCCGACTGATCCTCGCCGGCTCCGCGACCGCGCTGGCCCTGGCGTCGCTCACCATGCTGCTGCTGTTGCTGTTCGAGGAGGAGACCAAGGGGCTCTTCGCCTGGGGCAGCGGGTCGTTGATCCAGGCGGACCTGAACGCGAGTACGCAGATGGCGCCGGTCCTGCTCGCCGGTGTCGCCGGTCTGCTGGTGCTCGGTCACCGACTCGACATCCTCTCCCTGGGCGATGACGCCGCCTCGGTGCTCGGCGTCGGCGTCCGGCGGACGCGCCTCATGGTGACCGTCCTGGCCGTCCTGCTGACGGCGGTCGCCGTGACGGTGGCGGGACCGATCGGCTTCGTCGGCCTGTGCGCGCCGGCGATCGTCCGACTGGCCGCTCCACTCGTGCCGGGGATCCTCCGCCACCGCGTGCTCCTTCCACTGGCAGGTGTCGCGGGGGCGCTCATCGTCATCGGTGCCGACGTCACGCTGCGGACGTTCATGGGCGGGCAGGGCGGCGTCGACATCCCGACGGGTGTCATCACCAGCATGGTCGGGGCCGCGGTGCTCGTCGGGCTGGCCCGCCGGCACCGTGACTCCGGGCCGACCAGGCAGCCACCGGCCGCACGGACGAAGGCCGGACGAAGCCGGTTGCGGTTCTGGGTGGTGTTGGGCACCGGCCTGGCCGCGGCGGTCGGAGCCGTCGTCGCCGGTGCGCTGCTCGGCGACACGCTGCTCCTCACCGGCGACATCGGCAACTGGCTCGCCGGTGTGGGCGGCCCGAAGACCAGCTTCGTCCTCGACACCCGACTTCCGCGGGTCGCCGCGGCCGTGCTGGCCGGTGTCGCCCTGGCGATCGCGGGCGTGACCGTCCAAGGTGTCTGCCGCAACCCCCTCGCCGAACCGGGCATCCTCGGCATCACGGCGGGTGCCGGCGTGGGTGCCGTGACCCTGCTGACCCTCGCGCCGCTGGCCGGCATCTGGCTGATGTCGGCGGCAGCGGGTGCGGGAGCGGTGGTGGCGTTCGCTCTCGTCTACGCGCTGGCCTGGCGCACCGGCCTGAACTCCGACCGGCTCGTCCTCATCGGCGTCGGCGTCTCGGCCGGCTTCGCCGCCCTCACCACGTTCATCATCGTCGCGACCGATCCGTGGAACACGTCGAAGGCGCTGATCTGGCTGTCCGGTTCGACCTACGGACGGACCTTCCCGCAGGTGCTGCCCCTCGTCATCGCGCTGGTGGTGCTGACGCCGTTGGTGTGTGTCGTCCGCCGGGACCTGGACCTCATGGCGCTCGACGACGACACGCCCCGCGTTCTTGGCGTACGGCTGGAACGCACCCGGCTGATCGCCCTCGCCGGCTCGGCCATCCTCACCTCGACCGCGGTGTCGGCGGTCGGCGTGGTGGGCTTCGTCGGCCTCGTCGCGCCGCACGCCGCCCGGGCGCTGGTCGGCGGCAGGCACGCCCGGGTCCTGCCCGTGGCGGCCGTGCTCGGCGCGCTGCTCGTCAGCCTCGCCGACACGATCGGGCGGTTCGTGATCGCACCCGCACAGATTCCGGCAGGGCTGCTGACGGCCCTGATCGGTACGCCGTACTTCGTCTGGCTGCTCTGGCGCTCCCGCGCCTGAGCAGCCGGAGCCTCCCCTCGCTCCCCACCCGAGCACGGTGCGTAGCCGGTCGGCGTACTCACCCGCGATCCGAGTAGTCCGACTCATGCGACCACCCGCCCACAACGACCAGGCTCGACACCCGTAGGTCTCTGCCCACTCTCGCAACGGAGACACGCTCATGGGTGCTCATGGCAAGCGGCGTGCGCCGAAGCCACGCAACGGCTGGAGGATCTCCAGGATGGTCGTCGCCAGCCTGATCGTGCTCGGCGGCCTGGTGTTCATCGGTGCGCTGATTCTCAGCGTGATCGTTTTCACCAACTTCGGGAGCAGCTGACGGCCCTGTGGCTACCCGGCCGAGCCCTCGTCCCGAGACGCTGTCGGCGAATCCGGAAGCGGAGTCGACAGCGCCTCGAGTCGCCGGCTGAGGCGTACTCTCCACACTCCCTTGCCGACCAGACGCGCAGGAATCCGGCGCAGCACGGGGATCCGTCCGGCCAGCGCGAGCGCGCGCGGCATCCGCACGGTGGCTCCCTCCTGGGCGGCCCTGTCCTGGGTTGCTCCCTCCTGGGCGGTCCCGGCGCGCAGCACGGGAGTCTGGAGCCGGTTCTGGATCGCCGACTGGAACGCCTGGACGATCCGGACCGGGATGGCGCGCCGGCGTTGGACCGAGCGGAGATGGTGTACGGAGACCCGGCCGTACCGCAGCGGCTCGACCAGGACGTTGGCCGCCACCACGGCGTCCTGGATGGCGAGGTTGATGCCCACGCCGGCGACCGGGGTCATGGCGTGCGCGGCGTCGCCGATGCAGAGCAGTCCGGGACGGTACCACCGGGGCAGCCGGTTGGACCGGATCGAGAGGGTCTTCACCTGGTCCCAGTCCGTGAGCTCGCCCACCCGGTCGGCGACCTCGGGCACAAGTCGCGCCAACGACCGGCGGAACGCCTCCAGCCCGGCGGCGCGGACCCTCTCCTGCGTGCCCTTGAGGATCAGGTAACCCACCTGCCAGTACGTGAACCGGTTGAGCAGGACGACGAACTCACCGGCGCCGATGCGTACCGACAGACCTTCCGGGTCGTCCTCTCGGCGGGAGATCCGGAACCACAACACGTCAAGAGGCGCGGAGTTGTCCCTCGGCCGCAACCCGGCGGCGGCCCGAAGCGTCGAGTCGCGCCCGTCGGCAGCCACGGTGAGCTCGGTGCGTACCTCGTGGTGGCCGCCGTCAGCACCCCGGTAACGCACCCCCATGACGCGGCCGCCGGCCTCAAGCAGACCCTCGACCTCGGCCTCCATCACCAGCCGGAAGTGCGGATAGCGCCGGGCCTCGGCCGTGATCAGGTCGAGAAAGTCCCACTGGGGTACGAACATGATGTACGGAAAGGGCGTCCGCAGCTGCGTCAGGTCGACCACCTGCGCCTCCTCGCCCCCCGCCCGCACGGTTGCGGTGGAGACCTTCGAGTGCGGCAGCGCGTGCACCTTCTCGGCAAGTCCCAGCTGGTCCATCAGCTCCAGCGTCGACGGGTGCAGGGTGTCGCCCCGGAAGTCCCGCAGGAAGTCGGCATGCTTCTCGAGCACGACGACGTCGACGCCTGCCCGGGCGAGCAACAGGCCGAGCATCGCGCCGGCCGGCCCGCATCCGGCAATACAGCAGCTCACCCGCGAGGACTGCCCAGTACTGGCGTACGCAAACGTTCCAGGCCAACGTCTGTGGGTATGGGACCGGGCGGGGGTGAGGCGATGCACGCCGTCGTGCTCAACTGCACGCTCAAGCCGTCTCCGCAGCCGTCCAACACCGCGTTGCTCGCCCAGGTCGTCGTCGACGAGCTCGAACGCCTCTGCGTCAGCGTGGAGGTCGCCAGGGTCGTCGACCTGCGGATCCCGCCCGGCGTCGAGACGGACCTGGGCGAGGGCGACGACTGGCCACGCCTGCACGGTCTGTTGCTGCGGTCGGCGATCCTCGTCATCGCGAGCCCGACGTGGCTCGGCCGACCGTCGTCGATCGCCCAACGGGTCCTCGAACGCATGGACGCGATGCTGTCCGAGACCGACTCGGAGGGCCGGCCGGTCGCGTACAACCGGGTCGCCGGGGTCGTCGTCACCGGCAACGAGGACGGTGCACACCACGTGATCAGCGAGATCGCGGGTGCTCTCGTGGACCTCGGTTACACGGTGCCCGGCCAGGCGTGGACCTACTGGAACGCGGGACCGGGGCCTGGTCCGTCGTATGCCGACACCGCCCACGGGCACGCCTGGTCGGAGCGGACGGGACGGACGATGGCGCGCAACCTGCACGCCGTCGCCCAGGCGATGTCGGGAGCGCCGATGTCCGCGCCGCCGAGCGAGTGAGGGCTGATCGTCGCCGTAAGCCGGAGCGGACGCAGCTGCATTCGGTGCTGTCCGGTCGTACGAACAAGGACTTCGAAGACGACTGAAGGCCCACCCCAGCCTGCTCATTCGGGTTGGCAGTGCGGGCACCAGACGGTGGTGCGGCCGCCCACCCTGCTTCGGCGAAGCGGGGTGCCGCAGCGCGGGCACGGGGCGTCCTCGTCGTCGCGCCAGCCGGTGAGCCACCGGGCGTAGCCGGGGACGCGACCGCGATCGATCGACTGCCGAAGGACGTTCCGCATCTGGCGGTACAGGCGGTGGCGGTCGGCGCGCGTCAGGTCGCTCGTCGACCGGCGCGGCTGCAGGCGGGCCCGCCAGAGGATCTCGTCGACCAGCAGGTTGCCGAGACCGGCGAGCACGGCCTGGTCCATGAGGGCGGGTTTGAGTTGCCGGCGTACGCCTGCCAGGGCCTGGTCGAAGTCCTCCGCCGAGACCGTCCACGCGTCGGGCCCGAGCCGCGACAGGAGCAGCTCGAGCGCGCCATCGGCCTGGACGAGTCGGATGCCGTGTAACTTGCGGAGGTCGCGATAGCGCAGTTCACCCTCGGCGAAGCAGAAGACGACCCGGTCGTCGCGATGGCGCGGCTCGTCGTGGAGTCGGCTGGTCCAGACGAGACCGCCGGTCATGCCGAAGTGGAAGATCACGGTGGGATCGCGCGAACGGTGCCTCTGGCCGGGCGTTCGCAGCGGCGCCATCAGCCATTTGCCGTGCCGGTCCGGGTTCGCGAACATCCGCCCGCGCGTCGCGTCGTCAAGTGCTGGGGGGTTCGTGTCGCGGAGTACGCCAGGATCCTCGACCGTGACGGCCTGGATCCGGCGCCCGGTCGCGTGTTCGGCCAGAATTCTCCGGAACCCCTCGACGTCAGGAAGCTCAGGCACTCCTCAAGCCTTCCACCCCCGCGCCGTCCTGCGCCGCACACAAGGGACCTCCGGGATGCCGACAACACGTGGGGCTTGTCGTCCCGGAGGCCCAGTGGCGTCAGGCGTCAGAACCAGTAGCGCCGGCCTCCCACCGGACGGCCAACCGCGCCGAGGATCCAGAAGATGACGCCGATGACAAGCAAGATCACTCCGATGGTCCACAGAATGGAGATTCCGAGGACGAACCCGAGGACCAGCAAGATGATACCGAGAATGATCACCGCACACCCCTTATGCGTTGGGGACGGGCCTCCGGGCTCTCGAGGCCCGAAAACCACGTTAGGTGTTCTGCGGGTTCCCCGGGCGCGTTTGAGCTATACATAAACCTTCCTGGTAACAGAAAACGCCCCGGACTCGGCCTGCCGACACATCAACCAGGACGAGCATTGCAATCCCGACGTTCTTCCCGTCCTCGCCCTTATTCCTTTTTCGACGCACGGATCAGCCGGGCCGCGCGCTCGGCGACCCGCTCGCGGAGCTCAGGTGGGTCGAGGATCTCGAAGTCGCCGGGTATCCGGCACACGAAGTCGACGAGCGGCCCCCATTCGACTGACCCGACCCGCAGGATGGACGTCTGCTCGTCACCGCGTTCGACGACACCGATGCTCGCCGGAAAGCACCGCACGGCCGTGTCGTAGTCGGAGTGCAGCAGGATCCGGGCCTCGATGTCGTACGGCGCGATCCCCGTCCCCTCGGCAACATGCGCAACGGGATCAGGCGGATCGTCGAACGTGTAGTGGTGCCCGGTGAGCGACGGCCCGGCCACCCGGTCGATCCGGAACGTCCGCCACGCGTCACGGTCACGGTCACGCGCGACGAGGTACCACCGGCGGCCGGTGTGCACGATCCGGTACGGCTCCACCGAGCGCTGCGTCGCGCGGCCCTGATGGTCGGAGTAGGTGAACCGCAGACCTTCGCCCCGACGGCACCCGGTCGCCACGACGCTGAGGACGTCCGGGTCGACGATCGGAACCTGCGGCCCAGGAAGCCGGATCGTGCTTGCCTGCAAGGCCTTCACCCGTTCGCGCAGGCGTACCGGCAGGACATCTTCGAGTTTCGCCAGTGCCGCCGCCGCTGCTTCGTCGACGCCGGAGATGGTGGTCGTGGTGGTGCTGCGCAGTCCCACCACGATCGCCACCGCTTCGTCGTCGTCGAGCAGCAGTGGCGGTAGCCGTCCCCCGGCGCCCAGCCGGTAGCCACCACCGACGCCCGGGTCGGCATCGACCGGATAGCCGAGCGAGCGCAGCCGGGCGACATCGCGGCGGAGCGTGCGGGTGGTCACCCCGACCCTGGCGGCGAGTTCCTCGCCGGGCCAGTGCGGACGAACCTGTAGCAACGACAGGAGCCGCAGGAGTCGCTCAGCGGTGTCCATGCTCGACTTGCTCGACCTGCTCGACCTGCTCGACCTGCTCGACTCTGACCACGGCGTTGTAGTCCGGGATCCTCGCCTGCGGCGACCGTCGGGACCGGTCGAGCAGCACCTCGCCTTCCGGCCAGTGCACCTGGAGGTTGCCAGGAGCGATGGGCGCCCGGAGCACCCGGCCGGAGAGGGTTCCTGCGGCGCTGCGCAGCACGATCGGATCGCCGTCGGAAAGTCCGAGCCGGTCGGCGTCATCGGGATTCATCAGGACCGCCTCGCGCTCGGCGCCGGTGAGGGCGTCCCTGCGTTCCTGGACCATGCTGTTGAACTGCTTGCCACGCCGAGTGGCGACGACGAACGTGCCATCCGGCCGGGACAGGTCGGGCAACCCGACCGTGGAGAAGTGTGCGCGACCATCGTCGGTCGGGAACTCCCAGTCCGCGCACAGGTGCGGACCGCCGTACTGGACCGCGTCGCCGAAGGCGTTCAGCTTCTCTATCCCCGCGTAGAGCGGGACCGCGGCGGCGATCTGCCGCCGGAGGGCGGGTGTTCCGTCGAAACGGACTGCCTCGGCGATCTCCGGACGGGTCCGCGCGGCCAACTCGCCGAAGATGCGGTACTCCGGCCACGCCTCCTCGATCCGTGGACCGCGGATCTCCGGGGAGAAGATGATGCGTCGTTCGGTCGACGTCTCGGTGACTCCGCCGACCATCTCGTACCTCGTCTGCGCTGGCAGCACCAGCACGGTCTCGGCCGGGTCGACCAGCATCTGGCTCGACAGGCAGATGTCGATGTGGATCCGCAGCGGAATGCGCGCAAGCGCTTCGTGACAGTAGTCCGGGTCGGGCAGCACCTCGAGGAAGTTGCCACCGGAGCTGATCAGCACGTCCAACTCGCGCCGGTGGGCGGCGTCGATCATGTCCGTCGCTGTCAACCCAGGCTTGCTCGGGACTTCGAAACCCCACAGGTCGGAGAACTTCGCCGCCGCCTCAGCAGTGATCGGCTCTCCGCCCGGCAGGACCGTGGAGTACGCACCCATCTCGGCGCCACCCTGGACGCCGGAGTGCCCCCGGATCGGCATCAGGCCACACTTGTCCCGGCCGACGAAACCCTTCGTCAGACCGAGGTTGATGAGTGCGCGTACGTTGTCCTCGCCGTGTTCGTGCTGGGTGACGCCCATGCTCCACACGAAGACGGCCGTCTTGGCATGGTGCAGCATCTCCGCGAGCGCGCGCATCTCCGCACGTGACGTGCCCGCCGTGGCTTCGAGGTCCTCCCAGGACTGGCCGTCCAGCGTCGCCACCAGGTCGGCGTAGCCCGTCGTGTGGTGGTCGACGAAGTTTCGGTCGATCCAGGAGTTGTCGATCATGTGCTTGGCGACACCGTTGAGAAAGCCGATGTCACCGCCGACGTTGATACCGAAGAACCGGTCGGTGATCTTGGTGCCGAAGACCGCACTCTCGATGTTGGACGGCACCCAGTAGCGTTCCATGCCGGGTTCACGGTAGGGATTGATGCACACGATCCGGGTGCCGGCCTTCTTCGCGTGGTAGAGGTATTTCATCGCGACCGGCTGGTTGTTCGCGACATTGGATCCGACGAAGACGATCAGATCACTGCCGATCCAGTCGGAGTACGAACACGTGGTGGCCGCGACACCGAGCGCCTCCTTGAGGCCGAACGTGCTCGGCGAGTGGCAGATCCGGGCCGCATTGTCGATGGAGTTGCCGCCGAGCGCCCGGATCGCCTTCTGGGCGGCGAAGTAGTTCTCGTTCGGCGTCCCGCGGCTCGTCAGGTAGGCGCCGAACCTGTCCGGGCTGGTGTCGCGGAGCTTGCCGGCCGCGAGGTCGAGCGCTTCGTCCCAGGAGATCCGGCTGAACCCGGGGTCCCCCGGACGGCGGATCAGCGGGAACGGAATCCTGCCGAGCTCGCGCAGCCGGGCGCTCCTCATCCCGGCCAGCGCACCGGCGTCGGCGACGGTGGCCGCGTCGAACGCCGGCATGGTGTTGAGCCGGAGCAGCCGGAGCCGGACGTTGCACAGATGGACCTCGCGCATCGTCCAGTCACGGATCCCCTTGGTGCCGAGGGCACAGCCGTCACAGGTGCCCTCACGCAGGATGCGCCACGCATAGCCCAGCTGGTCGCGGTTGTCCCCGATCGCCTTGGTGATCTCCCGGTAGTTGTTGGGCCGCCCTTCACCGATGCCCAACGGCTTCAGGCTGGCCCAGTTGGCGGGATCGATCCACTTCTCGCGCCTACGCATCGGCACTCCTCGGGCCTGGCGGCGGGAACATCGCCCTCCGAGGGTAGCTGGCCTCAGGACGCGAACCGGCCCGGGGATCTTCGCGAGAACGCCTTCAGCCCGGCGCCCAGCAGCCTGGCCACGATGACGAACGCCGTGGTGTGGCCGGTCCGGTCAATCGGGTGAGGTCACGCATGAGCGACATTTGCCCCATGAGCGGGTCTGTTGTGCCTCGGCCCGATCTCGTAGGTGGGGATTCGTCTGCATCGTGGTGGCGTTCGGAGATACCCGTGCCCACAAGCCAGCCAAGCGGGCGAAGGTCCCCCACAAATCCCCCCGCTCGCCTCTTCACTTGATCCGTCCCATGCGATGCCCTGAAGAGGCGAGGTGGTGCCGGATGGTGCCCAGATGCCTTGTGCGCCAAGCCAGGAGGAGAGGCGGTCACAGTGACATCGTTGTCGAAACATGGATCGACACGTGGGAGTGGACTGTTCTCGCGGGTCGAGGAGGAGCTTCTCCCGAAGCCATTTCTCAGGCAGTTCACCGGTCGGCAGGCCATTCGCGTGGAGGACTACAGCGACGAGGGACAGTACGTACTGCGGGCGGAGTTGCCTGGTATCGATCCCACGAAGGACGTCGACATCTCGGTGGCGAACGGCACCCTGACCATGCGGGTCGAACGTCGCGAGGTGAAAAAGGACGTGAACCGCTCGGAGTTCCGCTACGGCACGTTCCAACGCTCCGTCCAACTTCCCCGTGGAGCTGACGAGGAAGACGTGCGGGCGACGTATGACGACGGGATTCTCGAGGTCCGCGTGGGCGTGAGAGACGGCGAAGAGCAAGCGCCGGCAAGACACATCCCGATCAGCAGAGGGTGATCCGAAGGGGGTCCTCATGACAAAGGCACGCGACATCATGCACGTCGGCGTCGAATGTGTCGGGGAGCACGAGACGTTGGACAACGCGGCGCGCCGCATGCGTGACCTCGACGTCGGCGCTCTCCCGATCTGCGGTGACGACGATCGACTGAAAGGAATTCTCACCGATCGCGACATCGTGCTGAAGTGTGTCGCCACCGGTGGCAACCCGGCCGACATGACCGCGGGCGAACTCGCGCAGGGCACTCCGCACACGATCGACGCCGAAAGCGACGTCGATCAGGTGCTCCACCTCATGGAGGAACACCGGGTCCGCCGGGTGCCCGTCCTGGAGAACCGCCGGCTGGTCGGGATAATCGCCGAGGCGGACCTGGGGCGGAATCTTCCAGAGGACAGGGTCGGTCACTTCGTCGAGACCATCTGCGCCGACGCGTAGCGGCGCGATCGTGGCGCCGTCCACCAGGAGGAACCATGACCGACGCCGCCATGCCCGGACCGCGTGAGGGTGAGACCCTCACCGGCGCAACCAACGACCTTCTCGGCCGGCGACGCGTTCGGGACGTGATGACCTCGCGCGTCCTGGCAGTCGTCGCGTCGACGGAGGTCGACGCGGCCCTGCAGTTGATGGTCGGCGCCGGCGTCCACCATCTCCCGGTGATGGACAAGGGACGCTGCATCGGTCTGCTGCACGAGACCGACGTCGTGTGGCGGCTGGCTGCCTGGTCGCTGCACGGCCGGCCACCTGCAGCGGGCGACGTCGCCCGCAAGCCCGCGCCGGCGGTGTCGGTCGACCGGACCGTGAGCGAGGCGGCGGCGGAGATGTTCCACCGGTGTGGCGACGCCGTCGTCGTCAATGACGGGGATCAGATCGTCGGAATCCTCACCACGGACGACCTGCTGTCCGTCCTGGCACAGGAGCCCGCCGACTCCGAGCAATGAGCTGGGGCCACTCGACCGACCGGACGGTCCTATGCCGCGAGGATGTGTGCCCAGGTTTGGGTGAACCACAACGCGCCGTCGACGAGCACCGGGCGCATGCCGGTCGCCGGCCCGCCCGCGAGTTCGGCGGCGAACTCCTCCTCGATCCGCGCCACCGCGACGTGCGGCGTGCCGGCCTGCTCCACCCACTGCCACAGCGGCCGGCGGACGTCGAAAACCTCGCTCCTGTTGACCTTTCGACCGTGTGCGGCCAACAGCCCGGCGATCGCGTCAACGGTGAGCATCGTGCCGTGGGAGGGGTCGCGGAGCCGCTCGATCCGGTCCGGGTCGCCGGGGACGTCCGGGCGCCGGACCATGTCCGCGACCATCACCCGGCCGTCCGGTGCGGGGCGGCAGACCCGCGCCAGTTCGGCGACCAGCAGCGCGGGCGCAGCGACCTGGTGTAGCGAGAATCGCGTGACCACCAAGGTGAACGACGCGTCGACGAACGGCAGCGCCATCGCGTCGCCGTCCTGGAACACGATGTGGGACAGCCCTTCGGCATCGGCCTTCCGCTTGCCGGTGACCAGCATCTCCGGGGTGACGTCGACCGCGCTCACCTGCCGGACCACCGGTGCCAGCGCCCTGGCCACCAGCCCGGTCCCACACGCGACGTCGACACAGATGTCGGCCGCCTCCGGGGCCGCGAACTCCACCAGTTCACGCAGTCGGGACGTGAACGCCGTGTTCAGACCTGCGTCTTCGAAAGTCGACGCCTGTCGGGCGAACTCCTGCTGCACCCGCCGGGTGTGGTCGTCCATGCCGAGACCCTATTCGACCGGATACCCGGAACCGGATCAGAGCCAGCCGGGCACGACGAAGATGAGCCACGTCGTGAGCGGCACGACGATCACCATGCTGAAACCCCAGCGCATCAGGCGCTTGTAGACGTAGTCCCGGTGCTCCTCCGGTGTGTTCGCGACCGTCAGAGCGCCGCTGGTCGAGAACGGACTCGAGTCGACGACGGACGACGAGATTGCCAGCGCGGTGATCAGGCCGACCGCCCCGATGGAGCTGTCGCCGGTGAGGAACGGCACGGCCAGCGGGATCAGCGCACCGAGGATGCCGGTCGTCGACGCGAAGGCCGACACCGCACCGCCGATGAGGCAGATGATCAGCGCGGCCAGCAACGGAGCGCCGATCGTCGCCACCTCCTCGCCGAGCCACGTGATGGTGCCGATCGTCTCGAGAAGGCTGACGTACAACACGATTCCGCACACCAACAGGACGGTCGGCCACGCGACCTGGCTGACGGCGTTCCTCGCGGAGTCGGGCGATAGGAGCGTGAGGATCGCGGCGACGGTGATGGCGAGCATGCCGACGTCGAGGCTGAAGAACAACGCGCCGATGGCGAGGATGGCGAGGCCGACCAGCGTGAGGGCGCGGTCCCGGTCGAGCCCGATGTCCGCCGGCACTTCGTGTGTCTGCTGCGTACGTCCTGAGGTGAGGGTCGCCGTTGTGCCCGGCTGGGCCGCAGGCGCCGTGTGGCCACCTGCACCCGCCTCGGCGGGCGCGTCAGCCTCGGTGGCGCTGGGGTCGACGCGCCGGCCGAGCAGCTCACGACCGCCCCAGAAGAAGAACACGAACACGCTGATCGCGAGGTTGAAGAAGAACGACGCGAGGAAGAGCAGCGTGGGGTTGCCCGGCAGACCCGCCTTGTCGACCACGCCGTTCGTGATGCCGCCGAAGATGCTGATGGGAGAGAACCCGCCCGCGCTCGCGCCGTTGATGATGAGCAGGCCCATCAGGATCGGGTTGATCCTGTAGCGGACGGCGAACCCCATCCCGATGGGCGCGATGATCGCGACGGACGCCGGTACGACGGCGCCGATCGCGGTGAGGCACGCCGTGATCCCGAACATCACCCATGGGATCAGCCCCACGCGGCCACCGACCGCGCGGATGGACGCCTGGATCATCCAGTCCACGGTGCCGTTGCCCTTCGCGATGGCGAAGAGGAACGTGACGCCGACGAGGATCACGAACAGGTCGCCGGGGAATCCGGCGAACACCGCGTCGGTCTTTTCCTCGAGGTCGGCGCCGTCGAGCACGACGATGCCGAGGAAGAACGCGGCGACGATGGCGAGGGCGCCGAGGTTGATCGGCCGGACGGTCGCGATCACGAAGATGACGGCGAGGATGAGGATCGAGATGAGTTCGACAGACATGTGAACCTCTCGGATCGGCAGTCGCGAGCAGTCGGGGGTAGCTCGCGGCGGCGAGCGTGCTTGTCCAGAATGCGAAATTCGACTTCCGTTGCGGGGAGTATGTTCTATCTCATATCGACCGTCAAGGGAGGACCCTCACGATGCCGACCGGTCGCCACTTCCTGCAGATCCCGGGTCCCACGAACACACCGGAGCGGGTGCTGCGGGCCATGTCGGCCCCGACCATCGACCACCGCGGCCCTGAGTTCGCCGCGTTGGGTACGGAGGTGCTGTCCAGCCTCGGCCCGGTCTTCGGTACGACGCAGCCGGTCGTCATCTTCCCGTCTTCCGGGACCGGCGCCTGGGAGGCCGCACTCGTCAACACGCTGAGCCCGGGCGACACCGTGCTGGGTTTCGAGACCGGTCACTTCGCGACGCTGTGGAAGGACATGGCACGCGACCTCGGCCTCTCCGTCGACTTCGTACCCGGCGACTGGCGGCACGGTGTCGACCCGGCGATCGTGGCCGAGAAGCTGTCAGCCGACACCGGCCACGAGATCAAGGCCGTCCTCGTCGTCCACAACGAGACGTCGACGGGCGTGACCAGCCGGGTCGCAGAGATCCGGCAGGCGATCGACGCGGCACGACATCCCGCCCTGCTGCTCGTCGACACCATCTCCTCGCTCGGGTCGATCGAGTACCACCACGACGCGTGGGGCGTCGACGTCACGATCGCCGGTTCGCAGAAGGGCCTCATGCTGCCGCCGGGCCTGGGCTTCAACGCGGTGAGCGAGAAGGCACTCGCGGCCTCGGCCGACGCCGGGTTGGCCAGGTCGTACTGGAACTGGCGGCCCATCCTCGAAGCCAACCGGCGCGGCTTCTTCTCCTACACGCCCGCCACCCATCTCCTCTACGGGCTGCGCGAGGCGCTGCGGATGCTTGCCGAGGAAGGGCTTCCCGAGGTGTACGCACGACACCAGCGGCACGCCTCGGCGACGCGAGCGGCCGTGCGGGCCTGGGGTCTCGACGTGCTGTGCGCGGACGAACGCGAGCACTCCGGCGCACTCACCGCGGTCCTCGTGCCGCAGGACCACGACGCCGACAAGATCCGGTCGGTCATCCTCGACCGCTACGACATGTCGCTCGGCGCCGGCCTCGGAAGGCTTGCCGGCCAGGTGTTCCGGATCGGGCACCTCGGCCACTTCAACGACCTCATGCTCGCCGGAACCCTTGCGGGCGTGCAGATGGGGCTGGTTGCGGCGGGCGTATCGATCGATCCGTCCGGCATCAACGCCGCCCTCACCCGGCTGCAACAGCCATGACGGCCGCCGCCCGAGGGCCGGCCGGAGACTCGGGCCGAAACCTGGCGCCAAACCTGGCAGCGGACCTGCCACGTGAGCTCGCCGTGCGGCTCCGGCGCGACCTGGACGGCGAGGTGCGCGACGACGACTACACGAGGGCGCTCTACTCCCGCGACGCGAGCATGTACGCCATCACCCCGCTGTGCGTCGTCTTCCCGCGGCACGCGGGCGACGTGGCCGCTGCGGTCGCGGTGGCGCGGACCTACGACGTGCCGGTGCTCCCGCGCGGTGCCGGCACGAGCCTGGCGGGGCAGACAGTGGGGCCGGGGCTGGTGCTGGACCTGTCCCGGCACATGACCCGCATCGTCAGGCTGGACGCCGAGGCCCGCGTCGCCCGCGTGCAGCCGGGCGTCGTGCAGGACCAGCTGAACCGGGCCGCCGCCGCGCATGGCTTGATGTTCGGGCCCGACACGTCGACCAGCAACCGCGCAACGCTGGGCGGGATGATCGGCAACAACTCGGCCGGCAGCGGTTCCGTGCGCTACGGCATGACGATCGACCACGTCCGCGAGTTGTCCGTCGTGCTCTCCGATGCCTCGAGCGCGCACTTCGCCCCGTTGGACGAGGCTGGCCGTGCCCGTCAAGCACGCCTTGACACGCTCGAGGGCAGCCTCTGTCGAGAGCTGCCGCCGTTGCTGTCCGCGCATGAGTCCGCGATCGCGCGCGACTTCCCGGCGTACTGGCGACGCGCGGGTGGTTACCGGCTGGACCGGCTGGCGGCCGGCCTCGCTTCGACGCCGCCGGCGTTCGATCTGGCGAAGTTCGTCGTCGGGTCGGAAGGCACCCTCGTCATCGCGACCGAGGCGGTGGTCGACCTCGTGCCGAAACCACGCCGCACGGTCATCGCCGTCGGCCACTTCGCATCGACCATCGCCGCCGTCGAGGCGACCGAGGACGCGATGGCGTGTGACCCGTCGGCTGTCGAGCTGATGGACCGCACGATCCTCGACCTGTCGCGGGCGCGGATCGAGTACGCGGATCTCGGCACGATTCTGGTCGGTGATCCGGCGGCGCTGCTCTTCGTGTCGTTCACGGGTGATGACGAGGAGGAGTTGCTCGGCAAGCTCGACCGGCTCACCGCGCTGTGGTCGAGGCACGGCCACGGCTACCACACACTGCGTGCGGAAACCCCTGCCCAGCAGGGCGCGCTGCTCAAGGTCCGCAAGTCCAGCCTCGGCCTGCTGATGGCCGCAGGCAGCGGCACCCGACGTCCGCTGGCGTTCGTCGAGGACACGGCCGTGGCGCCGGAACACCTCGCTGCCTACACGAAACGGTTCGCGGAGATCCTTGGCAAGCACGGCTTGACAGCCGGCTTCTACGGGCACTGTTCGGTGGGGTGCCTGCACATCCGGCCGTTCGTCGACGTACGCCTCCCCGAGCAGGTCGAGGCGATGCGCGCGGTCGCGGAGGAGGTGAAGGACCTCGTGCGCGAGTACGGCGGCGTCAACTCCAGCGAGCACGGCGACGGTCTTGCGCGCAGTGAGTTCAACCGCGAGCTCTACGGCGACGAGCTGTATGCCGCGATGCGTACGGTCAAAGGGCTCTTCGATCCGGACAACCGGATGAACCCGGGAAAGATCGTCGACGCACCGGCGATGACCGAGCACCTGCGCGACGCCGCGTTGCCCTCGGCACCGACCGTCAAGACCCGCTTGACGTTCGACGTGGTGGGCGGCGGGATGCGGGACGCGGCCGACCGGTGCATGAACATCGGCCTGTGCCGCAAGACCGACGCCGGGACGATGTGCCCGTCCTACGTCGCGACCCGGGAGGAGGAGCACGCGACCCGCGGCCGGGCCAACGCGCTCGTCACGGCGCTCTCCGAACCCGACCCCGTGCAGGCGCTCGGCGACGAACGCCTGCACGAGATCCTCGACCTGTGCCTCATGTGCAAGGCCTGCAAGAGCGAATGCCCGCTCGGCGTCGACATGGCCGCGTTGAAGGCCGAGGCAGTCGCCCACCACCACGACCTGCACGGCGTCCCCCTGCGTTCGCGGATCTTCGGTGCGGTCCGGACGCTCAACCGGCTGGGCTCGGCGACCGCGCCGGTGTCCAACCTGGTGAGCCGGATCCGCCCGTTGCGTCGCCTGCTGGAGCGCACGCTCGGTATCACGGCCCGGCGCCCACTTCCGTCGTACGACCGGCCATCCCTGGTCCGTTGGTTCCGCCGGCACGCCAGGCAAGGACCGGTTGACACCGGACGGGGCGAGGTGACGCTGCTCGCCGACTCGTTCACCACCTACACCGAGCCGGCGATCGGACGGGCCGCGGTCGAGCTGCTCGAGCACGCGGGTTTCGTCGTCCGGCTGGAAGACAAGGGCTGCTGCGGCCGGGCCAGCTACTCCAAGGGCATGCTCGACGACGCGAAGCGGAAGGCCGGCGCCCTGGCGGAACAGCTCGCGACCACCAGCGCACCCGGCGCCCCGATTGTCGGGTGCGAACCGTCCTGCATTCTGACGCTGCGCGACGAACACCGCAAACTCCTCCCCGACGACCCTCACGTGGCCGACGTCGCCGGCCGGGTGCGCCAGGTCGAGGAGCTGCTGGTCGAAGCGATCGACTCCGGTGCACTGCGGCTCGGCGACTCGTGGCTCGCCGGCCGGCGGATCCTCTACCACGGCCACTGCCACCAGAAGGCCGAGGTGGGTACGACGGTGACGATCGCCCTGCTGCGGCGAGTTCCCGGCGTCGAGGTGGTCGAGCTGGACGCCGGCTGCTGCGGGATGGCGGGGTCCTTCGGGTTCGAGTCCGAGCACTACGACCTGTCGATGACGGTCGGCAGCGACCGGCTCTTTCCCGCGATCGAGGCCGAGCCCGACCAGACCGTTGTCGCGGCAACCGGCGTGTCGTGCCGGCAACAGATCAGGCACGGCACCGACCGCGCGGCATGGCACCCGCTCGAGCTCGTCCGTGCGGCCGTCCAGTAGCCGGCAACATGCACGTTTCACCCACCGCACCGAACCGGGTTGTCGACCGCGACGAGACCGGCGACCGCCAGTCCCCACAACCCTGCCCTGATGGAGAACATCGGGTTCCGGCAAGCACGCCTGAGGCCGGCGCCGGGGACTACCATGCAGGGCCCGGAGGGAGGCCGCCATGTCCAGCACCAGGACGACCGAAGGTTGCCGCGGGCCGGCCCGGTCGATGACGTACGCACTGTCCACGGCCACACACGGTCTGCTTACGCAGCGACTCGCGCTCGACGGGCAGCAGTCGTGGACGGTCGAGGGCCGCGGGCCGGTCTTCACCGTCATCGCGGACGGCGTGACGATCACCGGAGACGCGCCCGGCCTCGAGGTCGGGGAACCTGAGGTGACACCCGCCGCTGGCGGGGTGGTCGACGAGCGGATCTCCTGCCGGTGGGCCGCGGGCGGAAGCCCTGACCTGGCGATCGACTGGCACGTCCGGCGCTACCCCGACCTTCCCGTCGTGGAGACCTGGACGAGCGTCACCAACTGTGGTGCGCAGCCCGTCACCGTGGAACGGATCGACTCGCTGGGACTCGCCCTGGCCGGCAGCGATCTCGACCTTCTGTCGCACACGAGCGGATGGGGACTGGAGTTCGACGGCGTACGGGAGAAACTCGCCGATTCCCGCACGCTCGGCACGCTGCGCGGGCGCTCCTCAGCCGACCAGCATCCGTGGTTCGGGCTGGTCCGCGCGGTCGACGGCGCCGTGCTGTGTGGCGGAGTCGCGTGGTCCGGGAACTGGGTCGTCCGCTTCGAGCAGGCAGAGGACCCGGCGAGCTTCGTCCTCACCGGTGGGTTGCACGACACCGGGTTCGCGACGGCTCTGGACGCGGGCCTGACGGTCACCGCGCCCCCTGTCGTCCTCGCACTGGGCTACGGCGGCGATCTCGACACCGCCTCCATCGCGCTGGCCCGAGCCGCGCGGGCGCACTGGATGCCGCGCTCCGCACTCGCCGACCGGCTGCCGGTCGAGTGGAACCACTGGTGGACGTATGAAGATCACAGCATCGACGAGGCCGTCTTCACCGCCAACGCCGACGCCGCCGCCGAGCTCGGTGCCGAGGTGTGCACGCTCGACGCCGGGTGGTTCGGACCGGCGGAGGCGACCTCCCAGTGGACCGACGTCCGCGGCGACTGGGACCGGGTCAACACCGTGCGCTTCCCGTCGGGCCTGCGCTCGCTCGCCGACCACGTGCACAAACGCGGCATGAGTTTCGGGTTGTGGTGCGAGATCGAGGCACTCGGGCCGAAGGCCGCCGTCGCCACGCGGCGGGCCGACCTCCCCGCGCTCCGCGACGGCGAACCGCTCGGCTACGCCTGCCTGGGCAATCCGGCCGCGTGGGACTGGGCGCACGAGACGCTCGACCGGCTGGTCCGCGTGCATGGCGCCGACTGGATCAAGCTCGACTTCAACCTCGACCCCGGCCTCGGCTGCAACCGCACCGACCATGGCCACGGCGCGGGCGACGGACTCTTCGCGCACTACACCGGCTACTACCGCCTGCTGGACGTCGTACGCGCCGACCACCCCGATCTCGTCCTGGAGAACTGTTCATCCGGCGGGCTGCGGATCGATCTCGGCATCCTCCGGCGTACGCACCTGACCTTCCTCAGCGACCCCGACTGGCCCGAGCACGGCCTGCAACTGCTGTGGGGCGCCTCGCTCATGGTGGCCCCGAACCAGTTGCTGCACTGGGGGTTCTCCGAGTGGTACGGCGACCACCGCCACCAGACGTTCGACCCGCGGGATCCGGCGCTCGCACCGCACCAGCTCGACTACTACCGGCGGATAGCGATGCTCGGTGGCACCGGCCTCTCGATCGGCCTGGTCGACCTGCCGGACTGGGTGCGCGAACGGCTCCGCGCGTCGGTGCGGACCTACCAGGATCTCGTCCGGCCTTACGTGCACACCGCCGACCTGCACCGGCTGACCGCATCGCCGCGGCGGTTCGGGGAGGGCGAGCGGTGGGCGGCGGTGCAGTACGCCATGCCGGACGACTCCGCCCACCTGGTCCTGGCGTTCCGGTTGTCGGGGTCGGGTGAACCGTCGCGGGCGGTCCGGTTGCACGCGCTCGACCCGGTTCAGGCGTACGACGTGCACTGGCACGACGCCGACCGCCACGACGTGCGAACCGGCGAGGACCTGATGGCGGTCGGGCTCGAGTTCGCCCTGCCGGTGGAAGGTTCGGAACTCGTCGAGATCAGGAGGCGTTGAGCGGTGGGTACGCCGACGATCGAGTCGGTCGACTTCTTCTATCTCGCCATGCCGGAGATCCGCGCGATCGGCGACGGTAGCCAGGACATGCTGCTGGTCCGCGTGCGCGCCGGCGACCACACCGGTTGGGGCGAGTGCGAGGCGTCGCCACTGGTCTCGATCGCTGGGCTGGTCGCGCCCATGTCGCACAGCGCCTGTCAACCTGTCCTTGCCTCGGTGCTGGGGCAGCCACTGCGCGACGTGGCCGACATTTCTCGTATCTCCCAGCTGGTCAAGGCCAACAGCCTCGACCTGCTGCAGGCCGACCACACGCTGTCGGGTATCGAGATCGCGATGTGGGACCTGCTCGGTCGGCGGCTCGCCGCTCCGGTATACGAGTTGCTTGGTGCCGGGCGGGCGTTGCCGAAACGTGCGTACGCCTCGGCGTTGTTCGGGGACACCCCCGAGGAGACGCACGCGAAGGCACTTTCCGTTGCTGGGCAGGGATTCCGGGCCGCGAAGTTCGGATGGGGGACATACGGTCGCGGGTCGGTCGAGGATGACGCCGCCCACATCCACGCTGCCCGAGACGGCCTGGGACCCGATCGGAGCCTGCTCGTCGACGCGGGCACGGTGTTCGGCGAGGACGTCGACGCGGCGGCGCTGCGACTCCCCGCACTCGCGGACGCGCGGGTCGGCTGGCTTGAGGAGCCGTTCGTCTCCGGTGCGTTCGGTGCGTACCGCCAACTGGCGGCGATGAGGCCGGGGGTGCCGCTCGCCGCTGGCGAAGGTGCCCATGACCCGCACCAGGCGATTCATCTGGTCGACCATGCGGGGATCGGGTACGTCCAGGTCGACACCGGCCGGATCGGCGGGATCGGGCCGGCCGCGCGGGTGGCTGCGTACGCCGCCGAACGAGGGGTGCAGTTCGTCAACCACACCTTCACGTCGCACCTGGCACTGTCGGCCTCGCTGCAACCCTTCGCGGGGGTGAGGGACGCGTCGTTGTGTGAGTACCCGGTGGAGGCGTCCGCGTTGGCGATGGCTCTGACGGCCGATCACCTGCTCCCCGATGCGAACGGCGAGATCGTCGTGCCGGCAGCGCCGGGACTCGGGGTGAGCGTGCAGCCCGATGCCGTACGCCAGTACCTCGTCGAGGCCGAGATCCGCGTCGGCGGCAGGACGCTTTACCAGACGCCGGAGTTGTAGCCGGTTCGTCAGGCGACGTGGCAGGGCCCGCAGCCGGCGTCGCAGGGCCCGCGGCCGACCCACGTTCATGATCAAGAGGCAGGAAACGGGGAAAACCGGCCCGAAATTGCCAGGTTTCCGCCTCTTGATCATGAACCGCCGATTCGGACGGTTGGCCGCCGGTCCGGGGGTTGTCGGTGGTCGCTCCCTGACGCGGCTGTCTTCAGTCACCACACCGCCGCACAACTAGGCGACCTACCGGTCCCGGACGAGCCGGCGATCCATGTGACCCTCCCCCAGGAGCTGCAGCGGCGGCGAGTCCCTGGCATCGTCACGCATCGGTCCCTGTCGGTCACCGCGCGGTCGTTTGCGGGGTTCGCGGTGACGACACCGGCGCGGACCTTCCTCGACCTCGCGGGCAAGCTTTCCCTTGTCGATCTGACGGTTCTCGGCGACGCGATGGTGCGGCGACACTTCACGACGACCGAGCGCCTCCGTGAGGCTGCCTCCGCGGTCGTCGGCAGCCGTGGGGTGGTGCTCGCGAGGAAGTCGGCGGCTCTCGTGCGCCCGCGGGTCGACTCGCCGATGGAGACCCGCGTACGCCTGCTGGTCGTGCTCGCCGCGCTGCCCTGTCCCCAACCGGGCGGCGAGATCCTCGATGAGTACGGCCAGTGGGTCGCCACGGCCGATCTGCTGTACCGCGCACAGCGGATCGCGATCGAGTACGACGGAGAGCTCCACTACCGGCGCCGGCGCAAGTGGCGACAGGACATCAGCACGCGCGACCTGCTTCGCGAGATGGGCTGGCACGTCATCGTCCTCACCGCCGAGGATGTCTTCCGGACGCCGTTGCACACGCTCCACCGCATCCACGACAGCCTCGCGGCTCGGGGCCATCCACAACTTCCGGCCACACTCGACCCGCGCTGGGAGCAGCACTTCCCACCATGGTTCGACACACTCAGCGCCTGACACCCCGCAGCGTCCGACACCCGCAGCGTCCGACACCCGCAGCGTCAGACACCCATAGCGTCTGACGCACCAACGCCCGGGACGAGCGCGACTTCGGTGACGTCGACGGCGACGGGCCCAACCAGCTTCGACTGCTCGAAATCGTCGACACCCTTGTCCGCGTGATCGACGACAATCACGTCGACTACTTCTGGCGCATAGTTGATCGACTGTCCGGGTACGCATGCATGAGCACGCCCCACGTCTTCGAGGAGCACCTATGACGTCGGACGACACCATGCAGCGCTGGGGCGCCGGAGTGATTCCGTACGCCGAAATGGGTTACTGGCAACCCGATTACGTGCCGGAACCGTCCGACATCCTGGCGGCGTTCCGCATCTGTCCCCAGCCTGGCGTCCCGCCCGAGGAGGCCGGCGCGGCGGTCGCCGGCGAGTCGTCGACAGCGACGTGGACTGTGGTCTGGACCGACCGGCTCACGGCGTACGACCGCTACCAGGCCAAGTGTTACAAGGTCGAGCCGGTCCCGGGCAAGGAGGGCGAGTACATCGCCTACGTGGCCTATGATCTCGACCTCTTCGAGGAGGGTTCGATCGCGAACCTCACGTCCTCGATCATCGGCAACGTCTTCGGTTTCAAGGCCCTGAAGGCGTTGCGGCTGGAGGACATGCGCATTCCGCCGCATTACACAAAGACGTTCCAGGGGCCCGCCCACGGCATTGTCATGGAACGCGAGTACCTCAACAAGTACGGACGCCCGCTCCTCGGCGCCACGGTCAAGCCGAAGCTGGGGCTTTCGGCCCGCAACTACGGCCGGGTGGTCTTCGAGGCGCTGCGCGGTGGGCTGGACTTCACCAAGGACGACGAGAACATCAACTCCCAGCCGTTCATGCGGTGGCGGGACCGCTACCTGTTCTGCATGGAGGCGGTCAACCGCGCGCAGGCCGAGACCGGGGAGATCAAGGGTCACTATCTCAACGTCACGGCCGCGACCATGGAGGACATGTACGAACGCGCCGAGTTCGCCAAGGAGCTCGGCAGCGTCATCGTGATGATCGACCTCACCATCGGCTACACCGCGATCCAGTCGATGGCGAAGTGGGCCCGCCGCAACGGCATGATCCTCCACCTGCACCGGGCGGGCCACTCGACCTACACGCGGCAGAAGACGCATGGGGTGAGCTTCCGCGTCATCGCCAAGTGGATGCGCTTGGCCGGTGTCGACCACATCCACGCCGGTACGGTCGTCGGCAAGCTGGAGGGCGACCCGAACTCCGTCGCGGGGTTCTACGACACGTTGCGGCTCAACCACGTCGAGCCCGATCCGGTCAAAGGCCTCTATTTCGAACAGGACTGGGCCTCGATGCCCGGCGTCATGCCGGTCGCGTCGGGCGGCATCCATGCCGGCCAGATGCACCAACTGTTGCACCACCTCGGCGAGGACGTCGTACTCCAGTTCGGTGGTGGCACGATCGGCCACCCGATGGGCATCGCGGCCGGCGCCGCCGCCAACCGCGTCGCCCTCGAGGCGATGATCAAGGCCCGTAACGAAGGCCGCGACTATCTCGCCGAAGGCGAGGACATCCTGCGGGACGCCGCGAAGCGCAGCCATGAGCTCGACGTCGCGTTGACGACCTGGGGCGACATCAGCTTCACCTACGAGTCGACCGACACGCCCGATGTCGTCGAGACGCCCACGTCGGTGTGAGGGAAGGCCAGTCCATGCGGATCACCCAAGGCACGTTCTCCTATCTGCCCGACCTCACCGACGAGGAGATCTCCAAGCAGATCCAGTACGCACTCGACCATGACTGGGCGCTCTCGGTGGAGTTCACCGACGATCCGCACCCCCGCAACAACTACTGGGACATGTGGGGCCTGCCGATGTTCGACCTGAACGACGCGGCCGGCGTGCTGTATGAGGTCAACGCCTGTCGCAAGGCCTACCCTCAGCGCTACATCCGGGTCAACGCCTACGACTCCCGGCCGCACCGGCAGACCACCGCGCTGTCGTTCATCGTCAACCGCCCCAGTCACGAACCAGGCTTCCGGGTCGAGCGTCAAGAGACTGTTGACCGCAGGATCCGTTACACCCTTCATCCGTACGCGGCAGACCGTCCTCCCGGCGACCGCTACGTCTCCACGACAGGAAACGGTCACGACGGTCACGACGGTCACGACGGGCACCCGCCCGCGGCTCCCGGCTGATGACCGCCGGCGACGCGCAGGAGCGCCCCAGCTTCGGCATGCCGACCGGCGGCAGGTCGGGTGCGCCGCGAAGGCCCGGCGCCGCAGACGACCCGGAGGCGAGTTCGCCGCCGCGACTTCCCGCCGACGCGAAGGTGGACCTCGCCGCCGAACGTCAGGCCTCGGGCATCGACGAGATCCTCGACACCCTCGACCAGGAGCTTGTCGGCCTGGCGCCGGTGAAGACCCGAATCCGCGAGATCGCCGCGCTGCTGCTGGTCGACCGGGTCCGCCAGCGTTTCGACCTGAGCGCGTCGCAGCCCAGTCTGCACATGTCGTTCACAGGCAGTCCGGGCACCGGGAAGACCACGGTCGCCCTCCGGATGGCCGAACTCCTGCACCGGCTCGGCAGCATCCAACGCGGCCACCTCGTCGCCGTCACCCGCGACGATCTCGTCGGTCAGTACGTCGGTCACACGGCGCCCAAGACCAAGGAGGTCATCAAACGCGCCATGGGCGGCGTGCTGTTCATCGACGAGGCCTACTACCTGTACCGCGCCGAGAACGAACGCGACTACGGCCAGGAGGCGATCGAGATCCTCCTGCAGGTCATGGAGTCCCATCGCGATGATCTCGTGGTGATCCTCGCCGGCTACAAGGACCGGATGGATTCGTTCTTCGGCTCCAACCCCGGTATGAGCTCGCGGATCGCCCATCACCTCGACTTCGCCGACTACGACCTCGACGAGCTGGTGGCCATCGCGCAGCTCATGTTGGCGAAGGAGCACTACCGGCTCTCCGACGCCGCCGAGGCGGTCTTCCGCGACTACCTCCAGCGCCGGATGCGCCAGCCCCGTTTCGCGAACGCCCGCAGCGTCCGCAACGCCCTCGAACGCGCCCGGCTCCGGCAGGCCAACCGACTCGTCGCCGCGACCGGACGTACGTACCACAAGGACGATCTGATGCGGTTCGAACCCGACGACTTCCTCGCCAGCCGCGTCTTCACCGACCAGCCGGGCTAGCCGCGCCCGCAGACTCGGCCGTACGCACGACATCGCGCAACATGGTCTCGTAGACGAGTCCGTGGAACGGCTTGAGGAGCCACCAGTACGCGTGCCCGGCCAAGCCGCGCGGGACGAAGACCGACCGCTCCACCAGGCGCCGTGAGGTTCCGTCGTCGTCGATCTGCAGTTCCAGCCAGGCGTTGCCGGGCAGGCGCATCTCGGCATGCAACCGCAACAGCCGATCCGGCTCGCGAACCTCGACCCGCCACCAGTCCACCGGATCACCCACCCGCAGCCGATCTGGGTCCCGTCGGCCGCGACGCGCGCCGGTTCCACCGACCAGCCGGTCCACGAGGCCACGCAGTTGCCACGCGACCGTCGTGTGGTGCCAACCACGGTCGCCGCCCATTCCCTCGATGGTCGACCACAGCACATCCCGGGACGCCTTGACCGGCCGGCTGTGCTGCTCGACGTAGAGACTGCCACCGGACCACGCCGGGTCGGTCGGGAGTGGATCGCTCGGTGTGGCGACGGCCGCGTCCGCGGCTGACGACCATCCGAGTGCCACCGCGAGCCCGCGAGTCCGTTCCAGGGCAAGGGATGCGGCCGCGTCGAAGCCGAGGCGGCCGCCCGGTGGTTCGCCGAGGTGATCGGCGATGTCGTCGTCGTGACAGACCACCTCGTACCGCAGTGACGCGACCAGCGGTTTCGCGATCCCTTTCGGTACGGGCGTCACCAACCCGACCCAGTAGCTCGACAACTTCGGCGACAGCACCGGCAGCGGCACGATCCACCGACGCCGAAGGCCCTCGATCGCCGCGAATCTGGCCATCATCTCTTCGTACGTGAGGATTTCCGGACCGCCGATGTCGAACGTTCGGTTGGTCTCGGGCGGCAGCCGGGAACACTCCGCGAGGTACCACAACACGTCTCGGATCGCGATCGGCTGGATCCGGCTGCGTACCCACCGAGGCGTGGTCATGACGGGCAGGCGTTCGGTGAGGTACCGCAGCATCTCGAACGACGTCGAACCCGAGCCGATGATCACCGCGGCCCGAAGGGCAACCGTCGGCACGCCGGACTCGAGGAAGATCTGCCCGACCTCCTCCCGCGAACGCAGATGCGGGGACAGCTTCGCCGCTCCCGTGGGAATGATCCCGCCCAGGTACACGATCCGCCCGACGTGCGCCTGCTCGGCCGCGCGGGCGAAGCGGGTCGCCGTCCTGCGGTCCTGTCGTACGAACCGGCGTCCCTTCCCCATCGCATGGATGAGGTAGTACGCGGTGTCGACACCGGTGAGGGCGCGGGCCAGAGTGTCGGGGTCGTTGGCGTCACCCTCGATGATTTCGACGTCGCCGAACCATGGGCGTTCGCGGATCCGGTCGGTGGACCTGGTGAGGACGCGCACCTGCGTGCCTCGGTCCACCAGCTCCGTCACGAGTCGTCCGCCCACGTAGCCGGTCACTCCGGTGACGAGGGTCGTCGCACGGGTGGGAGACGTGGACTGGGCAGACGTGGACTGCGCAGACGTGGACTGCGCAGACGTGGACTGCGCAGACGTGGACTGCGCAGACGTGGACTGCGCAGACGTGGACTGGGCAGGCGTGGACTGGGCCGAGGTGGCGGGGGCCATGACTCGTCCCGCGTCTCTACCGGGCCGCCGTCAGGAGGTGGTAGAGCAACACCAGCTGGGTGATGGCGAGGGCCTCACTGCGGTCACCGTTACCGAGGTCGCCCAACATCTCCACCGGCTCGCCGCCTTCCAGACCGAGCCGCGACCAGATCGCCTTCTGGACAACCCGGCTCTCCTCACGCGGCACATAGCCGTGCACGTGCAGCGCGTCGACCGGCAGCCCGTCCTCATCCCTTGCCAGGCTGAGATGAAGCGCACGCTGGTCGCTCTCGGCAAGGATCCGGCGCAGATCCGGATGCCGGATCGTCGGGCGCAACATCAGCTCGGCCGACAACGGTGTTCCCGGTGGGTCGTACCTGCCCGCCACGGGCGCGAACCGGGCGACGAGATCAGCGACGGCGCGCTGTGGGCGGATGAAGGCAGCGGACTCCGGCTCACGGCGTTCCAACTCCGCGTGCACCTGTTCGACGCCGTAGCCGCGTTTCTGCGTGTCCCGCTTGATCTTCCACTGCCGACGGATGTCCTCCGGCGGGTCGAGATAGACGGTGATGTCGAAACACGCCCTGGTCAGCCTCGAGTGCAACGGCAGCAGGCCTTCGACGATGACGAACTCCCGCGGCTCGACGAGCTCAGGCCTGGCCAGCTTGCCGGTGTCATGGTCGTACACCGGTTTGAGGATCGGCTGCCCGGTCGCGAGGAGCTGCAGGTGCTGCTCCATGATCTCGACATAGTTGCATTCGGGATGCAACGCCGTGAAAGGCAGGTTCTTGCGTTCCTGCCGGTCGTACCGGTGATAGTCGTCGACACAGATCCGGGTGACGCGTTCGGGACCCAACGGGTTCGCGAGTCCCTTGCTGAGCGTGGTCTTTCCCGCCGCACTGTCGCCGGCGATGGCCAGCATCGTAGGTCGTCCCGGGCCCGCCTGGTGACGCCCACGCTGCATCCGAATCAGCTTGTGCGGCATGTCGTCTCCTCCCCCGTGAGCCATGACGGACGGCGGCCGACACCACCGAATGTAGGTTCCTACGCGGGCGTTAAGGACATTTCGTCCCTCGGCCACAGGCCTGCGCCGCCACGGCTTGCACTCGACCATAGGCCAGGCCGGATGGGACCGGATCCCCCGCGCGAGGGTGCCCACGGGGTAGGGGTCCTCGGTAGTCCCGTGTCACTCGTTTTCCATTCGGGCTCGCAGCCACGCTCATACGCTCATCTCATGGGCAACCAGCCGCTTCGGCTTGTCATGGTTGACGACCATGAAATGGTCCTCGAAGGGTTGAAAGCCCTTCTCGCCCGGTTTCGTGGGCGGGTACGCATCGTCGCGCAGTCGGTGACTGCCGACGACGCGGAGCCGTTGGTCGCCGCGCTGGACCCTGACGTCGTGGTGTCCGACGTACGCCTGCGCGGGTCGGCCAGCGGACTCGATCTGTGTCGACGCCTGGTCGAATCCGACCCGAGACGGCGCGTGGTCCTGCTCAGTGCGTACGACGACGAGCAGTATCTTTTCCAGGCACTCCGGGCAGGTGCGGCGGGTTATCTGTTGAAGTCCATCGACCGGGAGGAACTCGTCAGGCAGCTCGAACGTGCCGCGGACGGCGAAACCGTCGTTGATCCGAGCATGGCCGGCAGAGCGGTCGCCGCGGCGGCCCGTTTACAGGCCGGCGAATTCTGGCCGGGCGCCCATCTGAGCCTCACCCAACGCGAAAGCGAAGTTCTCGCCCTGGTTGTCGCCGGACTCTCCAACCGGGCCATCGCAGGCAAGCTTGTCGTCGGTGAGGAAACCGTCAAGAGTCACGTCCGCGGGATCTTCCGCAAGCTCGACGTGAACGACCGTGCTGGTGCCGTGGCGGTCGCGCTCCGCGAGGGGATCTTTCAGTGACTGCGATGCTCGTCGACATCATCGAGGTGGCCTCTTCGGGTCTTTCGCTGGAGGACCTGGCCCCGCGGGTGGCGCCACTGATCGCTGCCGCGACCGGGACCGACGCGTGTCTCCTCTTCGCACTTGACGACCTGGATCTCGAAGCCTCACAGCCCGCAGGCGCTGGACGCCACGCCGCGGGGCTCGACGCCGCCGGGCAGTGGTTGACGCTTCGCGGAGCGACTCCGCCGTACGACCGAGGGGTCGGACGGGTCAGGATCCGGCTCGGCGAGGCGCTCCCGGAAGCCGGCCGGGTGGGCCTGGATCCTGATGCTGAGGCGTACATGTCGATGGTCTCGGTGCCGATGACCAGTTCGCCGGGCGGCATTGTCGGCGCGCTGAGTGTCTATACGCGGGCCCGGCGCAACTTCACCGATGGGGACGTCCGGCTGCTCACGTCGATCGGCAGCCTGATCGCCAGTGGAACTCATGCCCGCCACCTGCGGCGCCGACTCGCAGCTCGCGAACGCGCCCACGAACGCTTCACCGAGCAGGCGATCGCTGCGCAGGAAGCGGAACGGCGTCGACTCGCCGCCGACATCCACGATGGCATCACCCAGCGCCTCTGCAGCCTCCGCTTCCACCTGGACGCCGCTGCTGACGCTCTGACTTCGGAGCCGGATTTCGCGTCCGAGCAGTTGGTTGTCGCGCGTACGCTCGCGCGCCTCACGCTGGACGAGGCGCGGGCGGCCATCAACGGCCTGCGACCACCCGTTCTGGATGACCTCGGCCTCGCCGACAGCCTTGCCAGCCTGGCGCGGACAACGCCAGGGATCGGGGTGGTCGTCGAGGTGGACGTCGACGAATGCGCGCTCCCCGAGCATGTCGAGATCGCGCTCTACCGTATCGCGCAGGAAGCGTTGCAGAACGCGGTCACGCATGCCGACGCCTCGACCATCCGGCTCCAGCTTCGGCGCACCGGCGAAGACGTGGCGCTGGTGGTGGCCGACGATGGCCGTGGCTGGGATGAAGGTGGGCGGCAACCGGCTGGCAACGGTCGGGAATCGCAAGCCGCCGGGCGGAAAACCAACATCGACGGCCCGGAATCGCACCGCGAACCGCGCGACGGAGCCGTTGCCCGGGACGGACCGGACGCCGGCGATCCGGACCGGGGATATGGCCTGCGGAGCATGGCCGAACGCGCCGAGCTGATCGGTGGTCGGCTTTTTGTGGTTTCGCGAGTCGGGGAGGGTACGACGGTGACCGCGCGCGTCTCGCTCACGTGACCGGCGCCAGAGCGTAGCCGCACCGCACCGCACCGCACCGCACCGCACCGCACCGCACCGCACCGCACCGCACCGCACCGACGAGCGTCGCCTCAGAACGGCGTGCCGGCCTCTTCCCTGGTCAGGTGAGGTCCGTGTCGTCGTGGCAGGTCGTGCTGCAGGTTTGGCTGCGCTGTTTCGGCTGGCTCGGCATTTGCCCTCTCGGTGTCGGCGGGTTCGGTGGGGTCGGTGGTGGGCGGTGGTTCGGGGTCGACGGTGTAGGTGTGGCCGAGAGGGCTTTGGGTGGTGAGGTGGCCGGGTTGGTTCTGGGTCCACCACCAGCCGCCTTCGTGTTTGGCGCGATGGTGTCTACGGCACAGGGGCGCGAGGTTGCATGCGCAGGAAGGTCCGCCGAGCCGGTGTTCGAAGCTGTGGTCGAGGTCGCACTGCGTGGCCGGTCTGGAGCAGCCGGGTTGGACGCAGCTGCGTTGGGTGGCCTGGATGAGGCGGCGTTGGGTAGCGGTGGGTTTGTAGCGGCGGCTGCTGGCCTGGTGGTAGACGACTTTGCTGTCGAGGGTGACGGTGCGGCAGTACTCGAACCCGCCTGCGGCGGCGTTCTTGATGTCGTCGATCACCGCCGGGGTGATGGCGCCGAGGCCGGCGAGTTCGCCTGTCTTCTCGCCGAGGCGGAGCCAGGTTTCGAGGTCGGCGATGAGTTCGACCTTGGCCACCAGGTGCTCATCACCTGTTTCGGCACACTCCCCGCCATCACCGAGGTCATCCAGGTCAACCCCGGTGTCCGGGCCTGACCATGCCGTGCCGGCGGTGACGTTCGCGCGGCCGCCGAGGTCGATGCCCGCGGCAGGTCCCTGCGAGTCTGCGTCATCGGACGGCTCCGCGTGAGTGGAGGGGCCTGCGTGAGTGGAGGGGCCTGCGTGAGTGGAGGGGCCTGCGTGAGCGGGGTACCCTGCGGTTCGGTTGAGGGCAGTCGTCTCGGCGCCGGTGGCAGGTCCGTTGGTGGATCCGGGCGTAGCGGGGTTGGCGGCGGGGTTTCGGCCGCGGAGTAGGTCGAGGAACACGTCGGCTTCGATCTGCGCCAACGTCCTGCCATCACCCTCGCCCTTGATGCGTCTGGCGACGGTCTTGACGAACACCCGCGCCGCCGCGGTCCCCGCCATCGGCAGGTCCTGACCGGTGATGCTGCCCGTGCCGTCGGGGTTAGCCCCGAACCGGATCCGCCTACCCTGCTGTGCTTCCTTACGGCGTTGTTCAGCACCGTCCGGGTCGAGCTCCAGCACCTTCCGCCGCAACCGCCGCACCAACTGCGCCCGAGTCAAACCCATCCCGGCCGCAGCGTCGGCAGCGAGAATCCACTCCTCCGCCACCCGCGCAAGCTCCGGTGACAGGCCGCACGTCTCCTCGGCGATCGTCCGCGCCTTGCCCAGATTGATGGTCCCCGCCGCGAGTGCGGCCCGAGTGCCTGGGAGTCGTTCGGTGAGTTCGTAGGCGAAGGACAGTTCACGATCAGCCGAGCCCGGCGACATACACAACGCCGCACCCACCTCAGCCGAGGCGAACTCACCAAAACACCGATCCAGCTCGGGCGGCGAATCCGGCTCACACGCAGGAGACCGCGCCACCATCGCCATCGCCCCATACAACTGCGCGTTCGACCACGACACCTGCCGCTCCCACGCCGCCATCACCAGAACCCGCACATGACCATTCACCGCAGCAACATCGATCCCCGCCAACAAAGCGGCAAGCTCAGGACCCGGCGCAGCCGAAGCCAACGCGCTGAGGTCAAGAACCCGAGAATCGAACATAGGAGCGATTTTACCAGTAGTTGATCATCACTGCACCTAGAAATGGCCTTGTTTTCAACGGGTTCAGCCCTCTACCTGCCACCCCTGACGAGTACCCAGACCCGCCAGCGCCCGCGTCATGACTGCCTTCCGGGAAGGTCCCATCGCACCGCACCCAGTCGCGAGCCCAATAGAAGCAACGGCGCTGCAACGGTGCCTGCGAGGGTCCATTGCCCATGCGGGTGGGCCTTTTCTACGGCGGCCAGGCGGCGGTCCTGGTAGGGGTCGCCTTCGAGGTCTGGCCGGCGACACTGCCGGAGTGGGTCGCCGGACCGGCCGCGCGCAACAGCGAAGCCCTGCTGCTGGCGATGCTGCTCGCCGCCTGGATCGAGTTCGCCCGACCACACCTCGTCAGCCGGCCCGCCCGCCGGCGCTGCGTGGTCACGACGGCGACAGCGGCCACGTGCCTGCTCGCCGCGACAGTTCTCCTCGTGGGCGACCTGCCGAGCCGCTTCCGTACCCTCAACGAGCCGTTCCTCGTCGCCGCCGTCCTCATCCCGGCGCTCCAGGCGCGGCGGCCACCTCCGGTGCGGGTCGCCGTCGGCATCACCCTCGCCACGCTCGTGATCGTGGCGGCCACCAGTCAAACCGCGCCCGTCATCCACCTGGCGGAGGCACTTGGTGTCGCCCAGTCGACGGGTTGGTGGGTGAGGTCGCGGGCTATGGCGTACGCACGATCGAGGCGTTCGGGTGCATGCTGCTCGTCCAGCTGTATTTCACCGTCGGGCGCCGCGAGCGGGTCACCCGCGGATCATTCCCCGGCGCCGACGATCGCGGTGACGGCGATCTCGACCCTCATCTTCGGATGACCGAGGCGGCTGACCACGACGGCGGTCCAGATCGGCGCGTGGGTGGGGATACGGGCGCGGAGCTCGCCGCTCATGCTCCCGAACTCGTCGTCGTCGAGCTGGGTGTGGTACGACTGCAGGCTGATCACGTCGGTCCATGATGCCCCCGCGACACGCAGGGTGCGTTCCACATTGTCGAACGCCTGCACGATCTCGTCGTGCCGGCTCTCCGGGAACTCCCCGTCGTCGGACCACCCACCCTGCCCCGCGGTCTCGACGCGGTTGCCGACCCGTACCGCCTGCGAAGAGTAGCGCCGGGCAAGCTGGGCCTCGCCGTAGCCGGGTTTCACGAAGAACTCCGGTCGTGTCATCTCACTCCAGCCCTGTGGTGCGACGGCCGCCACGCGGACCTCGACATGCATGCGCGGTCCGAGCTTGGGCAGGCCGACCCTCGTCCAGATCGGTGCATGCGACGGCATGCGGGTGCGGAGTTCGGCGCTCATCACCGCGTCGACCTCGGCCTCCCAGTCGCGGTCGATGACGTGGTACGAATGCACCGCGGTCACGTGGTCCCACGACGCGCCGGCGCCGGCCAGAACGCTCGCTACGTTGTCGAGTGCCTGGACGACCTCACCGTGCACCGTCGGCGGGTAGTCGCGGGTCCTCGTCCAGCCCCCCTGGCCGGAGGTCTCGATCGTCGTGCCGAGCCGTACGGCCTGGGCATAGGCCGACGACCCCAGCTCCGGGTCGGCCGGATCCGGGAACTCCGGTCTACGCAAGTCCCGGGCGCCAGGCGCGTCCGACCCATGCACCTGGGGCCAACGCTCCGGCTCGACGGCGTCCGGGCCAGGTGGCGGCGTCAACCGGCGCTGCCGTACGGACGGGTGATGATCTCGAGGAAGTGACCGTTCGGGTCCTCCCAGTAGACGCCCCGGCCGCCGTCGTTGGTGTTGAACTCCCCCGGCCGGTTGCGTCCCGGGTCAGCCCAGTAGTCCAGCCCACGCTCGCGGATCCGGCCGAAGATCTCGTCCCACTCCGACTCCTCGACGAGGAAGGCGTAGTGCTGCGGGTGCACAGGCCCGTGGTCGTCGGCGAAGTCGAGCGACACGTCGTTGGAGACCTGGACGACCATGAACGGCCCGTACGACGTGGGTGCGTCCAGTCCGAGAATGTCGGCGAGAAAGGTGGCAGACTCGCGCTTGTCCTTGGCGTGGACGATGGTGTGGTTGAACTGGACCGGCATCGTGGCTCCTCCCCATGCCCGAACATCCTGGGGATGTCCAGAGCGTCAAACGACATTGACGACCTCGACCGCGACGAAGCCCGCGACCTCGCCGACCAGCCGGACACCCCTAATCCTGCCCTGCGTGGTCGGTTTCCAGAACCGATGATCTGGAAATCCCGAAGTGCTCCGGCGGCGGAGCCGGGAAGGCGTCCTCGGGAACGACACGTGACATCCGGTTGAGCGCCGGCGCGAGACTCGTCTCCTCGTAGTCGAGATGCTCGGTCAGGCGGTCTGCCAGCCGCACCAACGCCCCGGCGGCCGCGGCCTTTGCCGCCTCGTCGCCGGGGAGGCGGGCGAGGGCACGTTCGGCTTCTTCGAGGTCGTCGGTCAGCGCGCGGTGGTCGGCGTCGAGGCGGGCGATCACCTGCTCGAACTCCGGTTCTCCCGCATCCTGCTGCTGCTGGAGCAGAGCGGGGAAGAGCATCGAGGTCTCCACCTCGTGGTGAGCGTGGACGAACCCGCAGAAGCTGGCACAGTAGCGGCGCAGCGTCCAGCCGGGCCGGCGGAAGGACAGGCGGGTGAGCACGGCCGCCGCGTCGGCCAGGTCCTGGCAGTCCTCGGTGATCACCGCGACCGCGCGGCGGAGCAGGGCAAGGTCATCGCGCATGCCCGCGTGCATCTTGACCAGCCGGGTCAGCGCCCAACCCGCCTCACCCGTGTCCTGCGCCATTTCGCGTACCTCCCGCCTCCTGGACGACATCCGACGTCCAGCCTGCGGCCTGGCACGGCCAGCGGACTGTCAGTGCAGCGCACATCTCGACGGATCGCGCACAACGCTCAGCTGGCCAGCGCCTCGCACTGCCTGCGGTACTCACTGGGCGGCACGCCGTATGCGGAGCGGAACGCCCGGCTGAAGTGCACCGCGCTGCCGAATCCCCAGCGGCCAGCGATCGCACTCAACGGTCTCGTCCGCAGTGCGGGGTCGGCGAGGTCCCGCCGGCAGCGTTCGAGCCGGCGTTGTCGGATTGACCCCGCCACGGTGACGTCCTGCGCCTCGAACAGCTTGTGCAGGTAGCGCAGCGAGATGTAGTGCGCGCCCGCGATGGCGCTCGGAGAGAGTTCCGGATCCGCCAGCCGCTGCTCGATGAACGCATGGACACGGTGGAGTAGCGCCTGCTGCCGGGTGCCGAGTTCGACCGTGGCGGTCCGCCGCAGCTGGGTCGTCAGCGCCACTGTGAGCAGGTCGACCACCGCGGTGCCCAGGCGTACACCTTCGGATGCGGCGCAGTCGTCGAGGTAGCGGGGGAGCTGGAGTGCGAGGGACGAGACGAGGGCGCCGATCCCGTGGTCACCGGGTATGCGCGTACCGGTCAGCTGGGTCACGTCGTCGCTCCGCAGTGGCAGCATCATGCGCGGGATCGTCAGTGCGACGTGGCGGGTGGCCGAATGGATGATCCGGGCCGGCCGCGACGGGTCGAACAGCATGAAGTCGCCCGGCCCGAGGACGCACTCCCGGCCGTCCTGTTGGATGATCAGCCGCCCGACCCGCAGGACATCGATCCGGTAGACGTCTGGGCCTGACAGGCGGATCCGGGCCGGGGAACGCAGGCAGACCCCGGGGGGCATCGTGGCGTCTGCGACGTCGATCGCCCCAACGCTGCCGACGACCATCGAGCAGCTGTAGTCCGACCCGTCGACGAAGCTTCCCTCGAACGGCACCGCTGTGTTGTCGACGACGTCCTGCCAGTAGTCAGGTCGAGAAGCGACCGGCACATCGTCGGTGCGCAGCACCATGCTCATGCCCACCTCCACCGTGCGTCGCGGCCTGTGAGTCTGCCATGAACGGACGTCCGACGACGTTGTTGTCCCGCTCGGCAGTCTGCCTGGGGTGCCAGGGCGCCGCCACCCCTCTCTTGGGGCGTACGGACGAGGTGCGGGCATGGGTTCAATCCGCCGGAGCGGGTCGCTCAGACGCCGGTGCCACTACCTACTACTGCCACTACCACTGCCACTGCCGGACTGGTCACGGGAGGCGAGGATGTCGCGGATCTCCTGCAACAGCTTGATGTCATCGGCCGGAGGGGCCGGCTCCTCCCCGCGCGCCTGGCGCTCCTTGAGCTTGTTGTAGGGCACGACGATCAGGAAGTAGACGACCGCCGAGAGGATGAGGAAGGAGACGATCGCGGTGATCAGCGCACCGAGGGGGATCCCGCCCGGTCGCCAGGCGTTGAAGTCCGGCTGACCCCCGACCATGCCGATGAGGCTCATGATGACGTCGACCGCCTTGGTGACGACGACACCGAACGCCACGGCCATGACGAACGCCACGGCCAGCTCGACCAGGTTGCCCCTCATGATGAACTCTTTGAATCCTCTGAGCATGACCGTCTCCTGGCTTCCTCGTTCTCGAGCGCGCATGCCTGCCGATGATCTGCAGCCTTTCCGGATCATGGCTTTCCGCAAACGTCGTGGCCGCAGGTGGACTCCTCGGCGGTAGGGGGCCGGACCTGGGGCGTCCTTGGCTCCCGGGTCAGCTCTCGGTGAGGGTCTCGAGCAGCGCGCGGGTCTGGCTCTCGCCAGGACGGTGCCCTGTCTCCTGGTGGATCGCCAGCGCCTGCCGCGCGGTGGCCGCGACGCACTCGACATCGCCGCCTCCCGCGAGCTGAACCCGGGCGAGCAACGTCAGTGCCTTTCCCTCATAGCCGCGGGCGTCGATCTCCCGTGCGGTGTCCACCGCCGCCCGGGCGGCGGTGAGCGCCTCGTCGTGGTTGCCGAGCCGAAGGTACGCATGGCCGAGCGCGAGGTGCGCGTCGATGAGCTCGAGCCGGTTTCCGCCCTCGGTGAAGAGGTGTCCCGCCTTCTGCGCGTACGCCACCGCGCCGGCATGATCCTCGCGCCGCAGCGCGGCGTCGGCCTGCAACACCAGGGCACAGCCGTCCACCCGGCCGCTCTGCATGCGTTCGGCCAGGCGTGACACCGTGTCCGCGTGCCGTTCCGCCACCTGTCCGTGGGCCGGGTCCCCACGGAGGTCGGCGAGGTCCCCGTGCAGGTTGGCGAGGTTGGCGGTCGTCACCAGGAGCGCGGAGTCGTAGCGGGCCGCGCGTTGGATGCGGAGGGCTCGATCGAGGCAGTGCCGCGCCTTGTCCAGTCTCCCCTGCCAGCGGTAGACCTCCGCGAGATTCGACAGGGCCGCACTGTGCAGCTGCGGCGACTCGGTCTCCGAGGCGAGTTCCACAGTCCGTTCGAACCGGTCGGCGGCGAGGGCGAGCTGGCCGAGGTAGAGGCGGGCGGAGCCGATGTTCAGCTGGTGCCGCGCTTCGTACTCCCGGTTACCCACCAGGCGGTCGATCACCACGGCGCGCTCCTGCAGCTCGGCGCCCGCGCGGTAGCGGCCCTGCTCGAACTCGACGACGGCCAACTCGTTGTAGGCGACCGCCTCTCCCTCCGGCCACTCCACCTCGTGGCACAGGGCGGCGGCACGGGTGCCGTGCGCCCTCGCCGCGGCGTAGTCACTCACACAGCGGTACGCCTGAGCCAGACTGAGCTCGGAAGCGGCCTCCCCGCCCCGGCTGCCGTCGCGGGTCGCCGCCGCCAGGGCAAGCTGACCGGCCGTGATCCAGTCGCCGGGGTGCCGGCGGAAGAAGTAGAAGCTGCGGAGGACGTCGACGAGGAGCCAGGACGGTACGCGGTCCACGACTCCGGGCTCCGCGGCGGCCTGGACGACGGCCGCCAGGCAGACCCGCTCGGCCTCGAGCCACCCGGCCGCGGCGTCCCGATCGTCGAACTCCGCCGCGGGAACGTCGGGCAGCTCCGGCGGAGGTGGTGAGACGGTGGCCGGCAGCCGTACGACATGCGGGAAGGCCGCGGCCACGGCAGCTGCGGCGGTGTGGAGGTACCAGCTGAAGAGCCGCGTCGTCGCCGCCACCCGTTCGTCCGGGCCGAGCAACTGCGCGGCGTACAACCGGAGCAGGTCGTGGAACGCGTACCTCCCCGGCGGGCGCACCTCGAGCAGGTGGCCCGCGACCAGCCGCCCGAGCAGCCGCCTCGCCTCGCGGACCGGAACGGCGGCCAGCGCGGCGACGGCCGCGGCGCTGAAGTCGGGACCGGGCGCCAGGCTGGCGAGGCGGAACGCCCGCCGTTCCGGTGTCCCCAGCCGCTCGTAGGAGAGGTCGAACGCGGCCCTGAGCGAGCTGTCCTGTCCTCCCTCGATCCCGATCCTGGCGAGCCGGTCGCCGTGCGAGAGCTCGGCCACCACCGCCGCGATCGGTCGATGAGGCTCCGCGGCCAGGTCGGCCGCGGCGAGGCGGAGGGCGAGGGGAAGCTGGGCGCACAGGTCGATCAGATCCACGGCGGCGGCGCGCTCGCCCGCCACCCGACGCTCGCCGAGGATCCGGGTGAGCAGGGCAAGGCACTCGGCGACGTCGAGCCGGTCGAGATCGAGGCGCCCGGCGCCGTGGTGGGCCGTGAGCCCGCTCAGCTGGTCGCGGCTCGTCACCAGAAGCAGGCAGGACGCACTGCCGGGCAGCAGCGGGCGTACCTGTTCGGCGCTCTTGGCATTGTCGAGGACGACCAGCATCCGCTTGTCGGCCAACAGCGACCGGTAGAGGGCCGCGGCCTCGTCGATGTCCAACGGCACCTGGTCCGGCGGCATGCCCATGGCCCGGAGGAAGCCCGCGAGCACCTCACCCGGCTCTCGCGGCGGCGACTGCGCGTAGCCGCGCAGGTCGGCGAAGAGCTGACCGTCGGGGAACTCCCCGGCCACGCGGTGCGCCCAGTGCACCGCGAGCGAGGTCTTGCCGATACCACCCATGCCCGCGATGGCCGTGATCACCACGGCGTGGGACGGCGGGCGGCGGTCGCCGAGAAGGTCGTCGAGCTGGCCGAGCTGGGCGTCGCGGCCGGTGAAGTCGGTGAGACCGGTCGGAAGCTGGCGTGGCACCGGCTCCTGTGGCGTCGCGACCGCCGCCGGCGCTCTGGAACCCCCTGGTGACCGGTGCGGCGGCAGCTCGAGATCCGGGTCGGCGCGCTGGATCTGCTCGTGCAGCTTCCGCGCCGGCCGGCTCGGCTCGACGCCGAGTTCGTCCCGCAGGAGGCGGCACAGCCGCTGGTACGCGACGAGGGCATCCGCCTGCCGGCCGCACCGGTAGAGGGCGAGCATGAGTTGGGACCACACCCGTTCGCGGAACGGATCGGCTTCGGTCAGGGCCTCCAACTCCTCCACGAGGTCCGCGTGGTTGCCGAGGAGCAGGTCGGCGTCGATCCGCGTCTCCACGGCGGACGTGCGCCGCTGGTCGAGCCGATCCGCCGCGGTCCGGATGATCGGCGTCGACGGCACGTCGGCGAAGGCCGGCCCCCGCCACAGCTCCAGCGCCTCCGCCAGGAGCCGCCGGGCGGTGTCGGCGTCCCCGTCGCGAAGTGCCGCGCGCCCTTCGGCGTCCAGGCGGTCGAACCGGCCGGCGTCGATGTCCTCGTGCGGGAGGCGGAGCTCGTAGCCGGGCGCCTTGGTCCGCAGCACGGTCGCGTCCCCGTCACCGAGCGCGCGCCGGAGCCTCATCACGTAGCCGTGGATCTGGTTGACCGCACCGCGTGGCTGGTCCTGCGGCCACAGCTCCTCGGCGAGCTGATCGACGGGAACGACCTGGCCGTCCGCGACGACGAGGCGGGCGAGCAGCGAGCGCCACTTCGCCGCGGTGACGGACCGCCAGCCCTCACCGGTCCCGACTTCGAGCGGGCCGAGGACCCGGATGCGCACTGCGCAGCCTCCCTCCGGCCTACCTTCGTACCGACCTCTCATTGTGGAGATGTACGCAACAACCGGGGCCGCTGGCTCAACCCGGACCCGGCGCACGGGACAGGACGCGGGCGTACTCCGTGACGTCCGCGACCTGTGCAGGCAGGCGCTCGAGGCGGTCGAGGACCTCCCGGTCGGCGCGCTCTGCCGACTCCACGCCAGTGGGACTGAGCGCGACCTCGACCCACTGCCGGAGCTTGGAGAGCCGCATGCCGAGGAGTCGAACCAACAGGTCCGGACGGCGCGGCACGCGGTGGCCGCCGGCTTCCTCGTACGCCGTCAACATCTGCCGGACGAGCGCGACGTCCGGGCGGTCGCGGCCCCGCATCGCGAAGACGGTCGCGACGTGCGCGGCCTCCAACGGTGCACTGTCGGGGCCCGCGACGTCCCAGTCGATGAGCACCGGCCGCCAAGCCGCCCCGCCGCCCTCGCCGGTCGGCGTCATCAGGACGTTCCACGGCTCGAAGTCGCGATGGGTCAGGACGTACGGGCCGGTCGCGGAGAACACGTCGAGGATCCGAGCACCCAGCTCGTGGATCAGGCCGAGCCGGTCGGCGAGAGTGGCTGCCCAGGGGCGGTTCTGCGCGCGCCCTTCGCCCAGCCACTCGTTCCACCGCTCAGGCGGCAGGGGCGTGAACTGTCCGTACCACCAGGACAGTGCAGGTGTTTCCGCCAGCTGCTGCAGCTGATGGATCCGGGCCAGCGTGGTACCCAGCCAGCCGGCGATCTCGTCGCCGGACTCGAGCGGGCGGTGTTCGAGGTACGGATAGGCACGGAACACCCCGTGCCCGTCGATCGCCGCGGCCGCGCCGAACTGGGGCGCGGGCGGCTGGATCGGTTCCACGGTGTCGACGCCGGCGTCCAGTGCCTGGCGTTCGATGTCCATCGCACGTTCGAGGTCGGCGCGCCACGGCACCTCCGGCCCCTCCCAGAACCGCTTGACCAGCGCGGAGCCCGACGTCGTGTCCAGCCGCCAGGTCTCCTGGCTCACGTGCCGGACGGGAACCATCGGACCAGTGGCCGGCCCCAGCCCGAAGTGCTCGGCGACGAGCTCGGCCGCAGGCGGTCCGGACATCGATGACCACTCCCTGACTCTCGGCGGTACAGTCACCCCGCGCAGGCATGGCGGAACTCTCGCGAAGGCTCGACACGCAAGGACCGTATCCTCGTGCACCTGCACGGCGTCGCACCAGCGATACCTCCTGCACCACACACTCCGCGGCCTGATCGACGCCACGCACCACTGCGACAAGGAGTCGCCCATGACCGCCACCGCCACCTCGGGCGGCACCAGGCCACGACGCGCCGAGAGCCTTGGCGGCGAGAGGCGTGACTTCGACGGGATGGTCGCGGTCGTCACCGGCGGCTCGACCGGCATCGGCCGGGCCGTGGTCGACCGCCTCGCGGCCGGTGGAGCGTCGGTGGTCTACTGCAGCCACGACCCGCGGACGGTGACCGCGACCGAGGTCGAAGGCGTGAACGTGACCGGAGTTGTCGCCGACGTCCGTTCGGCCGACGACATGCGCAGTCTGATGTCCGAGGCGGTCGAACGCCATGGTGGGCTCGACATCCTCGTCTGCAGCGCGGGAATCCAGACCTACGGCACGGCGGAGGACACGACCGAGGAGGACTGGCACGCCGTCCTCGACGTCAATCTCTCCGGCATCTACCGGGCGGCGAAGTTCGCCATCCCCCTCCTGCGTGAGCGCGGCGGCGGCACCATCGTCGCCATCTCGTCGGTGCAGGGCCGGGCTCCCGCCCGCCGGGTGCTCGGCTACTCGGTGAGCAAGGCCGGTGTCGACGCGCTCGTGCGTTCGATGGCGGTGGATCACGCATCCGACCGGATCCGGGTCAACGCGGTGGCACCCGGGCCGGTCGACACTCCCCTGCTACTGACCAGCGATCCCGGTCGGACCCCAGCCCCGGAGCCGCCCGCCGAACCCGACCGGCCGGCCGACCTGCCGGACACGCCCCAACCGCGGATCGCCCGGGCCGAGGAGATCGCCGAGGTGGTGGCGTTCCTCGCCGGAAGAGCGTCGTCCTACGTCACCGGCGCGACGTACGCAGCGGATGGCGGGATGGCGGCCGGCCAGGGCGGCGTGCTGACGGTGCACTAGCGAAGACCTTCGTCGGTCGTCAGTGCTCACCAGCGCACAGCTGGCGCGAGGCAAGATCGTCTTGACGACGAGGCGATGAGCGGGGCACTGCGACGAGCCGGCTGACGGCGAGCCACCCAGTGTGGTGCTCTACCATCCGAGGAGAGAACGCGGTACAGCGGAAAGGTGGCTCGACCTCATGGCCGGACGGGCCCTGCGCAGTCCACGACGGGCACAGCTCGACGTGCTCCGCAGCGCAAGCACGCGATCACAGGTCTACGCGCTGCTCCGCCGAGCCATCGTCTCCCTCGATCTTCTTCCTGGACAGGCGTTGTCGGAGAACGAGCTCGCCGCCCGGCACAGCGTGAGCCGTACCCCGGTACGCGAGGCACTGATCCGGCTCGCCGACGAGAACCTCGTGGAGGTCGCACCCCAGCTAGGGACTTTTGTCTCCAGGATCAGCGTGCGCGACGTCATCGAGATCCAGTTCATCCGCGAGACCCTCGAACGCGCCTCACTGCCCCACGCGATCAAGAACATCACCTCCACCGACGAGGCCTACCTCCGCGCTCTGCTCGACGAGCAGGAGGAGGCCGGACGCAAGGGCGACCTGCACCACTGGTTCGCCACGGACGAAGCCCTGCACCGGACCCTGCTGGAGATCGGCGGCCACCCGCGCGTGTGGCCGATCGTGTCGTCGGCCAAGGCGCACCTGGACCGGGTACGCATGTTGAGCCTGCCCGATCCGACCATCCTCGGCGAACTCCTCACCCAACACCGCGCCATCGTCGACTTCGTCACCTCCAAGCAGCGCAAGAAGGCCGACGAAGTACTGAGCCACCATCTGCGGATCGCGCTGGACATCCTCGAACCGCTCGAGCAGGAGCACCCCGACTACTTCGTTCTCGACGAGGAGGAGGACGAGGTGAGGGAGGCGCCGGCCCCGCGGCCAGTCAAACGGACCGCCACGAAGGCGGCGTCTCGACGCCGGCGCTGAGCACCCGCGGTCAGCAGGAGTCCGGCCGTACGTCGAATGCCCTTGTTGCCCTGTGCCCAGACCAGTTGGCCGGGCGCGTGGTCACGTGGTGGACGGGCGCGGCGGCGGTGGAGGAAGCTCGGCGAGCTCCGCCAGGCCGGGGATCGACGACGTGTCCGCGGACTCCGGCCGCGCCCAGGAGCTGTTGGGAATGAGGGGAAACCAGCCCGGGCGCAGCGCGTCGCGGTCATAGGCGTAGCTGCCGAGCCGACGGAAGAGTTCGGCATAGTGCTCCAGCCGGTCGCGGTCGAGCTCGACACCCAGACCGGGTCCGGTGGGCACTGCGATCGCGCCATCGTGGTAGGTCATCTTGCCGCCCACGAGAACATCGTCGACGAGGTGGTGGTAGTGCGCGTCCGCCGCGAACGTGAGCGTCGGCAGGACCGCGCCGAGATGGAGCATGGTGGCGAGCTGGATACCCAGTTCACCGGAGGAGTGGACGCAGATCTGCTGCTGGAACGTCTCGCAGACGCCCGCCGCCTTGATGCAGGCGCGGATTCCACCCCAGAACGTCGTGTCCAGCAGGATCGTGTCGACCGCCGGATCGCGCAGGTTCGTGGCGAGCTGCTCGAAGGTGACGACGACCGCATTGGTGGCAAGGGGAATCGCCACCGCGTCCCGCACCTGGCGCATGCCGTGCAGGCCCCACGTCGGGTCTTCGTAGTAGTCGTTGTTCAGGTCCTCGATCGCCCGCCCGAACCTGATCGCCTCGTCCACCGACAGCACGCTGTTGGGGTCGTAGCGGACCCGGTCGTCCGGCAGCGCCTCGGCGAGGGCCCGAAAGCACGCCAGCTCATGGGCGGGTTCGAAGACGCCACCCTTGAGCTTGTGGGTGGTGAATCCGTACCTCTCCTTGAGTTCCTTGGCGTGCTGGACCAGTCCGCCTGGGCTGAAGATCTCCCCTTGGCCTGTCGCCGGATGCGCGTACCGGAAGAACAGATAACTCGCGAACGGCACCGTGTCGCGGACCTTCCCGCCGAGCAGGTTGTGCACCGGGACACCGAGCGCCTTGCCACAGAGGTCGAGGCAGGCGAACTCGATCGCGGCCAACAGCTGCGTCCGGTTGTTGTAGAGCGACGCCGTGGGATTGGCGATCTTGAACCGCAGGGCCTCCAGCTCGAACGGATCGTGCCCCACGAGATACGGCTTCAGCCCGTCGAAGTCGGCGGGCTGGCCGCCACCGCCCATCTCGCCGAGACCGGTGATCCCCTCGTCGGTGTCGACTTCGATGATCGTACGCACGAACCGTCCCCAGTGCGCGCCGTTGGAGTGGCGGAGCGGCGCCTCCAGCGGAACGGTGATCGTGGTGGCCCGCAGGTCGGTGATCTTCAACGGCTACTCACTCTCCACGATTTTCCGTACTCCGACTGGCGAGGAGCTACCATACTAGTCGCCCAATTTGGGTACATCTCGTAACTTTCGGTGAGGGCCACCCTGATCCAACTGGGCGCTGCATGAGGGAGGCCTGCCCCAATAGGGCATTGCATGAGGGGCAACTTGTCCAATAGGTCCGCGTGAGGGGGACCTCCTCCAACGGGGCCTCACATGGGCGGCGCCGCGGGTCTTCCTCAGCCCTCGCCAGCCGACCCGCCCGGATACAGCCAGGCGGTCCGTCGTGGGCCAGGCGCTGACAAGCATGTACGGAACATGCGCCGGGTACAGCGACGCCACTTCCGCCGCCGGCTGCGCGACCTCTTCCCGCGGATTGCGCAGCTTCGATGCGGCGGAAGCCCTTAAAGGTCGCGCACATATGTATGCGCCGGCTAAGGAGCGAGCGTCTGGGGTTTGGCGGTGATCCGGATCGTCGACGCGGTGGACGTCTCGGGCGTGGCGTCACCGTTGGTGCCGGCGGAGTAGGCGATCCGTACCTGGTGTGGTGTGCGACCTGAGACCACCGATCCGGTGTCGACCCTCAGGACGTATTCCACCTCGACTCCACGCCCCGTGTCCTCGTGCGACGGCTGCGACGTCTTGTCGGAAAACTCCAGGTCGATGGCGTAGGTCCGGTCGTCAAACCCGTCGGACGTCGGGTTCGCCCGAGTCAACCAGCCCTCGAACGCCAGCATGTCGATGGACCCGCTGCGCAACGGCTCGATCTGCCTGAAGTCCGGATCCTCCCCGAAGCGTCGGTAGGACTCCTGGTCGTCATAGTGAACGAAGTTGACCGCGTGGGGGAGCGTCAGCGCATCGCCGGAAACGCCGATCGGCTGGAAGATCCGATCCGCCGCACCGCCGTATTTCGCCACGATCGGCGGAAGCTGGCTGAGGTACTCGCCGAACATCGCGGCGTCGCGGATCCAGATCAGGACGAGTTGGTAGTAGGTCTCACGGGGCTCACTCATGATCACTCCTTCTCTCGCGTGTTAATGCGACACCTGTAGCGCCAAGCGAGCGTACCCACCACCGACGCGCTAGTGCAACATCTGTAGTGTTAGGGTGGGCGACGATGGAAGGCGTCGATCAGGTACGCACCCGCCCGGGCGGGCGGAGTGCCCAGGTCCGGGAGCGGGTCTTCGCGGCCGTGCGTGAGGCGCTGGAGCAGGGCGAGACCGCCGCGCTGTCCATCGACGAGCTGGCCCGCAGGTCCGGCATCCACCGGACGACGATCTACCGCAGGTGGCTGTCGACGGAGGGCCTCATCGCCGACCTGCTCATCGCGCTGACACCCGTGGAGACCCCGCTGCCTGACACCGGCGACCTCAGGCGCGACCTGGCACGCGTCGCCCGCCGGGTCGTCGCCACGCTCGAGGCGCCGATCTCGAAGACGATGCTTCCGCTGATCGCCGGCACCACCGACCCGCGCCTCGCCGAGGCGGCCGCGGGCTACTGGTCGAGCCTGTTCGCGCACACCGCCGAGATCGTCCGGCGGGCGCAGGAACGCGGACTCGCCACTCGCGAGGTCCGCCCGATCGACGCCGTCGAATCGCTGCTGGCGCCGATCTACCTCCGGGTCCTCGTCACCAGGCAGCCGACCTCCCGGGCGTTCATCGACAACCTCGTCACCCGCTCGGCCCGCATGCTCGCACCGGGTCCGGAGGAGAAGGCCTGACCATCGAAGCGGTACGCCGTCGATGGTGGCCGTGGAGGTGGGGATGTTTGACCCTTGCCAGGCAGGTCGCACCGCTCGGGATCGTCGACCGTTATGCGCGCACAACACCCGCGCAGCATCGGTGAAACCTTCGGTTGTTAGGAACCCGTGTGGAGACCTTCAGTGCGCATCGAACGGCCCAGTGCGCATCAGACAACTCGGCGGGCAATGAGGCGCACTGACGTTCGTTCGACCGATTCGCGTAAGGGAAGGACGTACATGCAGACAGCGGACAACGCCGACGAGGTGCGATAGGCACTCATCGACCAGCTGGGTCGGCGTGAGTTTCTCCGAGCGGCTGGAGCGGTTGGTGGACTGGGTGCCGCTGCCGCCGGATCGGCCATGCTCGGTGGCGGCGTGGCACATGCGGCGGCACCGGTCTCGGCCGCGATGCCGCAGGCGGCACCGACCGGCCCGCTGGGAGGGATTCTCCAACCCGGTAAGGGCCCGATTCTCGGGAAGCACTATGTCCCCGCGCGGCCGGACGAGGTGCGCTGGGGATATGTACCGGCCGTTGGCAGCGAACCCGTCCTTCGCATGCGGTCGGGTGAGACGGTGACCATCGATGCGGTGTCGCACGAGGGCATCCTGGAAGACCAGGGCCGCGACCCGGTCGAATACTTCGCCAGCCACGGCGTCAGTCGCGACAAGGTGCTCGACGACGTGGTCGCCATCGCGGCCGACTACTCGCGGACGACGCGTAACTTCGACGTAGATGGCCCACACGTGGTCACCGGGCCGGTCCATGTCGACGGCGCCGAGCCTGGCGACGTGCTCGAGGTGCAGATGCTGTCAATGCTGCCCCGGGTGCCCTACGGCGTGGTGTCGAGCCGGCACGGCAAGGGCGCCTTGCCTCGCCTGCCCGGGGGAGCGGTGCCGGCCGGCATCACGATGGACGAGATCATGCCGCCGGTCGAAACCGACGGCCGCGACACCGGAGACCCGACGCACTACGGCAACGTGTCGACGTTCACGCCCGTACGCAGCCAAGCCAAGGGAACCTTGACGGGTGTCCTGCCGGCGGGGCGTTCGGGCGAGGTGGTCTTCCCGCTGGATCCGTTCATGGGGATGATGGGCGTGGCCTTCGCGTCAGCCGACGCTCTCACCGCGCCGGAGCTCAACTCCATCCCGCCGACGCTCGGCGGCGGAAACATCGACATCAACCTGCTCGGCGTGGGTTCGCGGTTCTACCTGCCGGTGTTCGCCGAAGGCGCGCTCTTCTACATCGGTGACCCGCACATGGCGATGGGCAACGGTGAAGTCGCGTTGACGGCGATGGAAGGCTCGCTGCGCGGAACGTTCAGGCTGACGGTCCACAAGCCGGGCTCGCCGGACGTGCCGTCCGTTTCGTACACCTATCCGTTCGTCGAGACGCCGCAGGCGTGGGTGCCGGTCGGCCTGTCGGACCCGGACGGATCGCAGAACGGCCAGGTCAACGATCTCGACATCGCCATGCGGCGGGCGGTGGTCAACGCGCTCGACTTCCTCGAGCACGACCTGGGGATGGATCGGGCGGTGGCCTACGCCTACCTGTCGGCGGCGGCGAACTTCGAGATCTCCCAGGTCGTCGACCGGACTGTCGGGGTGCACGGCGTGATCCAGAAGGCGCACTTCATCGATCTCGACAGCTGATCGCGCTCCACGCGCGCCGCCGGACCTGGGCCCTCCACCTCATCAGAAATCGCACGACACCAGATCGGCGTCGTTTCCTCGCCTGCCGGCACGATCTCCTCGTTGTCCTGTTCCCCGGTCGCCACCGCGGGCATCATGGGGAGCGTGATGATCGGTCTGCCTGCGGGGATTGCGGCCTGCCTGTTCGACCTTGACGGGGTCCTGACCAATACGGCGAGCCTTCACCGACAGGCGTGGAAGCAGACATTCGACGCGTTTCTCACCCGGCGCGACGGTGCCGATTTCACGGCGTTCAGCGAACGCGACTATCTGCAGTACGTCGACGGCCGGCCGCGCGACGACGGCGTGCGGGGGTTTCTCCGTTCGCGTGGAATCCAGGTGCCGGAGGGCAGTCCGGACGATTCGCCGACGAGTGACACGGTGCATGGCATCGGCAGCCGGAAAGACACGCTGTTCCTGGCCATCGTCAAGGAGCGCGGCGTCACGGCCTATCCGGGGTCGGTGCGCTATCTGCACGCCGTCCACGACGCCGGGCTCTCGGTCGGGGTCGTCACGTCCTCGGCCAACGGCGAGCTGATCCTGGACACCGCCGGCCTGAGTCGGTTCGTCCAGGCCAGAATCGACGGCGTGGTGATCGCCGAACGTGGCCTGCGCGGCAAACCGGAGCCCGACTCCTATCTCGCCGGCGCCGAGGCGTTGGGCATGGCGCCCTCGCAGGCGGCGGTCTTCGAGGACGCCCTCGCAGGCGTTCAGGCCGGACGCGCGGGCAGCTTCGGGCTCGTGGTGGGAGTGGACCGCACCCACCACGCCGACGCGCTCCGGGCCCACGGTGCCGACCTGGTGGTGTCCGACCTCGCCGAGCTCCTCGCGGTGCACCGGTGAGCGCCCCTCCGCGCGGCTACGAGGTCTCGCCGTGGAAGCTGCGCTGGCGCACCCTCGACGTCAGCGCCCTGAAGCGCACCGAGTCCACCTTCGCGCTGTCCAACGGCCACATCGGGTTCCGGGGATCGCTCGAGGAGGGCGAACCGCGCGGGCTGCCCGGCACCTACCTGAACGGTTTCTTCGAACGCCGTCCGCTGCCGTACGCCGAAGCCGGCTACGGCTACCCGGAGGACGGCCAGACGGTGGTGAACGTCACCGACGGCAAGATCATCCGGCTGCTGGTGGAGGACGAACCACTGGACATGCGCTACGGCTCCGCGCCGTTCCACGCCCGGGAGCTGGACTTCCGTTCCGGCACACTCCGACGGCGTACGGACTGGGTGTCGCCCACCGGGCGGCAGGTGCGTATCCAGTGCGAGCGGCTGGTGTCGTTCACGCAACGGGCGGTCGCCGCCCTCCGCTACGAGGTCGAGCCGCTCGATGGCCGGATGCAGTTGGTCGTGCAGTCGGATCTGCTGGCGAACGAAGCGATCGAACCGGAGTCGGACGACCCTCGCGTCGCGGCAATTCTCCAGGCTCCACTGGTCGCAGACTTCGCGGCCGCCGTGGACTACAGCGCGGTGCTGTCCCACCACACCCGCCGGTCCGGGCTGCGGATGGCCGCCGGCATGGACCACGAGATCGAGACGCCGGACGGAGTACGCACGAAGATCGAGGCCGACGGTGACCTGGCCCGGCTCACGATGGCGGTCGAGGTGCCGGAGGGCCAGCGGTTCGCGTTCACGAAGTACGTCGCCTACGGCTGGTCGGCCCAGCGGTCGACCTCGGCCTTGTGTTCGCAGGTGGAGGCAGCCCTGGCCGGTGCGAGGCGGACGACCTGGCAGGGTCTTCTCGACGAGCAGCGGGCTTATCTGGACGACTTCTGGGCCTCCGCCGACGTGGAGATCGACGGGGACGCCGAGCTGCAGCAGGCGGTACGGTTCGCGTTGTTCCACGTCCTGCAGGCCGGGGCTCGTGGGGAGACCCGCGCGATCCCGGCGAAGGGGCTGACCGGGCCCGGCTACGACGGGCATGCGTTCTGGGACACCGAGTCGTTCGTCCTGCCCGTCCTCACCTACACCGTGCCGGCGGCGGCGCGAAGCGCGTTGATGTGGCGCTACGCCACCCTCGACAAGGCCCGGGCCCGGGCGGCCCAGCTCGGCCAGACGGGCGCGGCGTTCCCGTGGCGGTCGATCAACGGCGAGGAGTGCTCTGGCTACTGGCCGGCAGGCACGGCGGCGTTCCACGTCAACGCCGACATCGCCGACGCGACCGCCCGCTACCTCGCGGCCACGAAGGACGAGGAGTTCGAAGCCAACTACGGGCTGGAGCTGCTGGTGGCGACCGCTCGGCTGTGGATGTCGCTCGGCCACCACGATCCGCACGCGGGGTTCCGGATCGACGGCGTGACCGGCCCCGACGAGTACACCGCGGTCGTCGACAACAACGTCTTCACCAACCTGATGGCCCAGAAGAACCTCCGCGAGGCGGGCATCCGTTGCGAACGCCTCCCCCGGGTCGCCCGCGAGCTGGATGTCGACGAGGAGGAGATCGCCGCCTGGCTCGACGCAGCCGACCGGATGGTCATTCCCTACGACAAGACCCTCCAGGTGCATCCCCAAGCGGAGGACTTCACCAGCCACGCGCACTGGGACTTCGCCGGCACGCCGCCGGAGCACTACCCACTGCTGCTGCACTATCCGTACTTCGATCTCTATCGCAAACAGGTCGTCAAGCAGGCCGACCTGGTGCTCGCGATGCACCTGCGCGGTGACGCGTTCACGCCGGAGCAGAAGGCCCGCAACGTCGACTACTACGAAGCGTTGACGGTGCGGGACTCGTCCCTGTCGGCCAGCACCCAGGCCGTGCTCGCCGCCGAGGTGGGTCACCTCGATCTTGCCTACGACTATCTGGCCGAGGCGGCCCTCGCCGACCTGCACGACACGCAGCACGACGTCCACAACGGGCTGCACATCGCGTCGCTTGCCGGCGCGTGGATCGGGACGGTGGCGGGGTTCGGCGGCATGCGCGACCACGGCGGGAAGCTCACGTTCGCGCCGCGCCTGCCGCCGGAGCTGGCCGCCATCACGTTCCGGATGTGCTTCACCGGCAGCCAGATCCGGGTGGCGATCCATCCGGAGGAGGCGACGTACTCGCTGCTGGGCGGTCCGTCGATCGAGATCGGCCACCACGGCGAACCGCTCATCCTCACTCCGGACGCACCCGTCACACGACCCATCCCACCGACGCCGCGTCGCACTCCGCCCCAGCAACCTCCCGGGCGGGCGCCGTTCCGCCGCAAGCCGGTGCTACCGCGCTGACCGAGTAGCCCAGGTCACGTGCCTACTGATGCCATATGAGCCTGCGCGCTATGTGCTGGAGATCGAGACTGGCCAGAGTGTTGCCCGCTGCTGTGCGACACCATGTTCCTATCTCCGCATTGCATCTCGGACACCGCCGTGACAGGACGCGGGCCGTCGTCGCCAGGTCGGCGTCCGTGTAGCCGTGCTCGCTGAGGCCGCCATCCCAGATCCAATCGAGACGGCCAGAGTCGATGGGATCGACATGTTCGTCGTTCACCTCGCCATCACCATGACGCCAACAGCGACAAACATCAAGAACGCGATCGCCTTCCAGGCAACGAGACGCATCGGTGGTCTCCTCGAGAGCCATCGTGCGGCGACCACGTCGGATCCGCCGCACGTGTAGCTGATGGTTGCGACACGGCGACCAGGACACGCAGTGTGAACGACGAGCTCGACGTCGACCAACCGCTGCATCGCACAGCGCACGCTAGGAGCTGCCCTTGGTCCATACGACATCAGTTTCTCGAAGTTTCTCCTGACGCCCCTGGCTCATCCACGTGACGATCAATACCGTCAGCAGTGAAGGGGACGATCACGGGAGGAGCTGAGATGAAGATCAGGTTCTTGGGTTCAGACAGCCAGGTCGGTGGCTGTCCCGCCCTCTATGAGCTGGAGACCGGCGACATCGTGGTGCAGGGACAAACGCCTCACCGACACCGAGGCTCTTGCTGGTGTGCGGGATGTTCTGGACGGTGAGACATTTGTCGTCGTACCACGTGACCTGCTCAATCATCATTGGGCTCCGAAGGAGTAACGAGTGGGCAACCTGGTGAGCGGCGAGGCCTTTGTCGATCTGTTTCGCCGCTTTGAGCACACCGCATATCGCCTCGAGGTACGAACCTCCTACGGCAGCAGTGAGGAGGACGACGCCTTTCCGCGGTTTCTCGCGGGCGAAGACCCTGGGTTGGACTGGTTCGAGCCGTGGCTTGACCTCATGCGGGAGCAGACCGGCCATGGCAAGCGCGTCGAACGGGTCAGGCTGATAGACGACCCACCTTCGGACTACCTGCGATTCGAGCTGTGGGGAACACCGCACAATCTGGCCGCCGGTGAAGACATTCGCTATCTCGACAGGCGAAAGGCTCCCGAACTCGATCTTCCGGCCCATGACTATTGGCTTTTCGACTCACGCCTCGTGGCCCGGCTCGAATTCGGCCAGCAAGACCGCTTCCTCGGTGTCACTCTCGACGAGACCCCGTCGATCGTTGTGCGTCATTGCTATTGGCGTGATGCCGCATGGCACCACGCCGAGACCTTTGACCGCTACAGAGAGCGAACAACAACAATACGCACGTGAGCAACTACCAGACGGCACGAGAGGGCCTCGGCGCGCGCATGCGGGAGATGCGTGCCGAGGCCGGCTTGTCCGCACGCGAGGTCGCCGAACGCCTGGGCTGGCCCCGGTCGAAGGTCTCCAAACTCGAGCACGGCAAGCAAACTCCTCATGTGCGAGACCTTCGCGCTTGGGCTCACGCAATAGGACAAGCGGGAACCGAGGTCGAACTGGTGGCGCGTTTGCGGCACCTGGAGACGCACTATGCCTCATGGCGGCGTCAGGTTGCTGCTGGGCTTCGAGCGCGTCAACAGGCCTGGGCTGTGGATGAGCAAAACGCCAGGGAGCTTCGGATATTCGAAAGTGCTGTCATTCCTGGCCTCTTGCAGACGCCCGACTATGCCCGCCACATGTTCCAGCTCTACCACACGCTGTTGCGTACACCGATGAATATCGACGAGGGCGTTCGGGCACGCTTGGAGCGTCAGCAGGTCCTCTCCGATCCTGATCGGAATATCCGAATTCTCGTCTGGGAAGCCGCCCTTCACATGGTGATGTGTCCGATCGACGTAATGGTGGCGCAGCTCGATCGACTTGCTGGCGGGGTGGGAATCTCGAGGACGCCGTTAGGAATCGTGCCGCTGGGTGTTCCGCTCACGGCAGTTCCTGGACATTGCTTCTGGATCTTCGACGAGCGGCTCGTTCGCATCGAGACGACGGCTGCCGAGCTTCGACTGACCGAGACGTCTGAGATCGCGACCTACGTCGAAGCATGGCAGCGATTGGAGGGGGCGGCGGCCTTCGGTCCGGCCGCGCATCGCATCATCGCGAGGGCGCGAGTCGCACTCGACAACAGCAACGGCGAGTGAAGCACGCTGCACTGCCGAGACGGCTCTCTTCCGAACAAGGTCCTATGCGGCCGCCGGTCAGCCGGCGTGGGCGATGTTGACCTCGGCGGCGGAGATGTGGCCGTTGACTCCGTTGCGGGCCGTCAACCGGACGTATCGCGCCGACGTCGCCGACCACTCCGCCGTCTTCGTCGTCGCGTCCCCGGCCCAGGTGCCGTCGGCGACCGGAGTGAAGGTCTCACCGTCGGCGCTGACCGCGACCTCGTAGTCGGTGACCACGCCGTTGACGTTGCCGTCCTGCCGCGGCTGGTAGACCACGGCAGTCGTGTCGTACGTACCACCCAGATCGAGGGTCAGCGACTGCGGCGGCGGTGTGTACGGACTCCACGACTCGTGCCACATCGTGCCGCAGTTGCCGTCGATCGCGTTGCCTGCTTCGTATCCCGGCTGCTGGCTCGTCGCGGTCGCGGTCATCTGCGACTGTGGTACGAGGTGGGGATACGTCGGGTCGGGGTCGGTCGGCGGCTCCCCTTCGCCCAGCGGAATGAGTTCCGTCCTCGACACGTTGAGCTCTGCCACCGTCGGCGCCCGTGGACAGCCGTTGACGTCGGTTGCCTCCAACCTGACGTACCTCGCTCGCACCGGTTCGTCGAAGGGCGCTGTCTTGGTGGCGTAGGTCCCGGCCCAGTGCCCGCTCGCTGCGTTGGTGAACGACTTGCCGTCCTTGCTCGTCGTGACGGTGTAGCTGGTGATTCCCCCGGCGACCGGGGTGACGGCGGGCGTGTACGCCACACCTGCCACGGTCGTCGACTCCCCGAGGTCGAGGGTGATCGCCTGCGGCAGCGGCTCGACCGGCGACAACGCCGACCGCCACGTGGACCAGAGCCGGTCGTCGATCGCGTGCTCGGCCACGTAGTTGTGGCCGAAGTCGTTCGCCGTGTGTTCGCTGGTGGCCGTCGCGGTCATGTCTGTATGGCGTACGAACGAGGGCCGCGGACCCGTCGGCACCACCCGCAGGTTGTCGAACTGGGCCCGTTGCCACCCGCCCACCCGCAACCCCACCTGCCCCGTCGTGTGGTCCGCGTCCTCGACGGAAGCGAGCTCATCGCCGTCGAGCAGTGCCGTGACCTGCTCCCCGCGGAATCGCAACGCAAGCCGGTGCCAGGTTCCCGTGCCGACGGCCGCCACGGATCCCGAGGCCAGCGTCCGGTCGCGTCCCTGCAGGTCCTGGGTGAAGAGTCGCCACTCGCCGGTGTCCGCGACGCGCAGGTGGTAGCCGGCCGCGTTGTGCTGCTGGCTGTCGACGCGGCCGAGCAGTTCGACGTGCCCGGACGCATCGAGCAGCGCGTCGACGCCGACCTCGTAGTCGCCCCACCAGCGCGGGTCGCCGACGATCGTCGTGGGCGGCATGTTCGTGTTGTGCCAGGTGATCGGCTGCTGGGTGACCTGCTGCTCGTAGCACGTGCCGTCGCGCCCACCAGCGCACCGGGCCGCCTCGAACCCGCCGTGGACGTCGGCGACGTAGCGCGCCAGGCCGAGACTTCCGACGTGCTCGAAGTCCTCGGCATACGGCATCGGCAGCTGCGCTCCAGGATCCGCGGTCGCCGCCGCGGTGCCCTTCGCCTGGCCGGTCGTCGTCGAGAGCGTGACCACGTGGCCGGGTTCGACGGTCAGTTCGTACGCACCATCGGCCGCGTCAATGCTACCTTGACGTACGAAGTCGTCGGCGGTGCTCGGGGTCGAGAGGTTCGTCGACCACACGTGCACGGGACGGTCCGACAGCCCGCCGGTCACCTCGAACCGCAGCGTCTCGGCCTCACCGGAGTCGAGTGTCTCGATCACCACGCTGTAGTCGTCGGTGTCGGCCGACCGCAGCGCCACGTGGCTCGCACCTTCCGCGCTGTAGCCGCTCGCGCTGTCGAGATAGTGCCACCCGGGCTCGGTGAACTGTGTCGTGTGCGCGTCGACCCAGATGCTGGGGCCGACCTCGTAGAAGCCCGACCACGGGCGCTCGGCCAGCATCAGGCCGGTCCCGCCGATTGGGAAGTTGTCGTACCACGCGGAGATCAACGCCCAGTTGAGGTTTCCGGTGACCTCGGCATCGATGTAGTGCCGGTTCATCGCCCGGGCGAGCGGTTCCGCGCCGACGTCGTAGTCCTGGGTGCTGTTCTCGCTGTCCCACAAGGGCTTCTCGAGCGCGCGGGCCGCGTCGCTGACGTGACACCGGCGCTGGAGCGTCCGCCACCCACACACGTCGTGCTCGCCCAGGATGTCGACGGCGGCGTTCAACTCGGGGTCAGCGGCGATCTCCGGCGCGGCGAACCAGTAGTCTGGCGGGTTGTGGTTGTCGGTGGCGGCGATCTTGATGTCACCGAAACCCTTCTCGGCAAGGGCTTCTGCAAGTCGTACGTAGACGTCGCGTTTGAAGCCGCTCTCGTTGGCGCCGCCGAGGTAGTCGATCGTGAGGCCGTTCTCCCGTGCGCACTCCACCCATGCGACGAGGTAGTCGACTCGGTCCGGCGACCAGTAACCTCCGTCGAACCAGCCGGGCGCCCCCCATGGCAGGCCGTAGAACTTGATGTCGGGATTGCGTTTCGCGGCCTCCCGCATCAGCCACCATTCGTAGCCGCGGGTGCAGTCCACCTCGTCGGCCGTCCGCATGTGACTGGCCTCGGCGCCCACGGTGGCATCGACGTCACCGCCGATCTCGACCTTGAGGAGGTCGAGGGCGGCTCCGTAGTTGGGTGTGAAGAGGTAGTCGAGGATCTCGTCCCGTTCCTTCTTCGGGTAGTCGATCAGCAGGCGCGACGATCCGCCTGCACTGACCCCACCCACACCGTCGAAGGGCCGACCGAGATCCTCACCGTCGAGGCTGATGGTCTGCGGCCCGGTGGCGTTCGCCGACCGTGCGGCAGATGCGGCGCCAACCCCTGCCGACACGCCTGTCAGGGGCATGGAGAGCGCGGCGACCGCCAGCGAGACGACTCCGACGACCAACCGTAGCGACTGGACCCGCGACGTGAGGCTCACAGCTCTGCGTCCTTGATGTTGTGGTAGACAAGGCGTTTCGTCGTCCCGTCGAAGGCGAGTGCACCCATCTCCGAGATCCCGTTGTATTCCTGGTTGTAGCCGGCACGGGTCTTGTAGTCCTTCAGTACCCAGAAGAAGTAGCCTGCGACGTAGTCCTTACGTTCCGCCACCTGTGCCCAGTGCGAGCGGAAGTTCATCGCCTGCCATTCCTCGGTGCCGACCTCGGTCTCCGGGCCGTGGTGGCCGAAGAACGACCACGAACCGTTCTCGGTGATCATGATCGGCTTGTCGGGATACCTCGCGTGTACGGCGTCGATCGCGGGACCGAGGTCCTCGTTCTTGCCGTAGAAGTAGCCGAAGTACTCGTTGAAGCCCACGATGTCGGCGATGTCGAACGCCGGGTCGTTGGTGGTGTGCGAAGCCCACGTGACGGGGCGCGCCGTGAGGTCGACAGCCTTGACCGCCGCCTTCATGTCGGCGAGCCAGGCGCGGTAGATCGGCGCGCCGTTGCCGTCGATCTCGGACTCGTTCTGCAGGCACCAGCAGACGACCGACGGGTGGTTGTGGTTGTTCCACGCCATCGTGAGGGCCATCGCGCGGGACAGTCCGTACTGCTCGGTCTGCAGCTTCTCCTGCGCGGCGTTGACCCACATGTTGTCGATGTCGTCCATGACGTAGACGCCGTGCGCGTCGGCCCAGTCGTACGCGTAGGGGTGGCGCGTGTAGACCGTGTTGCGGACCGCGTTGGAGTTCGTGGCGACGACGTGGCCGAGCTCGCGGTCGTAGTCGGTGCGGGTCATCGCCCGCCCGTGCGCCCCTGTCTCCTCGTGCCAGTTGAGCGCCTTGAGGAACGCCGGTTCGCCGTTGACGAGGAGCTTGGCGTCGCTGACCTCGACCGCCCGCATGCCGTAACGATCGCTCAGCTGGTCGACCACAACCGTGCCCTCCCCCGCGAGGAGTCTGGCCGTCGCGGTCAGGACGACCGGACGCTCCGGACTCCAGGCGGTTGCGTCGGGGACGGCGGCCTGGATCCGCGCGACGGCGACTCCGCCGGCCGGCGCGCTCACCGGCACGGTCATTGGCTTCGCGCCGGTCCCCTTACCTGCGTCGAGGACGACCCGGCCGGTGAACGCCTCGTCGCGTCGGTTCTCGACCACCGCACGGACCTCCAGCTCGCCGTCAGCGGCCGCGAGGAGGACCTTCGCGACGGTGACGGCTGGCACCGCCTCCAGCCAGACCGAGCGGGTGATCCCGGCGTACGGCCAGTAGTCGACCGGCTTCCAGGGGATGGCGTACGGGTCGGTGATCGAAGGGCTGGGCTGGGTGTAGTCCTCCCACGAGGCGAGCCGGTGCACCCGGACCGCGATGACGTTGACCCGGCCCGGGCGGAGGGCGTCACCTGTCGGCAGCGCGAACGGGGCGTACCCGCCTTCATGCGCGCCGAGGTGCTGGCCGTTGAGCCAGACGTCGGCGCGGTAGTTGACGGCGAGGAACGCGAGCCGGACGTGGCGTGCCGCCCAGTCGCCCGGGACCGAGATCGAGGTGCGGTACCACGCGTAGCCGTCGGCGAAGGCCGTGCCCTCGCCGAACCGGCTGCCGTCGTACCCGCCGAAGCCCGGCGTGTCCTTGAGATCCCACGCCGACGGGACGGCGATCGAGTCCCAGCCGGAGTCGTCGTGGCCGGCGCCCTGCCACCCGTCGCTCTCGCCGACGCCGTCCGGGTCGAAGCGGAACCGCCATGTGCGGTCGAGGTCGCGGTAGCTCCTGGTGGGTTCGTGCGTACGCCAGCCGTCGAACGCCGGGACGACCGCGTCGTACTGGAAGACCACCCCGGTGCCGGCGATGGTACGCAGCTCGGTACCCGCCGGCTCCCTGTCACCGTGTGGCGGCGGTTGGTTACCGGACGCCGCTGCCGCAGCCGCGTCAAGGGCGGGAGCGGCGGCCGCCGGCGTGGCGCCTGCCACCATGGAGGCCGCGATCGGGGTCAACGCGGCGGCTTGAAGCATGGAACGTCGGCGGATCGGACGCATGACGGGCCTCCTGCGGGCGGGCGCGTGGCGGGGGCGGGCCTCGGCGAGCGGAGCTCGCTGGGGGCTGGCACCAACGCTTTCGTCGATGTTGCGCCGTGAGCATGGTCAACCCGACCGGGCTTGTCAAGATGTAGTCATAATTAATGTCTTGTTCTAGGCTGGCCCCCACACCACAGAAGTGCACGACAGAACCAACGCTCACAAGGGAGAACCGTGGCCGTCTACTCGCGCCGAGGCCTGCACGGGCAGACCGTGCGGGAGATGGCGCGTCGCATCTTGTCGGGGGAGCTCGCCGAAGGGGAGACGATCGATCTCGCCGCCCTGGAGACCGAGCTCGAGGTGAGCCGTACGGTCCTGCGCGAAGCTCTGAAAGTGCTCGCCGCCAAGGGGCTGGTGGACGCGCGGCAGAAGCGCGGCACGTTCGTTCGTCCCCGCTCGGACTGGAACCTGCTCGACGGCGACATGATCCGCTGGCAGTACGCCGACCGGGGCGATGACTCGTTCCTCGACAACCTGCACGAGGTACGCGAGGTGGTGGAGCCGGCGGGTGCCCGGCTCGCGGCGATCCGCCGTACCGAGGACGACCTCGCCGCACTGGACGCGGCACTGGACGAGATGGCCGCGGCCGTCGGCGTCCCGGCGGAGGAGGTACGCGCCGACCTCACGTTCCACCGGGCACTGCTCACCGCCACCCACAACGAGCTCCTGCTCCGGATGGAGGTCGTCATCGAGGCCGGGCTCGCCACCCGCGACGAGCTGGTCCACGAGGCCAAACCCGCCGACGACCCTGTGCCGGCGCACCGTGCCGTCGCCGAGGCGGTCCGAGACGGCGATCCCGACGCCGCGGAGAAGGCCGTCCGGGCCCTGCTGGAGAAGGCCCGCCAGGACCTCGACTCCACCCGACACGGGGGCCAGCGGGCAGGCAAGCGTACGGCCAAGCGTGCAACCAAGCGGGCACGGCGCCGGAACGTAGGCGACGGGGGTGCCGGGTGAGGATCACCGCCCTGCGTACCTATCCCGTCCCGCCTCGGTGGCTCTTCCTCCGCATCGACACCGACGAAGGCGTCACCGGGTGGGGCGAACCGGTGGTCGAGGGCAGGGCGCGCACCGTCGCGACCGCCGTCGAGGAACTCGCCGAATACCTCGTCGGCAAGGACCCGCTGCGCATCGAGGACCACTGGCAGGTGCTCACGAAGGGTGCCTTCTACCGCGGCGGTGTGGTCCTCTCCAGCGCGGTCGCCGGCATCGACCAGGCCCTGTGGGACATCGCCGGCAAAGTGCACGGCGTACCCGTCCACGCCCTGCTCGGCGGACCTGTGCGCGACCGCGTCCGGGTTTACGGCTGGATCGGTGGCGACGAACCCACCAGTCTCGCCGAGGCCGCGAAGCGCCGCCTCGACGACGGCATGACAGCGGTCAAGATGAACGCCTCGGCCCAGCTGCGGCTCATCGACACCGCTGCCGAGGTCCAGGCGATCGTCGAGCGGGTCGCGACCGTCCGCGAGACCGTCGGTCCCGAGGTCGATATCGCGGTGGACTTCCATGGTCGGTTGACGGTGCCCATGTCGCGGCGAGTGCTTCCGCTGCTGGAGCCGTACCTCCCGATGTTCGTCGAGGAACCGGTCGTGCCGGAGGTGAGCGACCGGATCGGCGAGGTGGCCGCGGCAACGAGCGTGCCGATCGCCACCGGCGAACGGCTGTACTCCCGCTGGGACTTCCGGCCAGTCCTCGGATCTGGCGTCGCCGTCATCCAACCCGACCTCTCCCACGCCGGCGGCATTTCCGAAGTACGCCGGATCGCCGCGATGGCGGAGGCCTACGACGTCGCCGTCGCGCCGCACTGCCCGCTCGGGCCGATCGCCCTGGCGGCCAGCCTGCAGATCGGCTTCGCGACACCGAACTACCTGATCCAGGAGCAGAGCATCGGCCTGCACTACGGGGAAGGCTTCGACCTGCTCGACTACCTCGTCGACCGTTCCGTGCTGACCCACCGGGACGGTTTCATCGTCCGGCTCGACAGACCCGGGCTCGGCATCGAGATCGACGAGCGGACCGTTGAGCGTGCGACACGACACGCGACCGACTGGCGGACTCCGATCTGGCGCCGCGACGACGGTTCGCTCGCGGAATGGTGACCCCTTTCCCCTCAATACCACCCATACACGAGCCAGGCAGACATGCTTCACACACAAAGGAGTGGCACCATGCGGAAACGGCCAGTGGACAGGATGTCGGGAGCCGCGCACGGGCTCAGCCGGCGACGCTTCCTGTCGGCGAGCGCCGGCATCGGGGCGGGGGCGTTGATGCTGGGGGCGTGCGGCGGAGGCAGCGAACAGGCGGGCGAGGTCGGCGGTGAGATCACCGTGTGGACCTGGCCCGACAACGACAAGACGTTCGAGAAGACCATCCCGATCTTCGAGAAGAAGAACCCGGGAACGAAGGTCAAGGTGCAGGCGTTCGCCTCGGACCAGTACGACAGCAAGCTCCTCGCCACGCTGGTGTCCGGCACCGGTCCCGACGTCGCCATGGTGGAGATCACCAACGTCGCGAAATACAAGGGAAAGCCGGGCTTCGTCAACCTCGCCGAGGGTCCGTACAACGCGACGAAGAGCGCCGGCGACTACGCGAACTTCTCCTGGGACTACGTGTTCGACAAGGAGGAGGACCGGGCCTTCGTCCTGCCGAAGAACACCGGCCCGGGCGGGCTCTTCTACCGCCGCGACGTGCTGGAGAAGGCCGGCCTGCCGACCGAGCCCGACGACGTGAACGACGCGTTCAAGACCTGGGACGACTATCTCGCCGAGGGCAAGGCGCTGGCCGTCAAGGACGAACGCTGGCTGATCGACACGCCGATGTCGATCGTGGGAGCGATCCGCGCCCAGGCCGGTGTCTCGATGTTCGACGAGTCCGGTGCGTCCCAGCTGACCTCGGACGTCATGGTGGCCGCGGTCGACTACGCCAAGCAGGCCTACGATGCGGGGCTGGTCGCGCCGTTCGAGCAGTGGAGCCAGGAATGGGGAGCCGCGATCAAGAACGGCACAGTCGCGACGTTCCTCATCGGCAACTGGTTCGGCGGGCTCGTCAAGAGTGTCTACGCGCCGGAGTCGACAGGCTCGTGGGGCGTGACGCTCGCACCGGAGTACGACGGCAATGCCGCGTTCAACTCCGGCGGCGACTTCATCGGCATCCTCGAAACCAGTGAGAACAAGGCGACCGCGTGGGAGTTCGTCAAGTTCGTCACCCAGGACCCCGACAGCCTGCGCACGATGTACCGCGAGAACGACCTCTACCCCGCCTGGACGCCAGCCCTGGAAGAAGACTGGATGAACGAGCCCGACGACTTCTATGCCGGGCAGAACGTCAACGAGGTCTTCGCGCAGGTGTCGGAGTCGATGGAGACGCCGATCACCCATCCCGACGACCAGGCGGCACAGGACGCGCTGACCGACGCGGTCACCGATGTCATGAAGGGCAAGGCCAAAGCCGACGATGCACTGCGCGACGCGAAGCGTCGGGTCGAGAACCGGTCAGGTTGAGAGTCGCGATGCCAGCTGACAGCCAGACAGCCACACTCCCCCGAGCCAGCGGACCACCGTCTCGAGCCCCCGACCGGCGTGGCGGCCGAGGGCTGCGGCGGAGGGTGGGCGCGAACCGCGCGTTCTATCTCTGCATCGCGCCGTTCTTCGTCCTCTTCGCGATCTTCGGCGCGTTTCCGATCCTCGCCTCACTGGTGATCAGCTTCGTGCGCTGGGACGGGCTGAGCACACCGGAGTTCGTCTGGCTGCAGAACTACGCCATCCTCTTCCAGGACCCGGTGTTCCGGAAGGCGATCGTCAACACGGTCTACATCTGGATCGGTTCGACGGTCGTGACGATGGGCCTGGCATTCTTCCTTGCCTACCTCATCAACGAGTACGTCCTGGTGGGCAAGGGATTCTTCCGGGTCGTGTTCCTGTTTCCGCTGCTCGTCGCTCCGGCCGTGACGGGCATCATCGCGAGCGTGATGTTCTCCTCGCACGCCGGCGTCGTCAACGCAGCACTCAGCGCGCTCACCGGCGACCGGGTCACCTTCGAGTGGCTGCAGTCGACCGGATGGATCAAGCCGCTCATCATCCTGCTCATCGCGTGGCGGTGGACCGGCTGGCATCTGATCATCTTCCTGGCCGGGCTGCAGGCGATTCCGCGCGATCTCTACAGCGCCGCGCGGGTCGACGGTGCCGGCGAGAGCCAACTGTTCTTCCGGATCACGCTGCCGCTGATGATTCCGTTCGTGCTCTACAGCGCGATCTCGTCGACCGTCGGCGCCTTCCAACTCTTCGACGAGCCGTACGTCCTCACCGGTGGTACGTACGGAACCGCGAACTCCGCGCAGGTGATGGGCACGTACCTCTACCAGGCGGCGTTCCAGGAGTTCAAGTTCGGGCTGGCATCGGCCACGTCGTACGTCATCTTCGCCCTCATCCTGGTGTTCTCCGCCATCAACGCCCGCATGTTGCGGCGACAGGTCTGAAGGGAGGGAGAGCACTCGTGAACGATGTCGGCCACCGGACACCACGGGTCGTGATTACCGTCGCGGTCGCCATGACCACCCTGCTCTTCGTGTTTCCGCTGTACTGGATGGGAGTTCTCGCCACCCGGAGGACCTCGGAGGTCTTCCAGTTTCCTCCGCCGCTCCTGCCCGGCACGGCACTGATCGACAACTTCGGCCGGCTGCAAGCCAGCCTTGACATCGTGCGGGCACTGGGCAACACGGCCTACGTCTCGGTGGCGCACACCGTGCTGGTCCTGCTCGTGAGTTCCCTTGCCGGCTACGGGTTCTCCCGCTTCCGGGAGGCACCGGGGCACCGGGTGCTGTATGGCTCGGTCCTCCTCACCCTCTTCATCCCACCTGCAGCTGGGCTCATCCCGTGGTTCGTGGAGATGAAGGAGTTCGGCTGGATCAACACGTACTGGCCGCTCATCCTCACCGGAGCCGCCACCGGCTTCGGCGTCTTCTGGATGCGGCAGGTCGTCGACAGCACCGTGCCGGCCGATCTCTACGACGCGGCACGGATGGACGGCGCCGGCGACCTGTGGATCTACTGGCGGGTGGTGCTGCCGATCATCCGGCCCGGGCTCGCCGCCCTTGCCGTGTGGAGTTTCATGATGAGCTGGAACAACTTCCTGATGCCGCTCATCATTCTCAACGACTCGGAGAAGTTCACGTTGCCGCTGGCGCTGACCCAGCTCAACACCGCCGCCGGAGGTGCCGACGTAGCCGCCGTGATGCTCGGCACGACGATCGGCGTACTTCCGGTGTTCGTCGCGTTCGCGTTCGCCACCAAGCAGTTCATCGCCGGCCTCACAGCCGGAACCGTGAAGTGAGGAAGGGCTCATGACCGTCGATATTCCCTCCCACCTGCCGGCACGGCTGACGATCTCGCTGTGGGACTTCAGCTGGTTCACCCAGACGATGCCGGGTGAGCCGTTCGAGGACCTCGACCGGGCATTCGCCGAGGCGGTCGAGCGCGGCTACAACACCGTCCGCATCTGCGCGATGCCCTACACCCTCTTCGGCAGCGACATCCCGCCGGAGCCGCTGCGGATCGCCAACCTGGGAAGGGGATTCGGGAAGGGTACACGTTGGTACAACAACGCCGGTGGCGCGGTGATCGACGGTCGCGCCCACCTGTTGGAGCTCTTCCGGGCAGCGGAACGCCACAGCTGCCACCTCATCGTGTCGAGTTGGGAGTACCAGCAGACGCCGAGCTTCTTCGCCACGCCGGCACAGTACGAAGCGCTCGTCGCGATCCCCCCGGAGCGGCGCTGCGCGGCACTGGCGGAGTCGATGAGCGCGCTGCTCGACTTCGTGAAGGACAACGGCCTCGCCGACCGGATCGCCTACGTCGAACTGCACAACGAGGTCGACAACGCCGGCACGAGCCTCACCGAGGTCGCCGCGGAGGGCGAGAGCGTGGTGGCGGCTCAGCGGGCGCTGATCGAGAGCGCGGTCGACCTGCTGCGCAAGCGCCACCCAGACCTGCTGCACACGGCGTGCTACTCCGAGCCGGCACCGCACCGGTTGGACGACCTCGCCGGCAATCTGCAGGTCGCGCACTTCCACATCTATGCGTACGGCGTCCTGCGGCAACTCTTCGACGAGGCGGGCCTGTGGTCGGACGCTGAGTTCCCGACGCCACTCGTCACGCGGCTGCTGCGTTCTGACGCTCCGGCCTACGACGACTGGCTGCCGGACGAGGAGTGGCGGCTCGCGGCAACCGGCGTACAACGGCGGCTCGTCTACACCCACGACTGGACCGACCCGGTGAAGTGGGACCTCTACCTCTACGAGCACTACCACCGCTACCGCGAGTCGATGCGGGAGATGATCCGGAGCCGGCTCGAGGCGTACGCCGACTTCGGCGCGCGGATCGGCGCACCGGCGGTGATCGGCGAGGGTTACGTCGGCTACACGCCGCTGCACACGACGTTCGAGGAGGGGCCGGTGGGCAAGGACATCTGCGAGTTCGCGGTGCTCGAGGCCAAGCGGCTCGGATACTGGGGCACGATCCTGTGCAGCAACGCGGCGCCGCACCATCCGTTCTGGGCCGACGCCGCCTGGCAGCGCGAGGTCAACTCCTGGATCACCGACGTCTGACCCCCCGTACGCCCCCGGTCATGGGCACAGTCCCGTGATCATGATCGTGATCATGAATCCCTTTCGGAGCTATAGCCCCGTCAGGCTTCACGGTCCCGTACGGCTTCATGATCATGACCGGTCCCGACGCCGCCCAGGCACAGCCTGGGCGCAGGCACAGGCACAGCCCTGTCGCAGGCACAGCCCTGTCACAGGCACAGGCACGGGCACAGCCCTGTCACAGGCACAGGCACGGGCACAGCCCTGTCACAGGCACAGGCACGGCCCTGTCACAAGCACAGGCGCAGCTCCTGGCGCGGGCGTAGGCCTGGATACCTCGTGAGACTGCGGCTCGTGGACAAGGCGATCGAGGTGGCGCTGGAGGAGTTGGCGGCCCACCCGTCGGCGAACGCCGCCGCTTTCATGGTCATGAAGCGAAACCGTTCCATGAAAGGAGGCGGGGCCATACGCCCCACGGAGTTTCATGATCACCATCATGATCACGGGCCAGCGCCTCTACCGGCGGTCCATGATCACGAGGAGGTGGGCGTGGCCGAGGGGGCGGCGGGCGAGGTGGAGGGTGGCGAGGTGGAGGGTGGCGAGGTGGAGGGTGGCGGCGACGTGAGCGGGGGCTGAGGCCATGACGTTGCGGACTCGTACGCATGGCAGGCCCGCAGCACCCGCGCGTCGGCGTGCCGGGGGCCGACGACCTGGAGGCCGATCGGCAGCCGGTCGCTGGTCAACCCGCACATGAGGGTCGCCGCCGGCTGTTGGGTGAGGTTGAACGGATACGTGAACGGCGTCCACTCGGTCCACCGCCGCATGCCCGAGCCCGGCGGCACCTCGCATCCGGCCGCGAACGCGGGGATCGGCAAGGTCGGCGTCAGCAGCAGGTCGTAGCGCTCGTGGAACCGCCCCATCCGAACGCCGAGATCCATGCGTACGGCCGTCGCGTCAAGGTAGTCCAGCGCGCTGTACGACCGGCCCTCCTCGACCACCTCGGCGAGCCCCGGGTCGATCCGGCCCACCACGTCGTCACCGCCGAAGGCCTGCACGACCTTGGCGGCACCGGCGAACCACAACACGTGGTACGCCTCGATCGGGTCGGCGAAGCCTGGGTCCTCCTCCACGACCTCCGCGCCGAGAGCGGCGAACACCTCCACCGCCTGGCGCACCGCCGCCGCGACCTCCGCGTCAACCCGGGCGTACCCGAGGTCGGAACTGAACGCGACCCGCATCCCCGCAACCCCGCCGTCGAGGGAGGAGCGGAACACGTCGTACGGCCGGTCCAGCGCCGACCAGTCCCGCGAGTCGGGCCCGGACAGCACGTCCAGCAGCACCGCCGCGTCGGCCACCGTGCGGGTCATCGGCCCGGCATGCGCCAGGGTCCCGAACGGGCTCGCGGGATGGAGCGGCACCCGGCCGTACGTCGGTTTGAGCCCTAAGATTCCCGAGAACCCGGCCGGGATCCGGATCGAACCACCACCGTCGGTGCCCACCGACAGCGCCCCCATGCCGAGCGCCACCGCCGCCGCGCTGCCCCCGCTGGACCCACCGGCGGTCCGCGTGGGAGCCCACGGGTTGCCCGTCGCGCCGTAGCGCAGGGTGTCGGTGACCCCCCTTCCACCCGAACTCCGGCGTCGTCGTCTTGCCCAGCAGCACCGCACCGTGCTCGCGCATGCGTGCGGCAACCGGCGCGTCGACCGTCCACGGTCCGTCGGTGTCGGCGGAGAGGAGCTGTGATCCGCGCAGGGTCGGCCAGCCGGCGGTGAGGAGCAGATCTTTGACCGATGCCGATACGCCGTCGAGCAGTCCGGCCGGCGCGCCGTGGCGCCACCGCCGTTCGGACTCCTTCGCCTGCGCGCGGGCGAGGTCCGGATCGACCACACAGTACGCATGGACCGCGGTGTCGAGCCGCTCGATCCGGGCGAGTGCCGCGTCGACGGCCTCGACCGGTGACGCCTTGCGGGTACGGAACAGCTTCATGAGCTCGGTCGCGCTACTCATGGCGAGCTCGTCGTCCGTCACGTGGTCCCCTCCCCTGGTGGCCGGTCCACTCCCGGGACGTAGCCCAGACGCTTGTCCACGACATTCTGCAGCGGCTCGCCGTCCATCCATCGCTCGAAGTTCGTCACGAAGAGCGCCGCGAGATCGTCCAGCCAGCCAACCGTGTCGCCGGCCATGTGTGGAGACACGAGGGTTCCGGGCGCACTCCACAGCGGGCTGTCCGCAGGCAACGGCTCCACACTGAACACGTCGAGCGCCGCACCCGCGATCGTCCCCGCCCGCAGCGCGGTCACCAACGCCTTCTCGTCGACGATCGGCCCCCGCCCGACGTTGATCAGCCGCGCTGTGGGTCGCATCCGGGCGAGCACGTCGGCGTCAACCAGGCCTTGCGTCTGCGGGGTCAGCGGCGCCGCGACGACGAGAAGGTCCACCCCGCCGACGATCTCGCGCAGGTCCCCGCTCGCGAAGACCTCGCCGAAATCCGGATCCTTCGATCTCGGCGTACGACCGGCACCACTCACCACCATCCCGGCCACGCGGAGCAGGCGGGCGATCGCCCGGCCGATTCCGCCGGTGCCGACCACCAGCACGGACCGCCCCTCGATGCGTTCGGCGTCCCGGTGCCGCCACTCCCGGCGCTCCTGCAACCGCCAGATCGTCGGCAGGTCCTTGGCCCAGGCAAGGACGACCGCGAGTACCCACTCCGCGATCGGCCGGTCGAAGGTCCCGCGCGAGTTGGTGACCACCACCGGGCTCTCGACCAACTCGGGGAAGAGCAACCGGTCGACCCCCGCCGACGCGATGTGCACCCATCGCAGCGAGTCCGCCCCCGGCCAAGCCGTACGCAGGGCGGGGGAAAGGAAATCCCAACAGAAGAAGACATCCGCGCCGCGCAGGGCGTCACGAAGCTCATCGGCGCGGACGTACCGCACGTCCGCGCGATCCTCCACCACCGCCATGCCCGGCGGACGATGCGTGTCACACAACACCGTGACGACCGGCGCGGCAGACCTGCTCATCGCCTGCGATTATCCTGCGTCACGCCGTCCCGACCGGCGGGGGTGGCTCAACGCTCATCCAGGACTGCACGCAGGAAGGTCTTGGTCCGGTCGTGCTCGGGTTCGGAGAAGATCTTCGCCGGTGGCCCCTGCTCGATCACGTGACCACGGTCGAACATCATGACCCGGTTGGACACGTCGCGGGCGAATCCCATCTCATGCGTGACACACAACATGGTGATGTCGGTGGTCGCGGCGATGTCACGCAGGACGTTGAGCACGTCGGCGACAAGCTCCGGGTCGAGTGCGGAGGTCACCTCGTCGAGGAGCAGGACCTTGGGCTGCATCGCCAGGGCGCGCGCGATCGCCACCCGCTGCTGCTGCCCGCCGGACAGCTGCGACGGATAGGAGTCGCACTTGTCGCCCATGCCGACAAGCTCGAGCAGGCCCTTGGCGCGTTCGGTCGCCTCGTCAGCGGACAGACCGAGGACCTGACACGGCGCCTCGGTGACGTTGCGGAGGACCTTCATGTTCGGGAAGAGGTTGAACTGCTGGAAGACCATGCCGATCTTCCTGCGTACCGACCGGCAGTAGCGGTCGTCGGACGGCACCAGCCTGCCGCCCTTCTCCATGTGGGTCAGGCACTCCCCGTCGACCGTGATCGTGCCGCTGTTGGGCTTTTCCAAGGTCATCAGCAGCCGCAGGATCGTCGTCTTGCCCGATCCGCTCGGCCCGATCAGCGTCACCCGCTCACCAGCAGCGACGTCGAAGTCGAGTTCGTTGAGGACGACGTTGTCGCCGTAGCTCTTCATGATCTTGTCGAAACGGACCAGGGGATCACTCGATGGCTCGGCGTGCCGGCCGGCGGCCTGATCCGGTTTGTGGGCAGTCTCAGTGGCCAAAGCGACGCTCCAATACCCTCAGGGGAACGGCGGCCAGGATGCTGACCACGAGGAACAGCAAACCGACCATCGTGATGGGTTCGAGGTAACGGAAGGTCTCCGAGCCGACCGTCTTCGCGGCCAGGAGCATTTCTCCGACGGTGATCGCCGACAGCAGGGGCGTGTCCTTGAACATCGCGATGATGTAGTTGCCGAGAGCGGGCAGGACCCGCGGAATGGCCTGCGGCAGGATGACGTCGGCCCAGACCTTCCGGCGCGGCAGGCTCAGCGCGGTGCAGGCCTCCCACTGACCGCGAGGGACGCCGTCGATACCGGCTCGATAGACCTCGGACATGTACGCCGCATAGTGGAGCCCGAGGCCGATCACACCAGTCGCGAGGGCAGGCAGCGTGAGACCGAGGGCGGGAAGTACGAAGAACAGGAAGTAGAGCTGCACCAGCAGCGGGGTGCTCCGGATGAACTCGACCACCGCGGTCGCCGCCAGCTGGACCGCACGGACACTGGACCGGCGCAGCAACGCGAGGACCAGTCCGACCACCAGTGCCACCAGCGAGCCGAGGATCGTGGCGAACACGGTGATCTTGAGGCCGTCCAGCAGCAGCGGCAGGTTCTCGGCGACGAAACCCCAGTCCCAGTTCATGCGTGTTCTCGCTTCGCCGAGAACCCACACGCTGTGTCCGTGCTTCGCTCACTTCGTTCGCTCATGCCGGCACCTCCTTGCGGACAACGGTCTTGACGGCCGGTTGCGTGGTGGCGACCGGTACCTGGCCGATGGACGCCTTGGCTCTGCGTTCCAGCCAGCGCATGCCGAGCGTCATGAGGTAGGCCATCACGAAGTAGAGAACGAGCACCATCGAGAAGATCAGCACCGTGTGGCCGGTCAGCTGGCGCAGCACCTGTGCGTTGAACGTGAGGTCGTTGATCGTGATGAGTGAGACCAGCGCGGTCCCCTTCAGCAACTCGATCAACAGGTTGCCGAACGGCGGGATCATGCCCACGACCGCCTGCGGGAAGATGATCCGCCGCATCCGTTGGGCCGGCGAGAAGCTCAACGCGATCGCCGCCTCGTACTGCCCCGGCGATACTGCGTTGACCGCACCGCGCACCACCTCGGCACCGTAGGCGCCGATGTTCAGGCCGAGCGCGACGATGCCGGCGAACATCGGGTGCATCTCCCAACCCAGCAAGGGCAATGCGAAGAACAGCCAGAAGAGCTGTACGAGTGCCGAGGTGCCGCGGAAGAACTCCACGTAGATCCGGGCGATCGCCCGGACCGCTCGCTGCCGCGCCCTGGCCATCAGCCCTGCGAGCACGGCCATCACCAGTCCGATCGCCGCGGCGCCGGCCGTGATCTCGAGCGCGACGAGCGCACCGCGCAGCAACGTCGGGAGATAGTCGAGCATCGTCGACAGCATGGGTATCCGTCCTGTCAGCCCGAGCAGAGGCTCTTGGTCGTCTGGTCGGTCGGAAGCTCGGCCTTGCTGAATCCGTAGGGCTCGATGATCTCGAGCAGATCGCCGCTGTCCTTCACGTCACCGAGATGACTGTTGAACTCCTCCAGCAGGTCGGCGTCCGCGGGGCGGAAACCGTAACCCCCACAGCCGGTCTGCGGTTTGCCGTCGACCACCGGAACGAACGGCTCGGTGACCTCCAGGTCGAGCCCGTCCCGGTTGTCGAGCAGGAAACGCAGCGTGATGCTGGTGAGGGAGAACGCGTCGATCCGGTTGGCCGTCAGGCCTTCGAAGCCGCTGGCGGAGTCGGTGAAGGACACGAGGTTCTTCACCCCGGCACCTTCGGCGTAGGTCACCTCGATCGCGCCACCGACGACTCCGAGCCGGATTCCGGCCTTCGCCACATCGTCGTAGGTCTTGATCCCGTCCGGATTTCCCTTGCGGACAAGGAAAGCGCTCTTGCCGCAGTAGTCGGGTTCGGAGAAGGCGATCTGGCCGCACCGCTCGGGGGTGATGTACATTCCCGCGGCGATCACGTCGACCGCGCCCGCCTGCAACGCCGGGATCAGCGACCCGAACTCGACCAGTTTCCCTTCCAGGGTGGGAACACCCATCCGGGTGAAGACCTCCCTCGCCACGGCAGGCGCCTCTCCGACCAGGTCGCCTCCGGTGTTCTTGAAGCCGTAGGGCGCTTCGTTGGCGAACGCAACCTTGATCGCACCTTCGCGCTTGATCCTCGCCAGCGTGTCGCCGGCACCAGCGTTTGTCCCGGCCAGTGAGCGCCCGCATCCGGCGACGGCGACAGACGCTGCCCCCGCAAACAGCGCATGCCGGAGAAAACCGCGCCGGCCAAGGCGCGGTAACGGCTTGTTGGGCAACGGTTTCTGGACCACGTGAGCCTCTCCCTATGGGTGATGGGGAATCGGCACGAGCTGGACATCCGGGTGTTCCTCGGCGAGGCGCAGTGCAAACCCTGCGACCGGCTCAGCCGCCCGGGTCACCGCCGGGGCCTCTGTGGTGCGAAGGAAGTTATCGGCGTACCGTATTGTTGTCAACAATCCGATCATCGCCATGCAGAGAATCTGCTAAGGTCGGCGCGATCGGATGCGCTGGCGTGGTGGTCATTCGATCCACCCGCTGGCGGCGGCCGGGGTCTGGAGAAGAGCACACATGAACGACCTCGTCGGGCAGTCAGGTCTCGGACCGGTCAGCCGCGAGTCCACTGCCAGCATCATCGCGCGCCAGCTGCGTAACGCCATCACCCAAGGCATCCTGACTCCCGGCACCCAGCTCGGCGAGACCGAGCTCGCCAACCGGTTGAAGGTCAGCCGCGGTCCACTGCGCGAAGCGATGCAGCGCCTCGTCCAAGAAGGGCTGCTGCGCAGCGAACACAACCGCGGCCTGTTCGTCATCGAGCTCGATGCCGACGACGTGCGCGACATCTACCTCGCCAGGTCCGCGATCGAACGAGCGGCGGTCGCCACCATCTGCGAACGTGATCCCGCCGGCACGGCACGCCGGTTGGAGAAGGCCCACCGCCCGATGGTCACCGCCGCGCGACGCGGCGACCTCAAGGCCCTCAGCGACGCCGATCTCGCGTTCCACCAGCTGCTCGTCGAGGAGTCCGGGAGTCCACGGCTTCGACGCATGCACGACACCCTGCTCGTGGAGACGCGGATGTGTATCGCCGCGCTCGAGCAGACCTGCCAGGTGCCCGAGGCCACCGTCAGCGAGCACGGTGCGATGGTCGAGGCGATCCGCGACCGGGACCTCGAACGCCTCGACAAGCTCATCACCGCGCACACCAACGACGCCTTGTCACGACTGGCGCCCGGCTGAGCGCACGACCTACCGGAGACGCGCCTCGGAGTTGACGTCGGACACCGGACGAGTGCGGCGGGCCCGCACCAGCCACCGTTGCTCAACGTCCGGGTTCCCCGTCGAGGACGAGTTCTGCCAACGTGGTGGGGAGAAGTCCGACCAGCAGGAGCACGAGGACGATCGCCAACGCCGCAAGGGCGATCCACACCACTCCCAGGCGGATCCACCGCCGCCAGCCGTCGTCGCTGTCGTCGCTGTCGTCGCCGCGACCGGCGTCGTCCGGCTTCCACAGCTCCACGACGAGCCGGGCGGCGAAGGCACCTCCCGCAGCGGCGAGGACCCAGGTCCACCAGTCCAGGTCGACGCCGACCGAGGACAACGCCATGCGCAGGCCGCCGGCCAACACCACGACGCCGCCCAACGCCAGCAGGAGTGTCCGGGCGATGAGGCCGGCACCGGCGAGACGCAGGGCGAGCGCGGTCGTCGCCATCGGAACGATGACGAACACCGGCGTGACCAGGGCGACCACGACGAGGATCGCGACCAGCACCGCGGTGAGGAGCAGGAACACCCCGGCGATGACCGCTTCGACGCCGGAGAGGTCATCGGCCAGGGCACCGGAGGAGATGTCGCGGATGATGGCGGTGCCCAGGCGTTCGAACAGGACGACGAGCAGGAAGCTGCCGACCGGCACGGCGAGGAGCACCCCGGCGACAGCCCCACCCGCCGCGGCGAACGACCGTGCCCATGCCGGCACGCCGAGCCGGGGGCGGTCCGCACGCACGTCGTCATGAATCGAGTGCGGGGGGGGGGTGGATCCCTGCCCTGGTTGCGCTTCGTGCATCAGGCTTCACGCCCTCCAGTCCGGTGATGGCGGCGCCCGGACCTTTCATGATCACGGTCATGATCACCGTCATGATCACGGAAGGAGGGCTCTGGGTCGCCGCCCAGCCGGGCGAGTCGAAATGATCAACGAGGCACGATAGCCCGGCGCCACGGTGTCGCCAACCGTCGAGGCGTACGCAGGTCAGAGCAGGGATGTGAGCAGCGCGCGGTCGACGTTGCCGCCGCTCAGCACGGCGACCGCGCGTTGGCCCGGCCGTAACCCGCAGCGCCGGTGGAGCAACGCCGCGACCGCGACGGCGCCACCGGGTTCGGTCAGCAGTTTCGTACGTTCGAGAAGGATTCCCATGGCCTCGACGATCTCCTCGTCGCTCACCTGTACGACGGCGTCGACGTAGCGGGTGGCGAGCGCGAGGGTGCGTTCGCTCACGAAGGGCGCCGCCAGCCCGTCGGCGATGGTCGGCGTGCGCGGTAGATGGACGACGTGCCCCTCGGCCAGGGCGGCGTGCAGGCAGGCCGCGCCGGTGGGTTCGACCCCGATCACCCGGACCGAAGGACGCTGCTCCTTGACCACCGCCGCGATCCCGCCGACGAGTCCGCCGCCACCGACCGGGACCACGATGGCGTCGAGGTCGGGGACGTCCTCGAGGAGTTCGAGCCCGATCGTTCCCTGGCCGGCGATGATGGCCGGATCGTCGTACGGTGGGATCACGACCCGGCCGGACTCGGCGACGATCGCGGGGAAGTCGGCGTGGGTCTCGACCGCGCTCTCCCCGCGCAGGATCACCTCGGCACCATAGGCCTTCGTCGCGGCGATCTTGCTGGTCTGCGCGGTGGTGGGCATCACGGCGGCGGCGGACACGCCCATGCGGGCAGCCGCCCAGGCCAGTGCCTGCGCGTGGTTGCCGGCGGAGATGCAGATGACACCGCGGTCGCGTTCGTCAGGCGTCAGCCGCGCGAGCCGGTTGAGGACGCCGCGTGGCTTGAACGACCCGGTCTTCTGCAGGACCTCGGCCTTGACCAGCACCTCCACGCCGGCGCGCCCGTCGAGACTCGAGACCGACAGGACCGGTGTGCGGTGCAGGTTGGCGCCGATGGTCTCCCGCGCGGCGTGCGCCGCCTCGAGTCCGATCACGGGACCCGCCCCCTTCCCGACGCTGCCCGAACGCCCTACCTGACGGTGACGTTGATGTACTTCACCTCGAGGAACTCCTCGATGCCGAGTCGCCCACCTTCGCGGCCGATGCCCGACTGCTTCACGCCGCCGAACGGCGCCGCCGGCGTCGACACCATGCCGCGGTTGAGCCCGACCATGCCGGACTCCAGGCGTTCGCTGACCCGGATGCCACGCTCGAGATCGCGCGTGTAGACGTACGCGATCAGCCCGAACTCGGTGTCGTTGGCCGCCGCGACCGCCTCGTCCTCGGTCTCGAACACCGTCAAGGGGGCGACCGGACCGAAGATCTCCGTCCGCGACAGCTGCGCGGCCGGCGGGACGTCGGTGAGGACGGTCGGCTGGTAGAAGTACCCCGGCCCGCCGACCGCGGCGCCGCCCACCACCGTCGAGGCACCCTGCTTCACCGCGTCGGCGACGAGCGACTGCACCTTGTCAAGGGCGGCGGCGTTGATCAGCGGCCCGACCTGTACGCCGTCCTCGACGCCCCGGCCGACCCGCATCGCGCCCATGCGTTCGGCGAGCCGGCGGGAGAACTCCCCCGCGACGCCGGACTGGACGTAGAACCGGTTGGCCGCCGTGCACGCCTCGCCGACGTTGCGCATCTTGGCCAGCACCGCGCCGTCGACGGCCGCGTCGAGGTCGGCGTCGTCGAAGACGACGAACGGCGCGTTGCCGCCGAGCTCCATCGAGGTACGCATGACGGTGCCCGCAGCCTGCTCGAGCAGCTTCCGGCCCACCGCCGTCGAGCCGGTGAACGACAGCTTGCGCGAGCGCGGGTCGCGGATCAGCGGCTCCATGACACCGGCGGCATCCGTGGTGGTGAGGACGTTGAGTACGCCATCCGGCAGCCCGGCCTCCTGCAGGATCCGGGCGAGCGCCAGCATCGACAGGGGCGTGTCGGGTGCGGGCTTGATCACCATGGTGCAGCCGGCCGCCACCGCCGGGCCGATCTTGCGGGTGCCCATGGCCATCGGGAAGTTCCATGGCGTGATGAGCAGGCACGGGCCGACGGGCTGGCGTACGACGACGAACCGGCTCGTCCCGTCGGGCGAGACCGCGTAGCCGCCGTCGATGCGTACGGCCTCCTCGGCGAACCACCGGAAGAACTCGGCGGCGTAGGCGATCTCGCCCTTGGCCTCGGCCAGCGGCTTGCCCATCTCCAGGGTCATCAGCAGGGCGAGGTCGTCCTGGCGTTCGAGCAGGAGGTGGTACGCACGCAGGAGGATGTCGCTGCGGGCTCTCGGCGCGGTCGCGGCCCAGGAGTCCTGCGCGGCGACGGCCGCGTCGAGTGCGGCGACGCCATCTGCCGGCGAGGCGTCGGCCACCGTGCACAGCGCCCCGCCGGTGGACGGGTCCTCGACCTTGAACTCCGCGTCTCCGGCGGCGGCGCGCCATGTGCCGCCGATCAGGAGTTCCTTGGGTACGTCCGCGACAACCGCGCGCTCGCGCTCGGCCTGGCTCATCTCGGGACACCTCCATGGCATCGCGCGTGACTGATCACCCTGACCTCGCCACCTTAACCCTGACGGCGCCGGCTCATGATCATGAAGGAAAAGCGGCGCATAGACCCCAGTTCCCCACATGATCACGGTCATGATCACGGTCATGATCACGGTCATGATCACGGTCATGATCACGGAACCGGCGACGGCAAGCGCGGCGCGGCTCGGAAACTCACAGCTATGAGGGATTGACGTCAAGTATTACAGTCGGATTGTCTGCAATCCAACAGAGCGCTTTGATCTCCAGGGGTCGCCATGGCACAGCTCTCCCCACTCCTCAAGCAGGCCACACCCGTCCTCGCCGCGCGCGGCGAAGGGGTCTACCTCTACGACGAGGAGGACCGGCGTTATCTCGACTTCACCGCCGGTATCGGGGTCACCAGCACCGGCCACTGCCATCCGCGGATCGTCGAGGCTGCCCAACGCCAGGTCGCGACGCTGATCCACGGGCAGTACACGACCGTCATACACCGTCCGCTGCTCACCCTCGCCGACCGGCTCTCCGAGGTGCTACCGGCCGCGCTCGACCGGGTGTTCTTCGCCAACTCCGGCAGCGAAGCGATCGAGGCGGCGCTCCGGCTGACCCGGCAGGCGACCGGCCGGCCCAACGTCGTCGTCTTCCAGGGTTCGTTCCACGGCCGGACGATCGGCGCGGCCACGATGACGACGGCGGGTACGAAGTTCCGGGCCGGGTTCTCGCCGCTCATGGGTGGCGTGGTGGTGTCGCCGTTCCCGGATGCCTACCGGTACGGATGGGACCAGCGGGCCGCCACCGACTTCGCGCTGCGCGAACTCGACTACGCCCTCGCCACGCAGAGCGCGCCCGACGAGACCGCGGCGTTCGTGGTCGAGCCGGTCCTCGGCGAGGGCGGCTACGTACCAGCGACGCCCGAGTTCCTCGCCGGTCTGCGCACCCGCGCCGACCGGCACGGCATCCTGCTCGTCATGGACGAGGTCCAGACCGGGTGGGGCCGCACCGGGAAGTTCTGGGGACACGACCACTTCGGTGTGACACCCGACATCCTCGTCACGGCCAAGGGTCTCGCCAGCGGCTTCCCGCTGTCGGCAATCGCGGCACCGGCCGGCCTGATGTCCAGAGCCTGGCCGGGTTCCCAGGGTGGTACGTACGGAGGAAACGCTGTCGCCTGTGCCGCCGCCCTCGCCACCCTGGACGTGATCCGCGACGAGCACCTGGTCGACAACGCCGCCGCCACCGGCGCCGAACTCGCCGAGGGACTCCGGAAGGTCGCGGCCGAGTTCCCCGTCATCGGCGACGTACGCGGCCTCGGCCTCATGCAGGGCAGCGAGTTCACCGATCCGGCGGGCCAGCCCGACACCGCGACCACCCAGCGCGCCCAGCAGGAGGCGGCCCGCCGCGGTCTGCTGCTGCTCACCTGTGGCGCCTTCGGCAATGTCGTCCGCATGATCCCGCCGCTCGTGGTGCGATCCCCGCAGGTCCAGGAGGCGCTGGCCATCTGGACCGACGCGGTCGGCGCCGCCGTAGCCCCACCAACGTCCGAGGGCTGAGTGAGACCGCAGATGACCGAACGACGTGAGGTTGTGCATCACCACAGGACCTTGGCCATGGGGCCGACGAAGGACGTGCCATGACCGGACTGTTCAACGAACCGTCGAACATCCTCGCCGACGAACTCCCCCAGCGACTCGACAGCCTTCGGCGGGTCATGCGCGAGCGCGACCTGACGGCGCTGCTGCTCACCGCACCCGAGGACATCTACTACCTGACCGGGCTCGCCCACCAGGAGTACTTCGCGTTCAGCATGCTGGTGGTGCCGTCCGCGGGGCCCTCTGTGCTCGTCACCCGCGAGATGGAACGTACGACGGTCGCGGACCTGGCACCTTCCGTCGTCCACGTGCCGTATGCCGACGACGAGCGGCCGTCGGACGCCTCCGCTCGGGCCCTGCGTACCGCCATCGACGGGGCCGACGCCGCGAAGGGGCGGGTCGGTGTCGACCGGGCTGGCATGAACTTCCCGCTCGCCGTGTGGGAGGAACTCGTCGAAGCCTGCGCGTACGCGGAGTTCTGCGACGGGTCGGGCCTCGTCGAGGACCTGCGGCAGGTGAAGTCCGGTGCGGAGATCGGCTGCGTACGCCAGGCCGCCGAGGTCTCGTCGCGGGCGATGGAGGCCGGGATCGCCGCGGTGGCTTCCGGCGTCACCGAACGCGACATCGCCGCGGCCGTGTCCACCACGCTCATCACCGAGGGCAGCGAGCCGCCGGGCTTCGTGCCGCTCATCCGCGCGCAGGACCGGCTGTTCCAGGAACACTGCACGTGGACCGACCGCACGATCGTCGAGGGTGACCGGGTGTTCATCGAGCTGTCCGGCTCGGTCGCGCGCTACCACGCGCCGCTCACCCGGATGGTCTACGTCGGTGCGCCGCACCCTCAGCTCGCCGATTCGGCGGCACTTGTCACGGCCGGCCTGGAGACCGTGCGGGCGGCGCTGGTCCCCGGCGCTCAGGCCGGCGACGTCTACGCCGCCTGGCAGAAGGTCATGGACGAAGGGCTCGGCCACGACCGTTACCGCCGGCACCACTGCGGCTACATGACCGGCATCGGGTTCCCACCCAGCTGGAGCGGCGGCGGCGTGCCCGTCGGCCTCCGCCACGACAGCGAGCTGGAGATCAAGGCCGGCATGGTCTTCCACGTGATCTCGTGGCTGCTCGGTCAGCAGCTGCCCGACTACGTACTCTCCGACACGATGATCGTCACCGGGGACGGCGGCGAGATCCTCACCCCCCCCGTCGCGACCCGCTCGTCACGATGTAACCCGTCCCCGATGCAACCCGTCACGATGTCAGCGGTCTCGATGTAACCCGTCACGATGTCAGCAGTCTCGACCGCCGCCGCGAGGAGCCGCCGATGCGTATCACCGCGATCCGGGCCACACCGGTGGCCGTTCCCTTCCGCGAGGCCGAGATCTGGGCGTACGGCGGTCGCACCGGCATGGTCAGTGTCCTCGTCGAGGTCGACACCGACGAGGGGCTGACCGGACTCGGCGAGGCGTCGGCGTACCCCTCCGCCGACATCGTGCTGTCCGTCCTGCGGTCACTGGATCCGTTCGTCCTGGGCGAGGACCCGACAGCGATCGAACGCCTCATGAAGCGCATCACGGTCGCCGGCACCTGGCATCACGTGAAGTCGACGAGCCCGGCGATCGGTGCGGTCGAGATGGCCTGCTGGGACATCGTGGGCAAGCTGTGCGGGCAGCCGTTGGTGACGCTGTTCGGCGGGCGGGTCCGCGACCACGTGGAGTACTTCTACTACCTCAGCCGCAAGTCGCCGGCGGAGATGGCGTCCGACGCTGCCGCCGGAGTGGCGGCCGGGTTCCGGACGCTGTATCTCAAGGTGGGTTCGGACGATCCGGGCGAGGACCTCGCCCGGGTCGAGGCGGTCCGGGCAGGTGGTGGGCCGGACGCGCTGCTGCGGATCGACGCCAACGAGGCGTGGTCGTCGGCGGCCGCGATCCGAATTCTCGCGGAGATGGGGCGTTTCGGGATCGAGCTCGCCGAACAGCCGGTGTCGGGCCGGAACCTTCCCGAGATGGCGTACGTACGCAGCCGGATCCCGATGCCGCTTCTCGCCAACGAGGCGTCGTGGACCCGCTTCGACCAGCTCGACGTCATTCGCCACGGTGCCGCCGACGTGCTCTCGGTCGACAACCAGATGGACGGTGGGCTGCTCAATCTCAAGCGTTCCGCCGGTCTCGCCGAGGCAGCGGGGCTCCCGGTGCTCAAACACAGCCTGGGCGAACTCGGTCTCGCGACCTACGCGGCCTGCCATGTCATGGCGGCGACGCCGAACTTCCTCGCCGCGAGCCAGTCGTACGCCTCCCTCCTCGCCGACGACATCGTGGTGGCTCCCGATCCTGACCGCGCTGCGCCGGCCCCAGGTGCAGCCGGTGCTGCCATTCCTGGCCTCGCAGCCGGTGCAGCCGGTGCTGCGGTTGCTGCGGTTGGTGCGGTCGGCCCACTGCCGTATGTCAACGGTTGCCTGACGCCGCCGAGCGCGGCCGGCATCGGAGTGTCGCTCGATGCCGGGAAGGTCGCGAAGTACGCCGAGGCGTACACCAGGGACGCGGCCAGCTTCACCTTCCAGCAACGCGATCCCGGCCGTAGCCCGACGCCTCTCCTCCCCAAGCTCTGACCGCAGCCCGCCTCCGACAGACCCCCGCCTGCGTCTTCGCCCCCCGCGACCGGGCACCGCGGACTCACAGGCGGCTCCCCTCGCCAGGCCGTTCCATGATCATGCGTGGGAAAGGCAGGTTTCCCGCCAGCAGAAGCCGCACTTTCCCACGCATGATCATGGTCGGCGGTCGAGTCGGCGCCGGGGCTCGCGCGCCCTCGCTAGCCTTTGAGGCCGCTCGCGAACCCCTTGATGATGTGCTTCTGCAGCAGGAAGTAGATGACCACGATGGGCAGGATCGCGAGCGCCATTCCGGCGAAGATGATCCCCCACTGCGCCGTGAACTCCCCACGGAACGCGAAGATCGCCACTGGCAGGGTCTGCTGCGGGCTGCCACCGACGTAGAGCAACGGCGTGAGGAAGTCGTTCCAGATGTTGATCGAACTCAGGATGACCACAGTCCCGGTGATCGGCCGCAGCAGGGGGAACACGATCCGTCGGAACGTCGCCCCTCGACCTGCACCGTCGATCGCCGCCGCCTCTTCGTACTCCCGGGGCAGCGCCCGCGTGAAGCTCGCGTACAGGAAGACGACCAACGGGAGCTGGTGACCCACCTCGAAGACGATGAGCGAGGTGTAGGTCCGCAACAGGTTGACGTCCCGCATGAACTGGTACAACGGCACCATGCCGAGCTGCAGCGGCACCATCAGCCCGAGCAGGAACAGCAGATACAACCCATAGCTCAGCCGGGACATCCGCCGGGCGAGGAAGTACGCCGCCAGCGAGCCGCACAGCACCAGCAACGCGACCGACAGTCCCGCGACCGTGATGCTGTTGACGAACGCCTGAGCGAGGTCCCCACGTTCCCAGGCCGTCATGTAGTTCGTGAGGTCCAGCCGAGGCGGCAGCCCCAGCGGGTTCACCGCCACCTCGCGCGGCGTCTTCAGTGAGACGGTGAGAAACACGTAGAACGGAAAGACGAAGGCGAGCGCGACGGCGATCATCGCGACCTCGGCCCCGGCCCGGCCCCATGTGAACCGACGTGGGTTCATGCCATTTCCCTTTCGCGTGACCACCGCGGTGCCTCACTCCGGGACGCCTCGTTCCTCGGCGTACCTCCGTGTGGGCTCCTCGTGCTCACGCGTCCACCTCGAACCGCCGCAGCGCCTTGAGCTGGAGCATCGCGAACGCGAACACGATCATCGTGAGGACGAGCGCGATCGCGGTGCTGTAGCCGTAGCGTCCGGAGACGAAGGCTTCCTTGTACATCAGCAGGGACAGCGTTTCCGTCGCGTACCCCGGCCCGCCGCTCGTCATCACGAAGACCTGGTCGAACATCTTCAGGCCACTGATCAGGGTGAGCGACATCGCGATGGAGGTCGCCGGGATGAGCAGCGGGAGCGTGATGTGCCGCAGTCGCTGCCACCGGGACGCACCGTCGAGGTTCGCGGCCTCGAGCAGGTCGGCAGGCACACCTTGCAGCCCAGCAAGATAGATGACCATGGTGAGCCCGGCGTGCTGCCAGATGACGACGGCGATCACGCTGCCCAACGCGAGCGAGGAGTCGCCCAGCCAGTTCTGCGCGAGCCTGTCCGGTCCGAACGAACGAAGGGCGCCGTTGAGTGGGCCGCCCGGCGTGAGGATGTACTGCCACAGGAAGCCGATGACGACCGGCGGCAGCAGCGCGGGCGCGAAGAACAACGTACGCAGGATGTTGCGGCTCACGAGTGCCGAGTGCAGGACGAGGGCGAGCGCCAGACCGAGGAGCGTCTGAACGACGGTGGTCACCGCCGCGATGACCAGCGTGTTCGTCAGCGCGCCCACGGCCTGCCTGGTCGCGAGCAGTTCGGCGAAGTTGGCGAAGCCGACGACATCCGGGGCGCCACGCCGACCCGCCCAGTCGGTGAAGGCGTAGACGCTCCCGGATGCCGTGGGATAGAGCACGACCAGCGCGTAGATCGCCAACGCCGGAAGGACGAAGCGGTACGGAACCTCGCCTCGCTGCCGGCCTCGGCCCCGGCGCGGCCGATCGGGAGTCGCCGGCCGTGGCTTCTCGGCCGGACTCCCAGTCGCGCGGTCGAGCTCCACGCTCATGGGGTGATGACGACGAATCCAGGCCCTCGCCGGTTCGTCCGGTGATTCCCCGGCGGCGCGGTCACGGTGTCCCCTTGTCGTAGTCCGCGTCCATCTGGGTGAGCAGTTCCTTGGTGGTGATCTTGCCGTCGAAGAGTTCCTGCCCGGACTGCAACAGCGTCTGCTGGGTGTCGCCGTTCGGCCAGAGGTAGTTGGCGAACGGCGCGGTCCGGCCCTCGTCGATCAGTGGCAGGACCGGTTGCAGCGCGGTCTCCCCGAGGTCGACCTCGACGTCGAGGCCGGGGAGCACGCCCAGGGTGGTGGCATAGGTCTCGACGTTCTCGGGCTTGGCGAGGAACTCCAGAAAGTCCTTCGCCGCGTCCACGTTGTCCGATGCGGCGTTGACCGCCATGAAGTCCGGCGCGAGCGGAAGATGCGTGTCGGCCGCGTTGTCGGTCGCGGGCAGGGCGAAGACCTCGAAGTCCTCCGCGCCGTTCTCGGCGTAGCCGTAGAGCTGCGGCAGACCGCCCGACACCATGAGGATCATGGCGGACTCACCCGTCGCCACCGACTGCATGCCCTGGTCGAACGGAATGCCCAGCGACCCGTCGCTGAAGTAGCCCGCGTCGCGCAGGGACAGGAACTTCGCGTACACGTCGTTCCACGGCTTGTTGTCGACGAAGTCGACGGTCCCGGCCGCCATCTGTTCGTCGAGGTCGGGGTTCTCCGCGTAGACGAGCGTGGCGGCGAGGGCGTACATCCAGAACTGCAGGTAGATGCCGTCCTGCAGCGGTGTGGAGATGGGCGTCACACCGGCCGCCTCGAGCTTGTCGCAGGCCGCGAGCAGTTCGCTCCACGTGGTCGGCACCTCGACGTCGGCGTCGGCGAAGACCTTCTTGTTGTACGCCATGATGATGGCGTTGCGGCTCACCGGGAAGGCGAGCGTCCTGCCGTCGACGGTCGCGAGCGCGGCGGTGTCGTCGGGAATCGCGTCCACCCAGGAGGCATCGGACAGGTCGGCGAGTTCCGCACTGCCGAGCACACCGGCCGCGACCGGGCTGCTGTATCCCGGCGAGACCCGGAGGAGGTCGGCGGCCGTTCCGGAGGTGAGCTGGATCCTGAGCTGTTCGTTCAGCTCGGACGTCTCGGCCGAGGAGATGTCGACGGTGGTCCCGGAGGATCTTTGGTACGCCGCGATGAGTTTCGCCAGGCCGGTGTTCTGCTCGGTGTTGACATAGGCGGTCACCTTGGCACCACCTGCGCCCTTGCCCGGCCCGCCCTCGCCACCACCACCGCCACCACCGTCGTCGGTGTTGACGAAGCCACAGCCGGCGAGGGCGATCGCGAATCCCAGCGCCAGGGCGCCGAACCTGGCGGGGGCGCTCGAGGTCCGGCCGCGCCCGGCGGAAGAGGCTCGGGCGAAGCCGCCAGCCACTACAGCGTCATTGCTGCTCATGGATATCCCTTCGTCCTCACACGTGGGTCGAGGTGACGCTGTCCTGCGGTGTCCCTGGTGTGCCGGGATCCCCCGGCACGACGGCGCCCGCACGCCGAAGTCCGTCGTGGATGGCCTCGATGGGCACGTCCTGCATGCGTACGCCCGTCTTCGCCGACAACGCCGCCATCGTTCCGGCCGCCTGCCCCATGCCCATGCACGACGCCTGGACGCGGTAGGCGGAGTTGGCGGCCTGGTCACCGCAGACCGGCCGGCCGGCGACCGCGATGTAGCCGTGGTCGCGCGGAATCATCGCACCGCGCGGGATCGTGGGGAACGTCCCGACCGGCAGCGGGCGGATGTCGATGCCGTCACCGTCGGGGCGGTGGACGTCGATCGGATAGAAGCTGTAGGACACCGCCTCGGGCCAGCGCCGGCCGGTGAAGTAGTCGGCCTCGGTGATCCGGTCGAGCCCGTCGATCGTGTACGTCTCCCGCACGCCCGTCTCGATCGCCCACGCATCGACTCGTAGACCGGCCAGGCCAGGTTGACGTTTGAGGAACGTGAAGATCCGCATCATCGCGCGGCGGCCGGCGAGTTCGGCGGCGGTCTTGGCGGCACTGGTGCCAGCGCCCACGCCGGTGACGTGGATCGCGTTCTCACCGCCCTTGCGGAGAAACTTCTGGATCGGGTTGGATGCCATGTCCTCGGGCAGGAGCGAGCCTTCGGCCACCGCCTCGTCGTACGCACGAGCCAGCGCGGCATAGTCCAGGTCGTCGCGGTCGTAGCCACCCAACCGGATGATCAGCGTGCCGGGTTGACGGTGGGGATTGGTCAGGCGGCGGAGTCCGGCGAGAGCAACGACGTCGGCGTCGCCGGTGCAGTCGACGAGGCGTGCCGCCCGCGTGTGCACCAACCCCTCCTTGGTGCACAGCGTGACGTCCCAGTGCGTACCGCACCAGGTGACCTCCCCGATCATCGTGTGCAGCAGCAACTCGACTCCTGCACCGGCGACGGTCTCGTCGATGACCGCGGCATAGATCGCCGGAGTCACCGGAACCTGTAGCTTGAAATGCGGAAGCTCCCAACGCGAGAAGTCGGGGAGGTCGCGGCCGGCGATCTCCACCGACCGCCGCACCATGTCCCAACCCACGCCGGCGATGATCTGGCGCCCCCAGGCATGGAACAGCCCGGGGAGGGCCACCGCGGCGACCGTGGTCGTGCCACCGAGGGCACCGTTCTTCTCGACGAGCAGGGTGCGGGCGCCGGCAAGGGCGGCGTGGATCGCGGCGGGACACCCGGCCGGGCCGCCGCCGACGACGATGACGTCGTAGGCGTCCCTCATATGGCGTCCACCGCAGCTGCCGGGCGCGGGGCGCCGAGCAGAGCTGACAGTTCGCCCGCGGCTCTCACGACGGCCGTACGCAGGGATTCGTCGTGGGCGGGCGTATGGCGGACGGTGGGATAGCCGATGCAGACCGCGGCGACAGTTTCGCCGGTGTGGTCACGGACGGGCGCAGCCACCCCGCACACCCCGGGGACGTCCTCCTCGATGTTGGTGGCATAACCGCGGGTGCGTACGTCGGCGACGAGGGTGGCCAGTTCCGCTCGGGTGCGCGGTGGGCGACCGTCGTCCTGCCAGGGAGCGCTCTCGAGCATCCGCTCCCGGTGCTCGTCGCTGACGCCGGCGAAGAGGACCTTCCCCGCGGCGGTGCGGTAGAGCGGAACGGCCACCTCGTCGGTGAACCGTGCGGTCGTGGGGTTGATGTTGAGCAGCTGCCGGCTGACAAGTACGGAGATGTCGACGCGCTGGGTGTCCTTGAGGATCGCGAGATGGACCGTCTCGTTCGTACGTTCCCACAGGTCGCGAAGGATCGGTGACGCCGCGGAGGAAAGATCGGTCTGGGCGAGGTAGATCCGGTTGAGCTCGAAGAACCGCGCGCCGAGGAAGTAGTGGCGGGTGCCCTCGTCCTGGCGGAGCAGCCCGTGGGTGACCAGGGAGGCGAGGAGGGTCCGGGCCGTGGACGCGTGCAGCCCGAGGAGGCCGCTCAGCGTCTTCAGCGCGATGCCGCCGGGGCCCGCCTTGGCGATGACCTCGAGCATCGCGACGCTCCGGTCGATGGCCTGGATGGACGTCCGGCGCAACGCCATGGCGATCTCGCCGGCGACCGTTCCAGGCTCCTCAGACGGCACGGGCCTCAGCTCCTTCGATCCCCTTCATGCCTGGAACGACAGTCGCTCGACACCTCGTTCGGACGCCCCCAGTCGCCCGAACGGCCCGTCGCGCGAGACCCGGACCACACAGTGGTGCGCAGCGCAGGACGCCGGCGGCCTGATCGTTCGAACGCCCCGTGGTCGTTCGACATTATCGAACGGAGTCCTACACTGCGGTGCGCGCAGATTACCGGGACGCAGTGGTCGGCAGCAAGCAGATGACCCGCGACGACTCGCCCAACACACGTGCAGCCGCTTTCGCCAAGGGCCGGCAAAGCCTTCGATAATCCGTTGTGAGTGAGCTGCTCACTCAGTTAGCGTCTGCGCGTGTCCTTCGCACAACCGTCGCCGGCCGGCCAGCCACCGCCGCGCCTCTCGCAGCAGAGACCGCCCAGGTCATCGGCGACTCCGCCGGCGGGCTCTTCCGCATCGCCGCCGACCACCCCGCCGGCGCGACCCGCCGCACCCGAGGTCGCCCCACGCGGCGAGGTGCCCCGCCGGCAGCACCCGGGACGCGCCCGGCCGATGTCACCGGAGGATCGCCGCGCGGCGCTGATCGACGCCACCATTCCGCTGGTGGCGACGCACGGGTCCAACGTCACCACTCGACAGATCGCCGAGGCGGCTGGCATCGCCGAGGGAACAATCTTCCGCGTCTTCCCCGACAAGGCCGCCCTCATCCAGGCGGCGCTGACGGTCGCGCTCGACACGGCTCCCCTCCTCGACGAGATCGGCCGCATCGACCTTGACCTGCCGCTGTCCGAACGCATGACCCGGCTGACCGGCATCCTGCAACGACGGCTGATCCAGATCATCGGCCTGATCACCGCCGTCGGAATGCACCATCCTCCCGACGACGTGGAGGCGCACCGCGCGAAGGTCCGCCCCACCAACGAGTTGATCCACGAGGCGATCGCCCGCGTCCTTGAACCCGACCGGGACGAGCTCCGGTGTTCACTGCACCATGCGGCACGACTCGTGCGGCTGGTGACGTTCTCCGGGTCGCACTTCATGATCACCGACGGCGATCTGCTCACTCCCGAGGAGATCGCCGCTGTCCTCCTGGACGGCGTACGCCGCCACCACCCACCCGGAGAACATCGATGTTGATCCGCCTGCTTAGTACCTTCCTACGACCGTACGCCCGACCGCTGGCGGCGGTCGTACTCCTGCAACTCGTCGGGACCATGGCCTCGCTCTACCTGCCGAGCCTGAACGCCGACATCATCGACGACGGCATCGCCACGGGCGACACCGGCTACATCGTCCGGACGGGCGGCTGGATGCTTCTCGTCACGCTGGTGCAGATCGCCTGCTCGATCGCCGCGGTCTACTTCGGTGCCCGCACGGCGATGAGCTTCGGCCGGGACGTGCGTGCCGCGGTCTTCGAGCGGGTCGGGACGTTCTCCGCCCGTGAGGTCGCGCATTTCGGTGCCCCGTCACTCATCACGCGCAACACCAACGACGTGCAACAGGTGCAGATGCTCGTCGTCATGACCTGCACGATGCTCGTCATGGCGCCGATCATGTGCGTCGGTGGCGTGATCATGGCACTGCGCGAAGACATCGGCCTGTCGTGGCTGATGCTGGTGAGCGTCCCGACGCTCGTCGTCGCCACCGGCCTGATCCTGCGCCGGATGGCCCCTGCGTTCCGCGACATGCAGACCCGGATCGATGCTGTCAACCGGGTGTTGCGCGAGCAGATCACCGGCATCCGCGTGGTTCGTGCGTTCGTCCGTGAACCTCATGAGACACAGCGGTTCGGCACTGCCAACTCCGAGTTGACAGATACCGCGCTGCGGGTCGGCCGGCTGATGGCGATGATCTTTCCCATTGTCATGCTGGTGTTCAACGCGTCGAGCGTCGCGGTGCTGTGGTTCGGCGCCCTTCGAGTCGACGCCGGTGAGATCCAGATCGGCGCTCTCACCGCGTTCCTCAACTACCTGGTCCAGATTCTCATGTCGGTGATGATGGCGACGTTCATGATGATGATGGTTCCGCGCGCGGCCGTGTGCGCCGAGCGGATCGCCGAGGTGCTCGACACCGACTCCTCCGTAGTCCCGCCGGCGACTCCGGTCACGGACGTACGCACCCGCGGCGAGTTGGAGCTGCGCAACGTGCAGTTCCAGTACCCAGGTGCGGACGAGCCGGTGCTGCGCGACGTCTCGTTCCGCGTATCTGCCGGCACGACGACCGCCATCATCGGCAGCACCGGCGCCGGCAAGACGACGTTGCTGTCGCTGGTGCCGCGGCTGTTCGACGTCACGGGCGGTGCTGTGCTGGTGGGCGGCGTCGACGTGCGCGAACTCGACGAGGACCTGCTGTGGAGCCGGATCGGGTTGGTGCCGCAGAAGCCGTACCTGTTCACCGGCACGGTCGCCAGCAATCTCCGCTACGGCAATCCTGACGCCACCGACGACGAACTCTGGGCGTTCCTCGAGATCGCGCAGGCCCGCGACTTCGTCGAGGCGATGCCGGACGGCCTCGAATCCCCCATCGCACAAGGGGGTACGAACGTCTCCGGCGGACAGCGGCAGCGCCTCGCCATCGCCCGGGCGCTGGTCCGGCGGCCGGAGATCTACCTGTTCGACGACTCGTTCTCGGCACTCGACCTCGGCACGGACGCGCGCCTGCGCGCCGCCCTGCGCCCGGTCACCGCGGACGCCGCCGTCGTCATCGTGGCGCAGCGGGTGTCGACGATCCTCGAGGCCGACCAGATCGTCGTGCTCGACGACGGGGCGATCGTCGGCGTCGGCCGGCACGCCGAGCTCCTCGACTCCTGCCAGACGTACGCCGAGATCGTGGAGTCCCAGCTCACCGCTGAGGAGGCCGCATGAGCGCGAGGAGCCCCCACGCAGGTACGCCGAGGAACGAGGTGTGCCGGAGCGAGGCACCGCAGCGGCCATGCGAAAGGAGACCAGCATGAGCGCGAGGAGCCCCCACGCAGGTACGCCGAGGAACGAGGTGTGCCGGAGCGAGGCACCGCAGCGGTCATGCAAAGGGGGCACGGCATGAGCGCGAGGAGCCCCCACGCAGGTACGCCGAGGAACGGTGAAGGTGTGAGTGAGAACGGAAGCAAGACGGTTCCCGGCCGTCTGCCGGAAGCAGGCCAGCGCGCCCGCTCGGGTGGGCCGCCCTGGATGGCGGCGGGGATGCCGGCCGAGAAGTCGATGAACTTCGTACCGTCAGCCAAGCGGCTGCTCGGGCGACTCCGCCCGCAACGGCTTCAGCTGGCGGCCGTGATGGCCCTCGCCCTCGTGAGTGTGGCGTTCAATGTCATCGGACCCAAGATCCTCGGTCACGCGACCGACATCATCTTCGAGGGCGTCATCGGCAAGCAGCTTCCGGCCGGAGTCACCCAGGAGCAGGCCGAGCAGGCCGCACGCGCGAGCGGGAACGACGAGTTCGCGAACCTGCTCTCGGGCATGAATGTGGTGCCCGGCGCCGGCATCGCCTTCGACCGGTTGGCAGCGGTGTTGCTGCTGGCGATGGGGCTCTTCGCTGCCGCGAGCCTGCTTGCCTGGTTGCAGGGTCACCTGTTGGCCGGCGTCGTGCAGAACGCGATGCTGGCGTTGCGCGCCGACGTCGAGGACAAGCTCAACCGGCTGCCCCTTCCGTATTTTGACAAGCAACCACGCGGTGAGCTGCTGAGCCGGGTGACCAACGACATCGACAACATCTCCCAGAGCCTGCAACAGACGTTGAGCCAGCTGCTCACCTCGCTGCTGACGGTCATCGGCGTCCTGGTCATGATGTTCGTCGTCTCACCGCTGCTGGCCGTGATCGCGCTGGTGGCGGTGCCGCTGTCTGTCCTCGTCACCCAGCAGATCGGGAAGCGTTCCCAGAAACAGTTCATCGCGCAGTGGACGCACACGGGGACGCTGAACGCCCAGATCGAGGAGGCGTTCACGGGGCACGAGCTGGTGAAGGTGTTCGGCCGCCACCGTGAGGTGCAGGCCACGTTCGCCGCCAAGAACGAGGAGCTGTTCAAGGCGAGCTTCGGGGCGCAGTTCATCTCCGGGATCATCATGCCGACGATGATGTTCATCGGGAACCTCAGCTACGTGGTGGTCGCGGTGGTCGGCGGCCTGCGGGTCGCGTCGGGTGCGATGACGCTCGGCGACGTGCAGGCGTTCATCCAGTACTCCCGGCAGTTCACCCAGCCGCTCACGCAGGTCGCGTCGATGGCCAACGTCATGCAGTCCGGAGTCGCCTCGGCAGAGCGGGTGTTCGACCTGCTCGACGCCGACGACCAGACTCCGGACCCGGCCGAGCCGGCACGCGACACCGTGCGCCGGGGCCGCGTGGAGTTCGAGCGGATCTCCTTCCGGTACGCACCCGACAACCCGTTGATCGACGACCTGTCCCTGGTGGCGGAGCCCGGCCACACGGTCGCGATCGTCGGGCCGACCGGAGCCGGCAAGACGACGCTGGTCAACCTGATCATGCGGTTCTATGAGCTCGACGGCGGTCGGATCACCCTCGACGGCGTCGACATCACCGCGATGCGGCGGAGCGAGCTGCGCGGGGAGATCGGGATGGTGCTGCAGGACACCTGGCTGTTCAACGGCACGATCCGCGACAACATCGCGTACGGCCGCCCGGGGGCGAGTGAGGAGGAGATCCTCGCCGCCGCCAGGGCGACGTTCGTGGACCGGTTCGTGCACAGCCTGCCCGACGGCTACGACACCGTGATCGACGAGGAAGGCAGCAACGTCAGCGCGGGCGAGAAGCAGCTGATCACGATCGCGCGGGCGTTCCTCGCCGATCCGTCGCTGCTCATCCTCGACGAGGCGACGAGCTCGGTCGACACCCGCACGGAGTTGCTGGTGCAGCACGCCATGGCGGCGTTGCGGTCGGACCGTACGAGCTTCGTCATCGCGCACCGGCTGTCCACGATCCGCGACGCCGACCTCATCCTCGTGATGGAGCACGGCCAGATCGTCGAGCAGGGCACGCACGCCGAACTGCTCACGGCCGAGGGGGCGTATTCCCGGCTCTACAACGCGCAGTTCTCGCAGGCGCTCGTCGACGTCGACGCGGAGGTGATGGAAGCGGGCGCGGGTGCCGGCGGTGCCGCCCTCGCTCCCCGATGATCCCGCCTGGGCCCTCTCGCCTCGGCAGATGTGGGCGGTCATCCCCCGCAGCGACGGGACACCACGTCGAGGCGTTCGAGCTCGGTAGGCGTGAGCCGGATGTCCATCGCACCTGCACTCTCCGTGGCGTGATGGGGCTTCGAGGCGCCCGGGATCGCCACTACCGTGTCGCCGTAGAAGGTGATCAGCCAGCTGAGTGCCACCTGTCCTGCCGAGGCCCCGTGCGCCTTCCCGATCGCGCGGAGCTCCTCGATGAGGGGAGCCGTGCGGGCGAGCTTGCGGTTGCCGTGTCCGACCGCCATCCGGCGCATGACGGGAAGCGACCGCGCCCTGGCCGGATCGTCGTGGAACATGCCGGTGAGGATGCCCATCCGCAGTGGTGCGTACGCGATCAGCGACACGCCGAGCCGGCCAGCGGTCTCCAGCACGCCGTTGCGTTCGACATCGCGGTGAAGCAGGTTGATCTGCACCTGGTTGGCGGCGAGCGTTATTCCGTACGACCGCAGTAGTCGACTGGCCTTCTCCATCTGCCGGGCGGAGAAGTTGCTCACCCCGACCGCCGAGACCTTTCTCTCCTCCGCGAGCTTCGCCATGGCGTGCACCTGCCTGGACAGGGAGGACACACTTCCGTACGGCATGTGGATCTGGTGCAGGTCGATCGGGAAGCCCTGCAACGATGCCAACCTGGCGTCGACCGTGCGGGTGATGCTCGACGCTGTGCGCGCCAGCGGTGCCCACTTGGTGGCGATCACGACCTCGCCGGGTTCGATGCCGCACCCGCGCAAGGCGGTCGTGAGTGAGCGTTCCGACCGGCCCCTGCCGTACATCTCGGCCGTGTCGAACCAGGAAATCCCCGCATCGAGTGCGGCCCGGACGACCGCATGGACGGCCGTCTCGGCGAGGACTGGATAGAACCCCTCGACGAGGCCCGAGCCCGCGAACTGCATGCAGCCGAGCCCGATGGGCGTGATCTCGAGCTGCGTCGTACCCAACCGTCGCTTGTCCATAGTCACGTCCCTGGTCGTCTTCGCGGTTCGCGAGCACCTCGCGTGAGACATCACTGTCTCAATCACAGGCATCGATGTCAAGAATCGAGACGTCGCGATAACATCCGGGGATGGTGAAGAAAGGTCGCGCCCTGCATGATCACGTCGCCGCCGGGATCCTCGAGTCGGCGGCGGTGGCGTTCGCTGAGCGCGGCGAGGCGGTGCCCATGGCCGAGATCGCGCGGGCCGCGGGCGTGGGGCGGGCCACCCTCTACCGCTACTTCCCCACCAGACACGCACTCCTGCAGGGATTGGCGGAGGCGGGTGTCGAGGAATTGGGCGAGCGGATCGCCGACGCCGAACTCGACACCACCCCGGTGCAGGAGGGAATCGCCCGCCTGACAAGAGGAGTCGTCGCGGCGGGGAGCAAGTACGCCGTCCTCGCGCAGACCGGGAAGAAGCACGTCGAAGACGCGGCCGAGTTCGATCGCCGGATCAACCAGCCCGTGCGTGACCTGCTCCGCCGAGGCATCGACGACGGCAGCCTTCGCGACGACCTTCCGGCAGACGTTCTCTTCGCGATGTACACCGGGCTGTTGGAAAAGGCGCTCCAACTCGTGATCCGGGAGCAGTTAGGGGTCGAGCGGGTCAGCGCCGCAGCCGTCAGCGTGTTTCTCGACGGAGCGGGATCCCCCCGTCAGTGAACGCCACGGGGGTGCCGGGTCAGCGGTCTCGACGGCCGTGCGACTGGGTCCGGTGCCGTCGCCTCATCCGGCGAAGATACTGCCCGGCCCGACGCTGCCGAATCTCGTCCAGCTTTCGTACGAGCGGATCCGAGAACGCTTCGTAGTAACCGATCTCGGCGGCGCTGACCTCTCCGTCGTCGACGACCTTGCCCAGCACAAGCCGATCCTGGTCGAGGGGAGGTACGGGACCCACGTGCGGACGCGATCCGGCGTCGTCGTGATCGGGCATCGTCCTACGCTATCCAATCCCCCGGGCGACGAACGCGTCCATCGCCGCGACCACCTGCCGGAGAATATCCGCCGAGCGGACCGGTTCGCCCCTGGTCTCCATGCCATGGTCGGCGTCCGGGACCTCCAGCACGTCCACGTCGGCACGCTTCGCCACGTCACTGTCCCAGAGCGGGTCCGCGGTTCCACCGACCAGGAGAGCGGGAGCGGACGCGCGGGCGAGGGCTGCTTCGACGCGCTGCTCGGTGAGCAAAGGAGTGAGCCAGATCCCTGGCAGGCCACGGTCGGCCGCCACCTCGGTCGCGAAGGTGCCGAGAGACTTGCCGACGAGGAGGGCACGCTCGGCGCTTTCCTGGTCGAGAGCCCATGTGGCGTACTCGCACACGCGATCTGCCCGCTCTACCCACGCGCCGGGCCAGGCCTGCGTGTCCCACCAGAGCTCCTGCACAGTCCACCCGTGGCGAACGAGCACCGCCCGTGCGAAGTGCAGCAGCGGTCCGGCAGGGGTGTAGCCACCACCAGGCAGGATGATCGCGATCCGCCGCGGGTCACCTGCGGAGCGGGTCTGTTCGGGCGAGACCGTGAATGCTGGCATGACCCCTCCTCCCATCGTGACTTTCCCCGGAGCGTACGTCGATCGCCAGGTCGGCACGTGGTTCGCCGGCCACGCAGCCGTCGGGTTCTACCCGCGGACCACGGTGGATGCGTCGATGAGCCACCGGCGTCCGTCGCGTACCAGCGTGTAGCGGTGCACCTCGTTGAACTGCCGGCCGTCGCGCCCGGTGTAGTCCACCCGCGCGACCACGGTGGCCGGGTTGCCGCCGCTGGCGGAGAGCACCGACGCTTCCACGGACCTGAACTGGGACCACCACGACCGGTAGTTGGCATAACTGCCGGAGGTCGCCTGCCGGTAGCGCGAGCTCAGCCAGGTGTAGGCGGTGTTCGGGTGGTCCGGCATCAACCGGTAGTAGGCGAGGAGCGTTTCCCTGGCGCTTCGACTGGGCTTGTTGGCTTTCTGGTCATTGTTCGCTGTGGTCGACGGCGAGGTGTCGGGGCTGGGAGAGCGGTCAGGTGTCCGCTGCGGTTCGCTCCGGCGAGCCCGCGGGTCCGGTGTCGCACCCTCGGACTTCTCCCCCTGATCAGCCTTGCCGGTCGGCGCGCCGGTCGGGTCACCGATGCCCAACAACGTAGGCAGCGCGAACGCGGCGGCGAGGCCGGCGAGGGCGACTACGCACGCCAGGGCGCCGATCCAGACTGCGGCCCGCGTCCGCCGGGAGGTCGGCGGGCCGGTGGGTCCGACGTGCACCGGCGCGATCCTGTCGCCCGGTGGCACGGGCGCGTCCGGTCCCTCCTGCGTGGACGCCTCGCCCCAGTCGACCGAGATCACCTGCGCGAAGGGAGCCTCTTGTGGTGCCGCGTCGCCGTCCGGTGAGGAGTCGGCCGGTGCGACCTCCTGCGTGGGCGGCTCCTCGACCGACTCGCTTGCCGGGGTCGAATCGCCTGCCGAGGCCGAATCGCCTGCCGACGCCGACTCGCCAGCAGGCACGGACTCGCCAGCAGGGACGGACTGTCCGACCGGCGGAGGGGAGGGCGTTGCGCCGGGAGACGGGTGGACGGGCAGAACCTGCGGCAGAAGTGTCGTGTGGTCACGGGCAGTGCCCCCGCCCCTCGATGCGAGGGCCTCCAGCACCCGGCTGGCTTCGGTCATGCTCGGGCGCCCCGCCGGGTTCGGGTTGAGCATCCGCAACAGCACAGGTGTCATCACGCCGGCCTGCCGTGGCGGGTTGATCTGCCCGGACGCGACCCGGTGGAGCAGCGCGATGGCGTTGTCGTGCCGACCGAACGGCGGCGCGCCCTCGATCGCGGCGTACAACGTCGCGCCCAGCGAGAACACGTCGGACGCGGACGTCGCGTTCTCCCCCTTGGCGACCTCCGGCGACAGGAACGCGGGAGTGCCGGAGATCAGCCCGGTCATGGTGATGGTGACATCGCCCGCCGCCCGTGCGATCCCGAAGTCGACGATCTTGACCGTGCGAGCGTCACCGTCGCCCAGCAACACGTTGCCCGGCTTGACGTCGCGGTGGACCACCCCGACCGCGTGCGCGGAGGCGAGCGCGCTCGCGGCCTGGACACCGATCTGCGCCACCTCAACCGGCGGAAGAGGTCCGCGTTCCTCGTTGACCTCCGACAGGCTCTTCGAGGGGAGGTACTCCATCACGAGACACGTGTGGCCCTCGTCCTCGACCACGTCGTAGATGGCGATGACGTTCGGATGCTGGATCCGCGCCGCGATGCGACTCTCGCGCCTCGCGCGCTGCTTCGCCTCCTCGGCCTCGGCTCCGGCCAGGTAGGCCGGCAGCAGCAGTCGCTTGACCGCGACCGTGCGTCCGAGTCGTTCGTCGTACGCCTGCCAGACGACACCCATCCCGCCACTGCCGATGCGTACGCCCAGGCGATACCGGCCGGCGATCAGCCGGTCGTCCTCACTCATCCTGCCCCACTCGTCCCACCCCTGAGAACTCCCACCCCTGTGGCGACAACCCTAGGACCGGCCGGGGCGTGGCGCGTCGTCAGGGTTGATCAGTGGAACGGAGCTCCGAGTATGAGTGTGGCCCCGGAACCAGGTGCGGTCCGGGGCCACGGTGAGAGCCGGTGGTTCAGGCGGTGGCGTGAGCGCCAGCGCCAGCGACCTGTGGGCCCTGGTACTGCGCGCTGCCGAAAGCGAGCATCGGGAAGCCGATGATGCCGAAGAGCCACAGTCCGAAGAAGCCGAAGACGCCGCTCTTGCCGAACGACTTCGCCACATCAAGCGAGACGATGATCGAGATGACGAGGTTGACCAGTGGGACGAAGTACAGAATCGTCCACCAGCCTGGCCGTCCGGCGATCTTCAGCAACACGTAGATGTTGTAGATGGGGATGATCGCGGCCCAGCCGTACTGTCCCGCCTTGGAGTAGACCTTCCACATCGAGGCGATCATCAACACCAGGATGGCCAGGTAGATGATCATTACGACCGGACTGATACCGGCGCCCGGATCGGTTCCGTTCACGTAGTCCTCCTTGTCGACAAACAGGGACGACACCTTAGGGCATGCCGGGCAATGCGCGATTCGCTTGTCCACAGGGGCGGGCGCCGGGGGAAGGCCTGCGCCCTCATTCGTGCACGACAACTCCGGTCTCGTGCGCGCGAATCCAGTCCCAGTTGAGCGTGACGCCCAGGCCGGGTCCGGTCGGCACCGGAACACAACCCTCGCCGTCGACGGAATCCAGATCGTCTGCGTAGCCGTCGGCGTACACCTGGCAATGGTTGCGTTTCGCGTCGAGGCCGGGCGCGACCAGGCCGAGCTCGTAGTAGTTGGTGTTCCGGATGGCCGCCATGCAGTGCCGGTGAGCAGCGCCGGGTGCGTGGATCTCGCAGTCGAGGCCGAATCCCTCCGCGGCGTGGGCCAGCTTCATGACGCCGGTGATGCCGCCGTCGTAGTCGGCGTCGGCGCGTACGAAGTCGGTACCGTCCGCGACGATCTGGTCCACGTGCGGTTCGAGTCCGCGGACATGCTCGCCGAGAAGCAGCGGCGTGCGAATCAGCTGGCGGAGCTTGCGGTGCGCGAACGACGAGACACCGCCGTCCTTGTACGGGTCCTCGTACCAGAAGTAGTTCGCCTCGTCGCACGCGCGGCCGACCTTCAGCGCGGCGGCGAAGGTTTCGTACTCGCAGGCCGGGTCGATCATCAGGTCCATTCCGTCGCCGACCGCCTCACGGGTCGCGAGGACCGCGGCCACCTCGCGCGCGATCGGCCCGTTGCCCCAGCCGTGGATCTTGAACGCCGGATAGCCCATGTCGCGGCACTGCACGGCGAACTCGGCGAACGCCTCGGGTGTCGACAGTCCGCCGTTCTCGTCACCGTGGTAGGTGGAGGCGTACGCGGGGAGCTTGGTCCGGAAGCCGCCGAGGAGCTCCGCGATCGGCGCGTCGTAGGCCTTGCCGGCGATGTCCCAGAGTGCGATGTCGATCGGCCCGATGCCGAACCGGTCCTGCTTGCGCAGGGCGCGTTTCAGGTCGTTCCAGATCAGCTCGCGTGTCAAGGCGTCCTTGCCGATGAGGTACGACGCCACCATGTTGACCTGGGAGTAGGCGACCCCGCTGCCACCGGCGTACTCTCCGGTGATGCCGGCGTCGGTTTCGATCGTGAGGACGTGGCCCGCGTGCCGCGTGGTGCTTCCCCGTTGGTAGACGTTGTTGAAGCCGTTGTAGTCGACGCCGAGATCGGGCATCGTCCATGCGTAGGTCCGGACGGTCACGCGCCGGATCCGAAGGTCCCGGGACATCCTGCTCAGTTCCTCTCTCGTGGTGCGGCTTGTCCCGGCCGGCCACCCCTCGTCAGGTCCGGGACTGGGTGTCGAGCTGGAGGCCTGGACTGCCGGCCTCGGTGACGAAGGTGGCACGGGTGCTGATCGGTGCGCCAGGGGTGGAGACGTACGGCATCACCAGATGGTCGGACTGGCAGCGCTCCGGGGTGACGGTCATGCGAATGTAGCCGCGCTGGCTGTTCATGAACTTCACGTGCGGGTTCGCGGCCAGCACTGTCCGGTCGTGCTCGTCGAGGTCCGCACCGTCCTGGCCGGAGGTGACCGACGTCCCCGTGAACTCGACGGCGACCGTGGGCGAGTCGGGATCGTCGAAGTTCGCCTTCAGATCCGACACCATGTGCCGGTGCCGGTCGCCGCTGACCACCACCGGGTTGGCGACACTCCTTTCGGTGAACGCCTGGAAGAGTCGGTCCCGCGCGGGCTTGTAGCCGTCCCACGCGTCCATGAACAGCGGCATCGGTTCGGCGGTGTCGAGGTCGCACTGGGTGATCGGTACCTGGTTGGCGAGCACGTTCCACGTCGTACCAGCATGGGCGAGTCCGTCGTAGAGCCAGCTTTCCTGGTCGAAGCCGAGCATCGTGCGCGCCGGGTCGAGGCGTTCGGCGCAGTCAGCCTTCGCGCCGTCTCCGCAGGCCTGGTCATCGCGGAACATCCGGCCGTCGAGAACATGGAAGGTCGCCAGCCGGCCGTAGGTGAGGCTCCGGTAGAGCTGGATGTCAGGACCGCTCGGCTTCTGGGGAAGGCGCAGCGGCAGGTTCTCGTAGTAGGCCTGCGCGGCCGCGGCCCGTCGTACGCGAAACTCCGCCGGGTCCTGGCCGATGTCCCGCGAGATGTCGCCAGCCCAGTTGTCGTCCACCTCGTGGTCGTCCCAGGTGTGGACGAACGGCACTGCCGCGTGTGCGGCCTGCAGGTCGGGATCGCTGTGGAACAACGCGTGCCGGTTGCGGTAGTCGGCGAGCGAGAGCGGTTCGTTCCGGATCTCCGTTGGCAGCGCGGTCTTGCGGTGCAGGCCGTCCGCCGGGACGGTGTTCTCGTAGATGTAGTCGCCCAGGTGGAACACCACGTCGAGGTCGTCTTCGGCCATGTGCCGGTACGCGGTGTAGAAGCCGCCCCACCACACCTGGCAGGAGGCGACACCGAAGCGGAGCTCGCTCACGTCGGCGCTCGTGGCGGGAGCGGTGCGCGTCCGGCCGACCGGGCTCTCGAACTTGCCCGTACGAAAGCGGTAGAAGTACTCGCGCCCGGGTTTGAGGCCGTTGACCTCCACATGGACGCTGTGGCCCAGCTCGGGAACGGCTGGCGTCTGGCCCTCCCGGATGACCGTCCGGAAGCGCTCGTCATGCGCCATCTCCCAGCGGACGCTCACCCGTCGGTCGGCCATGCCGCCCCGGCCGTCGAGAGCGAGCGGTTCCGGTGCGAGGCGCGTCCAGAGCACCACACCCGAGGGCTGCGGATCGCCGGACGCGACGCCGAGGGTGAACGGGTACTCCGTCGAGGCGAGTGGTGCCGCCGAGGCCTTCGCATGGGTGAACCCGGCCGCGTACATCCCCAGTCCACCCAGGCCGGCGGCGAGCAGTGCGCGTCGTTCGATCTTCACCCGCCGCCCGCGTACCGCCTCGAGTCCCCATGCGTTGTTCTTCGCCATCGTGCCGCCCCCTCCGACGCTGCGTCGTCCCGGCCGGGACCACGGTATTGCGCCGGTTGGTCCGGGTTCGGAAGGTTGAGGACTTCCGGCCGTGACCGGTCAGGAACTCGGCGTGAGTGCGTGCCTGGCGGCGGCAAGGAGGGCGCGCAGGTTCGGCCGGAGGTCGCGCGCGTCGAAATAGCCAGCCCATCCGTCGTCGGTCAGCAGGTCGCTCACCACGAAACCGGCAGCCGCTTCGTATCCGCGCACTTCGGCGACAGCGAAGGCAGCGGCCGCTTCCATCTCGACAGTGAGGATGCCTTCCGCTCGATAACTCCGAACTTCCTCCGCGGTCTCCCGGTAAGGGGCGTCGGTTGTCCATGTCGTACCGACCCGGACGCTCGCCGTCCCAGATGTCGCGCGCACCTCGTGCGTGAGTCGAGCCGTCAGGTCGGCAGAAGGGCCGGAGTATCGACCGGGCGGCAGGTAGTGGTGCGAGACTCCTTCGTCGCGAAGGGCGCGGTCCCCGACGACGAATCCGCAGGGCTCCTGGTCGGATTGGAGAGCGCCGGCCATTCCGATGACGATGAACTGGCGTACGCCGTGGGCACCGAGCTCCTCGACCAGCATGGCCGCCGCGGGCGCACCGACACCGATCCCGCCCACAAGTGCCACCTGGCCATCCGTGGCGTCGAGCCGGTGGACATCACCACGGTACGCCCACGGATATGGGCAGGTCGGCTCCGAGTCGAGCACCTCGCGCAACAACCAACGGGGATAACACAGGATGGCCGCCCGGGGTGGGTCTGCGGGGAACGGCCCGACGGGGAGTGGGACCAGGGAGTCCGAGCGGTGCTTGCCTTCCGTCATCGGGTACGACGTCATGCGGCCAGCCTGCCGAGCCGCGGGTGATCCCGCCAGGCGAATAGGACCGCGAGGTCGCCGGTCACGCCGTGGGAACGCCGAGGCGGTCGAGGTCGGCATCGATGGCTTCGCGGTGGACGGCGAACCAGTCGCCTCCGGCCCGCAGCTCGTCACGCAGGACGATGGTCGTCCAGATCATCCGGTAGACCGCCAGCCGGACGGCCAGGTCGGAATCCAGGTCAAGCCCGTAACCGTCGAGCAGGAATGTCAGTGATGCGGGATCGGCGCGCGAGAAGCGGCTGAGGTCGAACACCGGATCGCCGGCGGCGACGTCGCCCCAGTCGATGATGCCGGTGAACTCGTCCCCGTCGGCGAACACGTGCCGCGGATGCAGGTCGCCGTGCAGGAGGACGGCCTGTCCGTCGTACGCGACAGTGTCCCGATGACCGTCAAGCCCGACCCGTAAGCGACCGGCCAGGGCGGGAGTGAGCACCTTGTGGGCGACGAGCTCGTCCAGACAGTCGAACGGTTCGTTCGTGAACTCGGCCCAGGTGGCGTACGGACCGCGAGGCGTCGGTGAGTCGCCGGCCGCGTCATGCAGGAAACCGAATCCGTCGGCGTGCAGGGCGTGCAGCACCCGGAGCTGGCGAACCGCTTCGACGAGGGCGCCGTGGCCTTCGCCGACGCCGGCACCGGACAGGCGGCGCATGAGCAGGAACGGTTCGGGAAGCGTGGCGCGGTCCACCTCGAGCGCGACGACCTCCGGAGCCGATACTCCGGCCGCGCGAACCGTCTCGCAGGCCCATGCCTCGGCGTTGATGCTGGTCGCGTCACCCGCCTTGAGCACGTAGTCGCCAGCCGGCGTCCGGACCATGAAGTCCTGGTTGCCGACGTAGCCGGCCAGCGTCGTCACGCCGTCGACCGTCGTACGCAGGCATCGCGACACAGCGTCCGCCACCTCGGCGCCGGTCAGCGGAACGGGCGCGGCCACCGGCCGCAGCTCGGTCATCAGCCGCACACCTTTCGTTGGATGAGGGTGTCCTTCACCCGGACCTGTGGGAGGAAGGGGCCCCTCATCCAACCGCACAGGTCACCCAACCGCAGGGCCGGCACGCACCTGGCGGGAAAGAAGCTGCCTATTCACAGCGGAAGCCGTAAAGCGTTAACGTCGTCGCTCGAACCGCACTTGACCGCAGGTCGTCACAACGGGGGTGGCCGTGCTGGCGTTGAACCTGCTCGGTGACGGCCTGCGTTCCGCGCTCGACCCGAAGGAAGAGAGCAGATGACGGCCGGCGGTGTGGAGGGTACGGCGGACGCGGTGGGAGCTGCTACGGACGCTGACGGCGAGGCGGTGCTGGCGGTCCGCGACCTGCGGGCATCAGGGTCGTCGGGCGCCGGTCGGGAGGTGCCGATCGTGCGGGGCGTGTCGTTCGACGTCCGGGCAGGCGAGACGGTGGCGCTCGTCGGGGAGAGCGGAAGCGGCAAGTCGTTCACCGCGTTGGCCCTCATGGGTCTGCTTCCCGACGGCGCGCGGATCACCGGAGGGTCGGTCCGGCTGGGCGGCCGCGACCTGCTCGGCCTCGACGCACAGGAGCGGCGGGCGTCCCGCGGTGCTGACATCGCCATGGTCTACCAGGACCCGATGACGTCGCTCAACCCGATGATGCGGGTCGGTGCCCAGGTGCGGATCGATCAGTCCGTACGAGAAGAGCCGGTGCTGGAGCAACGCGGAACGAACCTGGCGGCCTGCTGGGTGGCGCGGGACCGGTGGGTGTGATGCTCACCGTCGAGTCGCTGGTCAAGCACTACCGCGTGCGCGGCGGTGGTGTGGTGCGCGCCGTCGACGGTGTTTCGTTCTCCGTGAGACGCGGCGAAACGCTAGGCGTAGTGGGAGAATCGGGGTGCGGAAAGTCGACGACCGCCACGATGGTGGTCCGGCTGGACGATCCGACGTCAGGCCGGATCCTGCTGGACGGCGAGGACATCACGCGGGCGCGCGGTGCACGGCTGCGGTCGGTGCGGCGGCGGATCCAGCTCGTCTTCCAGGATCCGTACTCCGCCTTGAATCCGCGCCTCACCGTCGAACGCACGCTCGCCGAGGTGCTCCAGGTGCACGGCCTCGGCCGCGACGATGCGGCACGGCGGGCGCGGGTGGACGAGCTTCTCTCGCTGGTGGGACTGCCCGGATCAGTCGCGCGACGTTATCCGCACCAGCGTTCCGGCGGCCAACGGCAGCGGGTCGGCATCGCCCGCGCGCTGGCCGTCTCGCCAGAGGTCCTGGTGCTCGACGAAGCGGTGTCCGCCCTGGATGTGTCCGTACGCGCCGAGGTGATGAACCTGCTTGCCCGGCTGCAGGGCGAGCTCGAACTCACCTATCTGTTCATCTCCCACGACCTTGGGATGGTCCGGCACATCAGCGACCGGATCGCGGTGATGTATCTCGGCAGGATCGTCGAACTTGGTACCTGGCGGCAGGTTTCCGATTCGCCGCTGCATCCCTATACGCGTGCGCTGCAGGACGCGGTGCCCGTGCCCGATCCTGAAGCCGAGGCCCTGCGAGCGGCCCCGGTGGTGGTAGGCGACGTGCCGGACGCCGCGCATCCGCCGTCCGGGTGCCGGTTCCATCCGCGCTGTGCGTACGCCGAAGACGTGTGCCAGCGCGACGATCCCTTGCTGCGGGAGGTGGGAGCCGGCCGTTTCGCCGCCTGTCACTTTGCCGAACGTCTGGAATCGTAGTGGCATGGCGACGGCACGTGGCCGAAGGTCGGACAGGGTCGGCTGCCGGTGGGACAACGTCCGCACCCTCAACCGAGGTTTGCGTGAGGGGCACCAGGGACCTGCACTAAGGTCATGTGCCAGTTCCCGGTCCAGCAGCCATACCGCGAGGGAGTGCGCGAATGGCCACCTTCGTACTCGTCCACGGCGCCTTCGGTAGCGCACGGTCCTGGCGGCGGCTGGTGCCACTGTTGCGGGCACGCGAGCACGATGTCTTTGCGGAGTCGTTGACCGGCATGGGCGAACGGTTCCACCTCGGAGGACCCGACACCGACCTCAGCACACACGTCCAGGATGTCATCGGCATTATCGAACACAATGACTTGCACGACGTGATCCTGGTGTGCCATAGCTACGGCGGCATGGTCATCACAAGTGTCGCCGATCGGATTCCGGATCGGATCGCGCACTTGGTCTACCTAGACGCAATGCTCCCCTCGGACGGCGAGGCATGTGTTGACATGGAGGGCGGCGATGAGCTGGCCAGCCTGCCTGCCGAAGACGGCTGGCTCCTGCTCCTGCCGGACCGACCGGATGCACCGGCCGCACCATCACGTGGACATCCAGTCGGCACGTTCACGGAGAAGGTTCATCTCACAGCGCCGCTCGAGAAGGGGACTTTCACCCGCACCTACGTCAAGGCCGGCGGGAGCCCGCAGCCGCCACCCGAGCAGCGCACGGGCAACTTCTGGAACGCGGCAGCCAGAGTCCGCGACGACGCAGCCTGGCACTACGTCGAACTTCCCTTCGGTCACTCGCTACAAAACGAGGCACCGGAAGTAGTTGCAGGCCTGCTACAACAGCTCGCGGCCAACAGCGACGATGGCAATACGGAGGCACAGAGCTGATCGTGCCGGCCGGGCATGACGAGACGGCGGCCTCGCCCCTGAGGCACGTCTGTGTTCGCCCCTGTGCCCGCCCTGTGCCCGACCACCGCGTATGAGCCGACGCATCGGTCACCGGACTGGCCCGTTTATGGCCGCCCACCGTTGTGGCGCGGCCCCGACGGCCGGCCTGTTCGGGAGTGGCGCGCACAACCCCGTCACGAGGATGGCTGCGGCACCTTGCACGTGATCTTCGGGTTGACGCCCACATAGTTCAACGGGCCGGCGACGACCGTGATCACCACGTTCCCGGCCTCGGCGCAGCTTGCCTCGGAGTCTTGGAAGTACCCCCGCTGGACCGCTGCCAGGGCGCCGATGGCGAGCCAGATGACGACGACAACTGCTGCAATCCGCATAGCGAACCTCCAGATCCCTCCGCGGGACGCGAGAGAGGAGCGACCGAGCAGTGAACATCACACATATGGACGGATTTGCGAGGTCATAAACGTATGCCCGAACAGCCACCCGGCCGCTTCCCACGCCACACGACGCTCCCGCGGTGGGCGGCCGGCCGGCGTTCGGTTGGGCGGGCGCGCCGCATCGGGAAGCTGTCGCGGCGCGTGTGTCAGCGCGCCGCCGGGGTGCGCACGCCTTGAGCAGCGTCGTACGCGACCTTGAGTTCCGCCGCCGATGCCAGCCCCGCCCCTCCGTCAACTGCCTCGAGGCGTACGTATCGCGCGTCCCGAGCCGTCCCGAGCCGCACCACCTTGGTCGAAAGGTCCAGTGACCAGGTTCCGCTGTCCACGACGGTGAAGGTCTCGCCATCCCTACTGGTGGAGAGGTGGTAGCGCGTGATGATGCCGTTGTTGTTCACGTCATGGCGCGGCTGATAGATGAACGCCTCGACCGGATAGTCGCCGCCAAGGTCGAGGGTGATCGTGTGCGGCTGCGGCGCCGGCGGGTCGTAACGGCTGTGCCACATCGTCGTGCAGGAACCGTCGATGGCTTTGGACGGTTCGAAGCCCTCCTGGTACGACGATGCCGTCGCACTCATCCGCTCCTGGGGAACGTAGGTGAATCCGCTGAGGTCCTCGCCCTCGTCGGTGCCCCCGATCAAGGGTGTCAGCGCGACGTCGAGCTCACCGATACCGGCTCGCCCGCGACACCCGGCTTCGAGCGCTTCCAGGCGTACGAACCGGGCGGACTGTTCCGGCCAGCTCGCGGTCTTCGTCGCATTGGTCAGCGCCCAGGAACCTTCGGCGACCGGTGAGTAGGTCCTGCCATCGTTGCTGAGCCACACCCGATAGCGCGTGGTGATGCCGATCGGCGACGCCTGCAGCCGCGGTTGCGCGACGATCCCGTGCGTCTTGTAACGCGCACCGAGATCGACCGTGATCGCCTGCGGTAGCGGGGCGACCTGTTCGTGCTCTGCCCACCACCAGGTTTCCGGCCGGTCGTCGACCGCCCGCGCGGCCTCATAGGTATACCCGCCGAGGAATCCGGTGCTCGTCGTCGCGGACGCCTCGAGATCTGCCTTGGGCACGAACCGCGGACGCGGCGCGGTCGCCGACACCGCGAAGTCGTCGAACTGCGCATGGTTCCAGCCGCTCACGACCAGCCCGACCGAACCAGTGCGTTGCCGCGTGTCCTGGACCGTCGCCAGTCGTTTGTCATCGACCTCCACGCTGATCGCCGAACCACGCATGTGCAGCGCCATCGTGTGCCAGGTGCCGACTTCGACCTCGACCGTGCCAGTCGCAAGAACCTGGTCTCCGCCGTACTGGTCGTGACTGGTGAGCTCCCAGGTCCGGTCGCTCGCCACGCGGAGGTGATAGCCGCTGAGCTTGGTCTCCCTTGTCGCCGGATGAGCCGACGACCGCCCGACGAGTTCCACATGGCCGGGGCCGTCGAGCATGAACGCCGTCCGCACGCGGTAGTCGCCCCACCATCGCGGATCCCCGACCACGGTTGTCGGATCCATCAGCCCGGCGGAGTTCCACGTGATCGGTTGCTGAGGAGTCTGTTGCTGGTAGCACATGCCGGCGCGACCGGCCGCACAAGGCGCGGTCTCGAAACTGCCGTTGAGATCGGAGAAGTACGCGGCGAGCTCGCCAGGTTCGTCGTCGTCAAAGGATTCGCGGTACGGAAGCGGCATCTCCTCGCCTATCCCCGCGTGCGGGCGTGCCGAGCCCTTGCCCTGCCCCGTCGTACTGCTGAGCGTGTAGACGTGCCCTGGCTCCAACGTCATGGCGAAGGAGCCGTCGACCGGTTGGACTCCCTTCGTACGCACGAAATCGTCGGCCTGGGTGGCGGTCTCGAGATCGGTGGACCACACGTGGACGCCATCGGTGGGAAGTCCGCCGGTGACATCGAACTCCACCGTGGCCGGCTCGGTGGCGTCCAACGTCTCCACCACCGTGGTGAAGTCGTCGGCGGCCGGCGACACCATGCTCACGTAGCTCGCACCGGAGTCGAGATAACCGCTGCCGGTGTCGAGATAGCGCCAGCCCGGGTCGGTGAACTGCGTCGTGTGCGCGAACGCCCATACCGTCGACCCGACCTGGTAGTGGCCGGACCACGGCCATTCGGCCAGGATCGTACCGGTGTCGGCGATGGGGAAATGGGCGTACCACGCAGAGACCGCGGACCATGTCAGGTAGCCCGTCAGCCGAGCGTCGACGTACATCCGGTTGATCGACCGAGCGGCCGGCGCCGCGCCCACATCGTGTGCCTGCGCGCTGACCTCGCTCATCCACAGCGGTTTGTCGAGGCCGCGCGCGGTCTCGGTGCTGTGGCACTCCCTGCGCTGGTCGCGGTTGCCGCACGCGAAGTGCACGCCGGCGATGTCGACCGCGTTGTCGAACGCCGGGTTCGCGGCCATGTCGTCGGCCACCCGCCACAGGTCTTCGCGACAGCACTCGTCGGCCGCGATGATCTCGATGTCGGGAAACCGCTCGGCCAGCGCCTTGTCGAAGACGACGTACCAGCCCGTGTCGTAGCCGCGTTCGTTCCAGCCGCCCACGTAGTCGATGCGCAGGCCGTGTGAGGCCGCACAGTCAAGCCAGGAAAGGATGTAGTCGATGTTGTCCTGACTCCAGAAGCCGCCGTCGAACCAGCCGGGCGCCCCCCATTGGAGCGCGGCGAGCTTGATGGCGGGGTTGCGCTTGCGGGCCTGTTTCATGAGCCACCATTCGTAGCCCCGGTCGCAGTCGACGACACCGGGCTCGCGTTGGTGGCTTGGTTCCGCACCGTCGGTGGAGTTCGTCTCGCCGCCGATCTCGACCTTGAGAATGTCGAGGGCCGCTCCGTACGCCGGCGTGAAGAGATAGTCCAGCACCTGGCTGCGTTCCGGTTCGGGGTAGTCGGCGAGCAGCCGGGACGAGGCTCCGGCGCTCACCGCTCCGACACCGTTGAAGGTCCGCCCGCCGGCGCGCCCGTCGACGGTGATCGTCCCGCCGGTAGCCGGCGCCGCGGCGAGCGCCTCGGTGTTCGTCGTACCTTCCTGCGCCGCCGCGGGCATCGCCGCCGCCAGACCCGCACATGCGACGACGACGGCCATCAGCAGGTGCCGGAGCCGATCCCGCCGCGGCACGGCAACACCTCGCCAGCAAGCAGCGCGTCCCACGAGCCCACCCCTTCGCCATCGGACGTGACGGATCAGTACTGGTCCATTTATGGTCAGAGGTTAGACCACAATCCATGGCCGGCAAAGATCGTTGTCCGGCCCCAGCACACCGTCCCGGGAGGTGGTCCGGCAACCGCGGAGGAGTCGCTACGCCCGCTCAGCGGTAAGAGTCGCGCGCTCCGGTCCCGTGCCGCGGAGTGGCGACGTCAGGACGACGACTCCTGGTGAACGTCTGGAGGGCCGGCCGCGCGCCTTCTCCGAGTCATGCCGAACCCGACGCCGATCGCCAGGACGGCGAGGACGACCGGCGCAAATACCAGCGCATATCCAGCGGCGCCGGCATGGTCGTCCACCGGAAGCCACGCGGGGAGAAAGCCCTGGTCCGACTCGATCGGAGCCGGCCGCGGGCCCCACAGCCGACGGGTGGCGGTGCAGCCGTTGTCGCGGTACGGACTGGTCGCGTTGGTCGGATGGAACTCGTACAACGCGCCGACGGCGAACCGACGGCCGGACGACGACACACCGTCCGCGGCCGGGTTCTCGACCGTCACCTGGTCGCCGTTCTCGGTGACCACCGTGGCGATCCGCCCGCCGTCGTCGGTCGCGATGACCGTTCCCTCGAACGCATGTGCCGAAGGCGCGGGGCGCTCCGCACAGTCCGCATACGCCGCAGGCGCGAGCCCGAGCGAGAGACCCACGGCCATGACGCCACCAAGGACGCTCCCCCGCGCGCCACTGCACAGCGCCGCCCTCCACCACCACGCGCTCGTCACACCGTGATCATGATCGTGATCGTGAAGATTTTCCAGTCCTATGGGCCGCATTCCCTTCATGATCACGGCGGCGTCGGCGTCGCAAGGGGCGTCGGCGTCGCAAAGGGGCGGCCTCGGCCACACTGTGGCTACCGCGCGAAGCGCCCACACCGCCTATACCGCCCCCATACCGCCCGGCTCGCAGAGGCGATCGAGTCATCCGGGCGAGAGGTCCCGCCGGCGATGGCCCACACGATCCAGAGCAAAGTGCCTGTGGTGCTGGGCACTCCGGAAGCTGCCGAGATCTGGGTGGCGGCCAACCTGGCGGCCCGCGACGCCCTACTCAGCGGCAACGGCGGCAAGGTGGCCGTCGACATCGACGAGCTGGTCGCCATCCTGTCCGAACGACTGCGCGCCGAAGGCGTCGACGTACCTGCCGACCTCCCGGCGCACAGCTCGAGAGTCGTCCTCGTCGCCTCACCTGCCGTCGCACGGGCACGTGAAGGTTCGCAGTTGACCACGATGCTGGCGCGGGCACTTCCCCTCGTCGCCGGCGCTCTGCTGTTGCTCGCCCTGCTGATCTCGGCTCGACGCTTCCGTACCCTGGCGATCGCGGGGATCGGCGTCTCCGTCGTCGCGCTGGTCGAGATTCTCGCCGTTCGGCTGGGCCGGGACCGCTACCTCGCGACGGTCGACGACGACACCTCGCGGGCACTCCTGGACGCGGTGGCGCAGGCATTTCCCGATCGTTGCGTTCCGACCTGCTCGTGCTGCTCTTCGCGGCCATCGCCGTCGCGGTCGTCGGCATCATCCTCGGCCTCCTCACCCGGCGGCGGCAGAGCGACGATCTCGACATCGAACGCCTCGCGCCGACCACGGCGGCCAGGTAAGGCAGCTGCTCGCGCGAACGTGGTTGGATCGAGGTCGTGACCACCGATCTCGCGGCCGAGCACCATGACGAGCTGCGACCGCTGATGTTCTCGATCGCGTACCGGATGCTCGGAAGCGTCGCCGAGGCCGAGGACGTCGTCCAGGAGGGGTTCCTCCGCCTGCATCGCACGCCCGCCGAGGAGGTGAGATCGGTGTCCGCCTATGCCGTCACCGTCACGACCCGGCTGGCGATCGACCAACTGCGGTCGGCGAGGGTACGCAGAGAGCGCTACGTCGGGTCCTGGTTGCCCGAACCCTTGCTCGCCACGGACGTCGAATCCGACCCGGCCGTCCGAGCCGAACGTGCCGACAGTCTCTCGCTGGCGTTCCTCGTCGTCCTGGAAACGTTGTCACCGGTCGAGCGCGCCGTCTTCCTGCTGCGCGAGGTCTTCGGCTACGACTACGACGAGATCGCCCGGATCGTCGAGAAGTCGGTGGTCAACTGCCGCCAGATCTTCACCCGCGCAAGCCGCCGGATCGCCGCCGGCGAGCCGCGTTTCGAGGCGTCCCGCGAACGCCGGGACGACCTCGCGCGCGCCTTCTTCGCGGCCTGCGAAACCGGTGACATCACCGTGCTGGAACAACTACTCGCCGAGGACGTCGTGTTCGACGGCGACGGTGGCGGCAAGGCGCCCGCCATCGCCAGACCGATCCGGGGTCGGGTCCAGGTCGCCCGCTTCATGCTCGGCATCATCCGGCAGGTCGCGACGTTCGGTGGGCGGATCGAGCCGACCATGGTCAACGGCCAACCGGGCGGCCGCATGGTCGACGCCGAGGGACGCCTCGCCGCGATTTTCGAACTCCAGATCGCGGACGGCCAGGTACGTGCCCTACGCAATGTCCTCAACCCGGACAAGCTCCGCCACCTCGGCCCGCTGGTGGATCCCGCGAGTCTTCCCGGCGCCGGCCGGCGGCCGCGCGAACGCTAGGGGGTGTCTGATGGATCAGACCCCCCTAGGTCACAAGGTGAGCTGTCAGCTTCGCGTCCGTCCAGGCGCTGGGCGCGTCGGCGTTCGACGATGCCGCGGACGAAAGCCGCCTGCCCCACGTGCTGGAGGTCGTCGCCGATCACGCTGACGAGTCGTACGCCGAGCGACACCGGCGGATCCCAGGACTCGTCGACGACGCGGTCAAGATCGCTGTCGACGAGCCGTTCGACGAAGGCGACCGTGGCGTCGTGAACCGCGTCGTGGTAGCTCGTGAGCAGTCCTGACGTCTGCACCCGTACGGCCGCGACTTCGTGCGTGCCATGCCCGTAACCGGTCGCCGACGGTTCGAACGGCAGACCGAACCTGTCCACGAAACCGCGTTCGGTCCAGACCTGCTGTGTTCCCGCCGCGTCGGCGAGGTGGTCATCCTGGACGCGGGTCAGGTGCCATACCAGCCAGGCGATCGAGTTCGCGTCGGCATCGAGGCGGTAGGCAAGATCGTCAGGCGCCAAGCCGTCGACGACCGCGTGGACCTCCTCGCGGATCCGGCCGAACGCATCGACGAGTAGGTCGGCACTCCTCATTCCCGATCACTCCCTCTCCATGAGTCGGTCTACCTCGGATTCGCCTGGCCGAACCGTCGGAGCCATTCCACCCTCGTCACGGCGTACTCGACCTCACCATGCTCGGTTCCGGGAATCGGGTCGGGGAAGTACTCGTGATAATTGCGGACGAACGTCAGTCCCGCCTTCTCCATCACCCTTCGGGAGCGCTGGTTGACCGCCATCGTGTCGGCGGAAACCCGCTGCACGCCGAGTTCGGTGAACGCCTTGGTGAGGAGGGCCCGCGACCCCTCGGTCGCAAGACCGCGGCCCCAGGCGGCTCGGCGGAGCCGGTATCCGAGAGTGGCGCAGCCGGGCCCGATGCGTTCGGCCGAACGGAGCCCGAACCATCCCAGGAACTGGCCGGTGGCCTTCTCGTTCGCCGCCCAGCAGCCGAAGCCGGGGAAGAGTGCGTACTCGCGAAGGAGTTTCGGCAGAACCTCGTCACGGACCTCCTCCAGTGGCGTGGGCTTGCCGCCGGTGAGAAAGCGCATGACCTCGGGGTCGGCGTCGAGTTCGGCCAGGGCGTCGACGTCGTCCTTTGTGAACTCCCGCAGCCGGAGCCGCGGCGTCGTCAGCACAGTCGCCTGCTCCGTCGGCGGGAGATCGTGGTCGGTTGCCGGGAGATTCTGCTCGGTCACGGCACGCGATCCTAGGGTCCGGTCGGGCTCCGGTTCGAGACAATTTCCCACGACCCACCGCACATGTACGACAGGCACGTCGTGGCCGGGACATGCGAAGGGCTGACCCGTGACACCTAGGTCCGGCAATTCCCCAACCTCTGCGCTCAATGCTCTCGACGACCCCGGAGCTGACAGACTGCCACCATGCGAGGACGCCACGTGGCTTCAGGCGTGCTCGCCCTGGTCGCCTGCCTGGCCGTCCTGGCCGTGGTTCCGGTCGTGTGGCTCAACGCGCAACTGCACGGCACCGCCTACGCCGACACCGTAGGTCCGCTGGCGAAAGACCCTTCTGTCCAACACGCCATGGCCGACCGGGTGGTCGAGACGGTGGCAGGAGGTGGCGAAGGGCTCAGTCCGATCGTTGTCGACGTGGTCCGGGAGGAGATCCCTGCGGTGATGCGTACGCCCGCGGCCTCGAGGATCTGGCTCGCCGCCAGCCTGGCAGCCCGCGAAAGCCTGCTGACCGGCAACGGTGGAGAGGTTTCGGTCGACATCCGTGAGCTGGTCCGACCGCTGGCGAATCGGCTGGGCCCGGCAGGATCCGCACTTCCGTCCGAACTGCCGGACGGGATGACGAGCATCGTGCTGGTGGACGTTCCCGCGCTCGCACAGGTACGCACGATCGCACGGATGGTGCCGACTCTGGCGTACGTCGTCCCCGTCCTTGCCGCCGGCCTGCTGACGCTTGCCCTGCTGACCTCACTGAACCGCTGGCGCACCCTCACCGTCGTCGGCATCGTGGTCGCCGCCGGCACTCTGGCGGAGTTGCTGCTCATCGGCCCGATCCAGGACAGCGCTCTCGCAGGCGTCGACGACGACATCTCCCGCGCGGTCCTCGCCGCCATCGCCGAGGCGTTCGCCGACTCCCTGCGCTCCGCGCTGATCATCCCGCTCGTCGTCGCCGGCGTTGTCGCGGTGGCTGGCCTGGTGAGTGCCCACCTCGCCAGCCGCCGTGCCGATGAGGCCGACCGGATCAGGTGACGCGGAGCCGGCTCACCGGATCGAGGGTGTCGAGGAGCTCCAGAATCAGGACAGCCGCCTCGAGTACGTCGTGCCGTTCCTGGTGCAGTCGCAGTCCCACGGCCCACTCCTTGAACAGCAGTGGTTCGCTTCGAAGCATCTCGTGGAACTCGATAGTCGAGGGCCGCTCGACCACACCCTTGCCGCGAAGGTTGAGGATCTTGCCGGCGTTCATGCGGATCGGCGTCACCAGCAGACCATCGACATAGGCGGCCATCTCGGCGTACCGACCCGTTTCGCGCAGCACAGCGAGCTTGTGCCCGACTTCTTCGTACGTCTCGTCGGCGTAGGTGAAGGCGGCCCACGCACGGTCCTCGGCGGGCATCGCGGCCGCGACGGCCGGCTCCGCCACCCAGCCGCGCAACGCTTCGGCGAACGCATGGAACGCCCGCATCCCCCGATCCGCGGCTTCGGCACCCACAGCCTTGCCGACGCCAGCATCATCGGGACTGTCGAGGCCAAGCCCGCGCAGCAGCCGCGCGTGCAGATCGTCCCGGCCGATCATGTCCAGAGCGCGACGTGCGCCGTCGAGGAAGTGCGACGCGGAATACCGGCCGCCGAAGGCGTCGAGGACCGCCGCCGCGGCGGCCTCCAGGCCGAGCCGGGCATGCAGGGCCGCGAGAGTACGGTCGGCGTCCACCAGCTGCCGGGCGGCCTCGACATACCCGAGGCACAGGTCGCGCCGGGCCGCCGCGCGAGCGCGCCTGCTTTCCGGCGCGAGGAAGGCGGCGGTGACCCGGTCCCGCAGGTGCGCGTACGCGCCGTCGGTGTCGGCCACGACGATGGAGTGCACCACCCGCTGATGCCAGGCGCCGCCGGTGACCGCCACGAAGAACCGCGGCCAGGCGATCCGATCGACGTCTGCGAACAGCGGGCCGTCCGGGCAGGGCCGACCGATCACATCCGCTACTCGAACCCGGGAGACTTCGCGGTAGTCGTTCGGGCGGTCGAGGCAGAGGGTCACGTCAACGTCGCTGGCCCGATCGGCGTCTCCCCACGCGACCGAACCGAACACGAACGCCGCGTACACATCGTCATCCGGGAGACGGGCGACCACCTCGCGGGCGACCTCCGCCATGCGCACGCACTCGGCCGAGCGTGGCGCTGACTCTGCTCCGATCCGCGACATCCGCGCAGTCTAGGGCGCCTACTCGAGGGCCGGCGTGTCCGTCGGAAGGTAGGTCGCGATCAGCTGGAGCAGCCACTCGATGTCGACCGGTTTGGCGACGTACTCCGTGGCACCGGAGGCGAGGCTCTTCTCCCGGTCACCCTTCATCGCCTTGGCGGTGACCGCGATCAGCGGAAGGTCGCGGTAGCGGGGCATCCGCCTGATGGTCGCCATCGTGGCGTTGCCGTCCAGGGCGGGCATCATCACGTCCATCAGGACCAGGCGGATGTCGTCATGCTGTTCCAGCGCCCTGATGCCGGCCAGGCCGTTGTCGACGCAGATCACATTCAGCCCGTGCTGCTCGAGCGTCGTGGTGATCGCGTAGACATAGCGCGGGTCGTCGTCGACGACGAGTACCGTGTCGCCGTCTTGCCAGGAAGGACGTCCGTGTACCTCTGGTGAGACTGCCTGCTCCGGTACGGCGGGAGCGGGCGCCATGACGGACACTTCAGGAGGAAGTGCCGGTTCGTGGGACGTCAGTGCGGCAGCCCTGTCGCCGGACGGCCCGTCGCCCAACTGCCCGTCACCCGACAGCCCGTCGCCGATCGGCCCCTCGCCGCGCGACCGTTCAACCCGGTCCCCCACATCCGACCCTTGCGTCGCAGCGCTTCCCAGCGGGGCATGGCGCTCACCGCTTCCGGAGTGCTCCGCGTAACGGGCCACATGACGGCTCGACACGGGACCCGGAACCGCCTCCGGTTCGGCGACCGTCAGAGCCGCCCGGGCGGGCCGCTCCCCTGCCGAGACATAGAGCGTGAATGTGCTGCCTGCGCCGGCCTCGCTGTGGACCTGCAGCTCTCCGCCGATCAGGCGGGTCAGCTCCCGGCAGATGGACAGACCCAGCCCGGTGCCGCCGTACTGCCGACTCGTCGTCCCATCGGCCTGTTGGAACGCGTCGAAGATGAGCGCGAGCTTGTCAGGCGGGATGCCGATGCCGGTGTCCTCGACGACGAAGGCGATGCGCGAGGGCGCCGCCCGCAGCGACGGGCTGCTCACCTCGGCCGGGTCGGCCGTACGAATGGACAACCGGACGCTTCCCTCGTGCGTGAACTTGATCGCGTTGGACAGCAGGTTCCGCAGGATCTGTTGGAGTCGCTGGCGGTCGGCCTGCAGGCTCGCCGGCACCATCGGGGAGACCGTCACCGAGAAGTCGAGCCCCTTGTCGGCCGCGAGCGGCCGGTAGAGCGACTCGACATAGGAAACAAGGCTCTCCACCGGCACCGGCACCGGCAGGAGTTCCATGTGCCCGGCCTCCACCTTGGCGAGATCCAGGACGTCGTTGATCATCTGCAACAGGTCGCTCCCCGCCGCGTGGATGGTCTTGGCGAACTCGATCTGTTGCGGTGTCAGGTTGCCTTCCAGGTTGTCCGACAGCAGCTTCGCCAGGATGAGGGCGCTGTTCAACGGCGTACGCAGCTCATGGGACATGTTGGCGAGGAACTCCGACTTGTAGCGCGACGCCATCGACAGCTGCTGGGCGCGCTCCTCGAGTTCCTGGCTGGCCTGCTCGATCGCGATGTTCTTGATCTCGATGTCGCGGTTCTGGCTCGCGAGCAGGGCGGCCTTCTCGGCGAGTTCGGTGTTGGAACGCTGCAGTTCGTCCTGCTGCTGTTGGAGTTGTTCGGAACGGGCGCGCAGCTCCGACGCCAGGCGCTGGGACTCGCCGAGCAGCGCCTCGGTCCGCGAGTTGGCGACAATCGTGTTGACGTTGACGCCGATGGTCTCCTTCAGCTGGTCCAACAGGTCCTGGTGGACAGGCGTGAACTCGCGGACGGACCCGAGCTCGATCACGCCCAGGGTCTGGCCCTCGAACAGCACCGGGACCAGGATCACGTTGGCCGGGCTGACCGTCCCCATCCCGGAGGCGATCTTCAGGTTCTCCGGTGCGCCCGCCATCAGGATCGTCTTCTTGTCCGCCGCGGCCTGGCCGACGAGCGACTCACCGAGATGGAACCTCGCCCTGACGCCTTCGACGAGATCCGAAGGGGGCGCGCCGTAGCTCGCCGTCCGCTCCAGAACGACCTCGGAGTTCGGCCCCTGGCTTGCCAGGTAGAGCGCTCCGTACTGGGCGGAGACCAGCGGCGCCAACTCGCTCATGATCAGGGAGGCCAACGCCTTCAGGTCGTGGTGGCCCTGCATCAACCCCGAGATCCGGGCCAGGTTGGTCTTCAACCAGTCCTGCTCGAGGTTGGTCCTCGTCGTCTCCGACAGGTTGGCGATCATCTGGTTGATGTTGTCCTTGAGCTCCGCCACTTCACCGGACGCGTCCACGGTGATCTGCCGGGTCAGGTCGCCTTCGGTGACCGCGGTCGCGACGGCAGCGATCGCCCGCACCTGGGTCGTGAGGTTGCCGGCAAGGTGGTTGACGCTCTCGGTGAGTCGCTGCCAGGTGCCGGAGACGCCGACGACCTCGGCCTGCCCGCCCAGCTTGCCTTCCGTACCGACCTCACGGGCGACGCGCGTCACCTCGGAGGCGAACGCGGAGAGTTGGTCGACCATCGTGTTGATGGTGTTCTTCAGCTCGAGAATCTCGCCCCGCGCGTCGACGTCGATCTTCTTGCTCAGGTCCCCCTGCGCGACGGCGGTCGTGACCTGGGCGATGTTGCGTACCTGGCTGGTCAGGTTGTTCGCCATGAAGTTCGTACTGTCGGTGAGGTCCTTCCAGGTGCCGGCGACGTTGGGCACCCGCGCCTGCCCGCCAAGGATTCCTTCCGTACCCACCTCGCGCGCTACCCGCGTTACCTCGTCGGCGAACGCACGAAGCGTGTCGACCATCCCGTTGATCGTCTCGGCGAGGGCCGCAACCTCCCCCGACGCCTCGACGGTGATCTTCTTGCTCATGTCGCCGCCGGCCACCGCGGTGGCGACGGTGGCGATGCTGCGGACCTGGCCGGTGAGGTTCTCCGCCATGATGTTGACGTTGTCGGTGAGGTCCTTCCACGTACCGGCGACGCCGCGGACCCGAGCCTGACCGCCGAGTCGACCTTCCGTTCCCACTTCTCGGGCGACGCGGGTCACCTCGTCGGCGAATGCCGACAGCTGGTCGACCATCGTGTTGATCGTGTTCTTCAACGCCGAGATCTCGCCCCGCGCGTCGACGTCGATCTTCTGACTCAGGTCCCCCTGGGCCACCGCGGTGGTCACCTGCGCGATCGAACGCACCTGCGCGGTCAGGTTGGCCGCCATGAAGTTCACCGAGTCGGTGAGGTCACGCCACGTACCCCCCACACCCGGGACCTGGGCCTGACCGCCGAGGCGGCCTTCCGTGCCCACCTCGCGGGCCATCCGCGTCACCTCGTCGGCGAACGACGACAGCTGGTCCACCATCGTGTTGATCGTGTTCTTCAACGCCGAGATCTCGCCCCGCGCGTCGACGTCGATCTTCTGACTCAGGTCGCCGCGGGCGACGGCGGTGGTCACCTGGGCGATGTTGCGGACCTGCGAGGTGAGGTTGGCCGCCATGAAGTTCACCGAGTCGGTGAGGTCACGCCACGTACCGCCGACCGCCGGGACCTGCGCCTGACCACCCAGCCGACCCTCGGTGCCCACCTCACGGGCGACGCGGGTCACCTCGTCGGCGAACGACGACAACTGGTCCACCATCGTGTTGATCGTGGACTTCAACTCCAGGATCTCGCCCCGCGCGTCGACATCGATCTTCTGACTCAGGTCGCCGCGGGCAACCGCCGTCGCCACCTGGGCGATGTTGCGGACCTGGCCGGTGAGGTTGGCCGCCATGAAGTTCACCGAGTCGGTGAGGTCACGCCACGTACCGCCCACACCAGGAACCTGGGCCTGACCACCCAGCCGTCCGTCCGTGCCCACCTCACGGGCGACGCGGGTCACCTCGTCGGCGAACGACGACAACTGGTCCACCATCGTGTTGATCGTGGACTTCAACTCCAGGATCTCGCCCCGCGCATCCACGTCGATCTTCTGACTCAGGTCGCCGCGGGCAACCGCCGTCGCCACCTGCGCGATGTTGCGGACCTGCGACGTGAGGTTCGCCGCCATGAAGTTCACCGAGTCGGTCAGGTCGCGCCAGGTCCCCGCGACCCCCGGCACCTGCGCCTGACCACCCAGTGCGCCATCGCTGCCGACCTCACGCGCGACCCGGGTCACCTCGTCGGCGAACGACGACAACTGGTCCACCATCGTGTTGATCGTGCTCTTCAACTCGAGCATCTCGCCTGAGACCTCGACGGAGATCTTGCGGCTGAGGTCACCACGGGCGACTGCCTTGGCGACCTGGGAGATGTCCCGCACCTGAGCGGTCAGGTTCCCCGCCATGAAGTTCACCGAGTCGGTCAGGTCACGCCAGGTCCCCGCGACCCCCGGCACCTGCGCCTGACCTCCGAGCCGGCCGTCCGTTCCGATTTCCCTGGCGACGCGGGTCACCTCGGAGGCGAAGACCGAGAGCTGGTCGAGCAGGCCGTTGACCGTCGTACTCAGGCCGTCCAACTCGCCGTCACCGGTCTGGCCGGCGACGTGGAACGACATTCGCTGCGACAGGTCGCCCTCGGCCGCGGCGTCAAGCACCCGGCTGAGTTCGGCGGTCGGCCGCTGCAGTTCCTCCATCAGGTCGTTGACCGCGGTCTCCGCGACCGACCAGCCGTCACCCTGCGCGTCGAGGTTCAGGCGTTCAGCGGTCTGGCCATCGCGACCGGCTGCGCCCCGCACCCTCATCAGCTCGCCGACGAGATTCTGGTTTCGTTCGGCGATCTCGTTGAACACCGTGGCCAGCCTGGCGGCGATGTCCTCGTCGTGGTCATCGGCATTGGTGGGCGTGACGCGACGACGAAAGTTGCCGTCGCGAAGGTCTTCCATCGCTGCCAGCAGACGCTCGAGCGCCTGCCCCTCAACGCGCCCTTCATGCCCGTTCGGGCGGACGCCGCTGATGTCGCCGCTGTCCCGCCCCAGTCGGGTTGTGCTCATCGTCACCGCTGTCCCGCATCGCCGTCGGAGTCCCCTGCAAGGCAGCGTTGACACCACCGGGGAGGCGTCACCGCCACTGAACAAGACCAGACATGACGCACTGCTCATCCAGGCAGGGCCGAAAGTCCCGGATCCCAGAGGACATCCGGCGGCGATGGCCTCTGCAAACCGGGTCAACTGAACAAAATCTCGGACGGACCCCAGCCGCCGATGGGGCCTGCCTGGCGCGCGGGGTGCTTTGTGTGAACGTATTCCTCCCCGTCTACTCCACGCTGTCTCGTGTTGCCCTGTCTCGCATTGCCTCCACCCGATATTTCCTTGACGCTCGAATCTGCCGGTTGAGACCATGACGCGACTCATTCACGTACGAGTGCGAGAGGAGACCAGAAACCATGCGAGTCGGTTGTTCTGCGTTCTCCCCCGCGGCTTCCTGCCGCTGACCTGATCCGCGCCACGACGCCTTCCTGCGTCGCTGTCCGCGCGTGCAGGGCGCGAGGTATCGCCTGCGCCCACTGTCATCGTCCACTCGCACAGGAAAGAGTTCCCTCATGACAGCCTCGGCGGTCCATCTCACCCTCCGGTGTGGTGTCAAACCGACAGGCTTCCGCCTTCACTCATAGGCGATCTTCCTTGTAGGACGCTCTCGGCTCAGCCTCGTCCCGCAGAACCTGCCGCGCAGATCTCGCCAGTGCCGGAGGGATTCCGTTCCCTCCTGACACTCCAGGGAGACCTCGACGGTGCGTACGTACGCGCGGCGGTCCGGCCTGCCCACGCTCTGTGGGCAGGTCTGAGATGCGCCCGGCAAAGTCGAAGATCAAGAAGTTCCGCATGGACCCGAAATATGTCCACCACCGCTCAGAAGGCCTCACCCGACGGCAGAACAAGGGCACCAAGCTTCTCGTCATCGATGACCGCAAGGGGAGGCGGCGGTCCGACCGCCGCCCCGAGCCCGACCAACCCGAGTGACCCACCTCATCGCGGTGCGTCGAGGTGCGCGGCTGTCGAACCCTGCGGTACGAGGACGACGAGCGCGTTGCGGTCCACGGCGAACATCTTCGGCGTCGAGGTCACCACCTCGCCGTCCACGTTGATCGGCTGTTCCGGATCGGCGTGCAACAACACCGTGCGGGTGGTCAGGTGGAGGACGTTCTCGTGTTCGACGAATGTGCCGTCACGTAGGAACCTCGCGATGCTGGTGTGGTCGCGCAACCTGCCCTTGCGGATCGCGTACACGTCGAGGATGTGATCATCGATGCCCGCCGTGGGCGACACGACGTTCCCTCCGCCGTAGTGCCGGCCGTTGCCAATCGCCACCTGGAGCAGGCTGTCGAGGTCGATGCTGTCCTGGTCGCCGTCCGGAAACTCCAGCCGTGCGCTGAAGGGCTCGTGCTTGCGGTAGGCGCGCATCGCAGCGATCGGGTACGCCAGTGGCCCAAGCCGCCGCTTCAAGGTGGGGCTGAGTGCTTTCGTGACGCCGACGGACAAGCCCACCGACGCGACGTTGACAAAGCAGTTGTCTCCGATCCGACCGAGGTCGATGTCGACCACCTTGCCGTCGGCAATCGTCGTGCACGCCGCTGCGAGATCAGTGGGAATCTGCAGGGTTCGGGCGAAGTCGTTCGCCGTACCGAGAGGCAGAACCCCGAGGGCGACGTCGCGATGAGCGAGATGATCCACAGCAGTGCTCAGTGTGCCGTCCCCGCCGCCGACAATGACGACGTCATGGCGGTCCACGATGTCCTCGAAGACTTCCGGAAGTCGAGCGGCATCAGTGACCTGATAGCACTCTGCGAGCGGCACGCGGAGGTCATGCAGCTTCTGCCGGGCGAATTCAAACGCCTCCGTACCCGTGCGTGAGCTCGCGTTGACCACGAGTGCAGCGCGGGTGATCCGCCGGCCAGCCACCATTCGACCAGGTTAGATGGTCGAGCAACGAGTCACGACGCCGACGTGGGGTTCGCACTTTCCCGGAAATGCGACCGGATGACATGCTCGGACCGGTGAAGGTGCGCAGACAGCTTCGCCTGAGCCACCTGCGCATCGCCGGCCACGACCGCGTCGTAGATCTCCCTGTGTTCCTTGGCGATCGCCTTCGGACCGAGCAGCTGGTGCGTCTGTTTCACGACCATGCACAGGTGTGCCTCGCCGATGATCGAGTCGTACATGCGCAGCACCCGTGGACTGTCGAGCTGTTCGACGAAGGCGTAGTGGAATGCAATGTCGGAACGAATGATCCCCTCGACCGACCCTTCCTTCACGGCCAGGTCGAACTCACGCAGTGCCTTCCTGGCCTTCTCCGGCCGCAGGCCCTCGGACGCGAGGTGGGAGACCGCCATGCTCTCGATGACGAGACGGCTGAAGTAGAGATCGTGAACGTCGGACTCGGTGAGCCGCGGAACACGTGCCGACTTGTTGGCCGACCGGCGGAGCAGACCGGTGTTCACCAGTCGGTCGATCGCGGCCTTGGCCGTGGGGCGCGCGACGCCGTAGAGCTCGGCAGTGGCCTGCTCGTAGAGCACCTCCTCCGGACCCAGCTCTCCGGTCAGGATGCGTTCCCGAATCGCGTCGCAGACGGCGTCGACCACCGTCACGGTCCGGAGTGTCTCCTTCATGCGCCCTCCTGGACTCTTCCGGGCCAGTTCCGGCAGCGACAGCGCGCCACCTACCCGGCGTGCTCTAGGGTTCCGCGGTGTCTGCCCTGCGTACTTGACAGACAAGTGTACGGACAGTACGTTCCGTGGCGATACGGGGCCCAAACTATCGGTAGCGTTCACCCCCTTCCGGCGACGGCCGGCTCATGTCGACCGGCCGTGTCGGAGAGTCAGGAGTCACGTCGTGAGCGAGAAGAACATCGCCTGCCACCGTCTCAGCCGGCGCCGTCTCGTCGAAGCGGGTGCGCTGGGAGTCCTCGCGCTGACCTCCCTCCCGGCATGCGACGCGCTCTCCACCAAGCCCCAGCAGAAAGGTGGCGGCGGCGCGCAACTGAAGGACAAGGAGGCGCCGAGCCTCGCCAGTCTGGTCAAGAGTGGCGATCTCCCACCCCTTGCGGAACGCCTCCCCACGAGCCCGATGGTGGTCGAGCCGGTCGACCGACTTGGTACGTACGGCGGCTCCTGGCACATGGGCCTCACCGGCGGCTCCGGCTCCTTCTCCCAGCTGAACCGGTTCCAGGGATACGAGGGCCTGGTGCGCTGGACGCCTGACTGGAAGCCTCTTCCCATTCCCAACGTGGCCGAGTCCTTCGAGATCGGCGGAGGCGGCACGTCGTACACGTTCAAGCTCCGCGACGGCATGCGGTGGGCGGATGGGAAGCCGTTCACCGCCGACGACGTGTTGTTCTGGTACGAGGATGTCGTTCTCAACAAGGAACTCACGCCGGTGCCGCCGAGCTGGATGCTCATCGAGGGTGAGCTCGGCAGCGTGAAGAAGGTGGACGACCACACCGTCGTGTTCGAGTTCCCCAAGGCTCATGGGCTCTTCCTCCAGAAACTTGCCCAGCCCGGCGGCGACGCGCCGGTGAGATATGCCAAGCACTACCTCAGCGAGTTCCACCCGAAGTACAACGACACCGTCGACGACCTCGTCAAGGAGCACAACCAGTCAGACTGGGTGCAGCTGTTCCAGAACATGGGCGGGATCGACGACGACAGCGTGCGCTATGCCGTGAAGAGTCAGCCGCTGCTGCATCCCTGGACGTTCAGCGAGCCTCCCAGTGGCGGATCCGGTCGCGCGATCGCGGAGCGCAACCCGTACTACTGGAAGGTCGACCCCAGGGGCAGGCAGCTGCCGTACATCGACAAGCTGGACTATCGGGTCATGCAGGGCGACAGCACCAACACCTTGACCCTCATGGTGGTCAACGGCGAGATCGATATGGAGGACCAGTTCTTCGCCGTCCCGGAGAACAAGCCGGTGATCGCCCGCGGGCGGAAGGAGGGCGGGTACGACTTCTACACCACAACCTTCGCCGAACCCAACGCCGGTGTGATCCAACTCAACCTGAACCACAAGGTCCCGGCCATGCGGGAGTTCTTCCAGAACAAGGACGTCCGCATCGGACTCTCCCACGCCCTCAACCGCGAGGAGATCATCGACATCGTGCTGCTGCGGCAGGGAAAGCCCTGGCAGGCGGCACCGCTGCCGGACTCGGAGCACTACAACGAACAGCTCGCCACGCAGTACACCGAGTACGACGTCGACAAGGCCAACGAGCTCCTCGACAAGGCCGGCTACACCGAGCGTGACGGCAAGTTCAGGTTGGGTCCCGACGGCAAGCGCATCACCATCGGTTTCGACATCGACAACGGCCGGCCGGTATTCGTCGACATGGCACAGCTCATCAAGGCCCAGTGGGAGGCCGTCGGCATCAGCGTCAACATCACGGCCATGGACCGCTCGCTGTGGGAGGAGCGGGTCAGGACGAACGCCGACTTCGACGCCACCATTCACCGCTTCGGTGGCGGAAGCGGCGAGGCGGTGATCCTCGACCCGAGGTACTTCTTCCCCTTCGACGGAAACTCGATGTGGTGCTCAGCCTGGCAGGCGTGGTACCAGGGCCTTTCCGGCGACGAGGCGAGCGCGGGCGTCGAACGTCCACCGGCCGCCGCCCGAAAGCAGATGCAGCTGTACGACCAGTTGAAGCTCGCCGCCGACGCGGAGACACGCAAGGCTCTCATGAAGCAGATCCTCGAGATCGCCGCGGACGAGTTCTACGTCATCGGCATCAGCATTCCAGGAGATGGCTACGGCGTCGTCCGCAACAACTTCCACAACGTTCCGAAGCACATGCCGGCCTCCTACATCTATCCGAACCCCGCACCGTGCAACCCCGAACAGTTCTTCATCAGCACATGAGGCAGCCCTCGCCCGGAGCGGGAGAAGGGAACCGTCGGATGTGGTTCGATCAGGTGATGCGGTGGGGACAGCTCACGCTTGTCGAAGACGACCCGGTGAAGTACGACGTCGACTTCTGGCTCGACTACTTCGAACGCACCAAGTGTGACGCTGTCTGCCTGAGCGCGGGCGGATACGTCGCCTACTACCCGACCGACGTTCCGCTGCACCATCGCAGCCGGTGGATGAACGGTGGAGACCCGTTCGGCGAACTCGTCGCGGGCTGCAGGGCCAGGGGAATGGCCGTGCTCGCGCGTACCGACCCGCACGCGGTGCATCAGCCGGTCCTCGACGCACACCCGGACTGGATCGCCGTCGACGCCGACGGTGACAAGCGCCGCCACTGGTCGACGCCCGACGCGTGGGTGACCTGCGCGCTGGGGCCGTACAACTTCGCGTACATGCCTGACGTGAATGCCGAGATCATGGCTCGTTACGACGTCGACGGCATTTTCAGCAACCGGTGGACCGGATCTGGCATGTGTTACTGCGAGCACTGCCAGCGCAACTTCCGAGATACGGCTGGAATGGATCTTCCCCGGACGGATGATCCGCAGGATCCTGCGCGCAGGGCCTACATCGTCTGGCGGCAGCAACGCCTCTTTGCGCTGTGCCGGCAGTGGGACACCGCGATCCGTGCGGCGAATCCCGATGCGCGGTTCATTCCCAATTCTGGGGGCGGCGCCCTGAGCGACCTCGACATGAGCGAGTTCGCCCGGGTCGCCGACACTGCCTTCGCAGACAAACAAGGGCGTTCCGGCATCGTCACAGCCTGGGCGGCTGGAAAGAACGCCAAGGAATACCGCGCCACCATGAGGGACAAGCCGATCGGCGGGATCTTCAGTGTCGGCCTGGAAGGTACCCACCGTTGGAAGGACTCGACACAGAGCGGCGACGAGATCCGCATCTGGGTGGCGGAGAGCGTCGCCAACGGCATGCGCCCGTGGTTCACGAAGTTCGCCGGCGTGGTACACGACGGCCGCTGGCTGAAGGTGGTCGAGGACCTCTACCGGTGGCACCACAGATGGGAACGCTATTTCCGCGATCAGGTGCCTCTTGCCCGGGTGGCTGTCGTTTACTCGCAGCAGACCGCGAAGTTCTACGGTGGTGGGGCGGCAGGCCTCAAGGTCGAGGATCACATTTCCGGCGTCTACCAAGCCCTGCTCGAAGGGAGAATTCCGTTCGAGATGGTGCACGACGGGATGCTGACTCCCGACGTGCTCGACAGCTTCTCGACGATCGTCCTTCCCAACATCGCTGCCCTCTCGGACGCCCAGTGCGACCAGATCCGCAAGTTCGTCGCCCGTGGAGGCAGTGTGGTCGCCACGCACGAGACCTCGCTGTACGACGAATGGGGTGTTCGGCGTACCCGCTTCGGCTTGGAGGATCTGTTCGGCGTCGCCCCGGCCAGGGACACCGAGACGGGCATCAGGAACGCCTACATCCGGCTGCGGGAGGATCCGCGTACCGGCCGGCGGCACGCACTTCTCGAGGGACTCGACGACGCATCGCGCATCATCCATGGGGTCGGTCGGGTGCCTGTGGAGGTACTGGACGAGTCGTCGCCGCGTCCGTTGACGTTCGTCCCGTCCCACCCCGACCTGCCCATGGAAGAGGTCTATCCTCGCGAAACCCAGTCTGAGTCCGATGCTGGGGAGCGTTCGGTCGTTCTTCGCGAGGTCGGGGCCGGGCGGGTCGTCTACTTCCCCTGGGACATCGACCGGACGTTCTGGGAGGTGCTGGATCCCGACCATGGCCGGCTCCTGCGCAACGCGGTCGCATGGGCGACGCGCGAGGAACACCCGGTCACGGTCTCGGGTCAGGGCATCGTCGACGTCACCGTCTGGCGGCAGCCCACATCGCTGACAGTCCACCTCGTCAACCTCACCAACCCGATGCTGATGCGAGGGGCGTTCCGCGAACTGATTCCTCTCGGGGAGCAGCGGGTACGGGTGGTCCTGCCCGATGGGGCTCGGGTCGGCCGGGCACACCTGTTGCGGGCGGACACATCCGCGCAGGTGCAGGTGTCCGACGGCGTTGCCGAGGTGACGGTCGCGGGCATCACCGACCACGAGGTGGTCGCCCTCGACCTCGCATGACAAGGAAGGTCTCGTCGCGGCGGGACGCTGGTGTCGAAGCCATTAGGCTGCCTCGATGATCGATGTGCCTCCTGAGTTCGCACGCGAGATCACCGATCGCGAAGGTGTGGAAGGTGCGCGATGGATCGCCTCGCTGCCCAGCCTCGTCAAGGAGCTCCTCGGGCGTTGGACCTGTACCCCTACAGGACCGGTGATGCACGGCAGGGTCGGGATCGTCGTACCTGTGCAGCGTCGCGACGGCTCTCCCGCGGTCCTGAAGGTCTCCTTTCCCCACCCCGGCAACGTCCACGAGCCGACGGCCTTCGCCTTGTGGTCGGGCCGTGGGGCGGTGTTGCTGTTCGAGCGTGACGATGCGCGATTCGCCATGCTTCTCGAGCGGGTCGAGCACAGCACCTTGGTCGATCTCGACGATGACGACGAGGCCGCAGCCGTGTGCGGACGCCTTACCCACCGGCTCGCGATCCCGGCCCCACCGGACGTTCCACGGCTCAGCGAACACGCGGAGGCGCAGGAGCGCCAGCTCCTCGATGCTTACGAGGCACTCTCCGACAACGTGCCGCGCCAGGTCGTCGATGCGGCACTTGGCACCATCCGGGAGCTCGGTCGCGAGCAACCGGACACGCTCGTCCACGGAGACCTGCACTACAAGAACGTCGTACGAGCGACACGCGAACCCTGGCTCGCCATCGATCCCAAGGGGTTTGCGGGGGACCCGGCGAACGAGGCGGTGAGCGTGGCGATCGGCGGCTTTCAGCGTCAGCTGGCCGCCGACGATCTCTGCGCCAATCTCCGTCGCCGGTTGGCGATCTTCGCCGAAGCTGCCGAACTCGACCGAGACCGCGTGGTCCGTTGGACGCAGGCTCGCGCCCTGCTCCACGCCTGCTGGAAGCGCACGGCTCCCCGTCCCGCACGACCCGGGACTGTCCAAATCGCCGAACGGGTCGCGACACTCTTGGCATGAACCCCAGCTCGGAGCAGGTGACCGTGGCGCCAGGCCGGACCTGCGATCGTTGCCTGCATCGGAAGACGTCGCTATCCGACGAAACGTCGCTTCCCGATGTCACATTGTTGCCGGCACCTGACCCGGGGCAGACCACCGCCAGCTGCGCCGATGTCCGGGTCGCTGCCTAAGGTGCGTGCCATGAGCCTCTCCACAGACGCGTGCGTCACCGCGATCACCCACCACTCCCACGGCTTCGCCAACGCGGTCCGGGGCAACCTGGACGCCCGGGTCGAGCAGTGCCCAGACTGGGACGTCGCCTCACTGGTCCGGCACCTGACCGAGGTGCACTGGTTCTGGCGTACGATCGCCGCCGACCGCCTGGCGGCGCCACCCGAGGATTCCCGTCGCCCGCAGCGTCCGGACCGGGACGATCTCGTCGCCACATTCGAGCGCGGCGCTGCCGAACTCGTCGACGTACTCCGTGACGCGGACCAGGCGGCGCCCGTCTGGACCTGGTTCCCGGACCGCCGCGACATCGGGTTCATCACCAGGCACCAGGTTCAGGAAACCGCGGTGCACCACTGGGACGCCGCGCACGCCGCCGGTGCGGCATGGACGATGCGGACCGAGGTGGCGGCCGACGCGGTCGAGGAGTTCCTCACCTGTTCTCTTGCAGACCAGGACGACGTTAGGCGGCTGGGTCGATCCCTCTCCGGCCCGGTCGTCCTCACCGCGACCGACGCCGGATCGTCGTGGACGATCTCCCAGGCCGACGCCCGCGCCGCCCTGCTCTGGGCGCCGGGCGCGGCCGGTCCGGCGACCGTCACCGGCACGACGACCGACCTACTGCTCTGGCTCTACGGACGCCTCGACCTGCCCACCGAGCACCCCGACCGGGTAGCGGAGCTTCGCGCGCTGAGCTCCACGGACTAGGGCTACCGTTCAAGGCTCAGATTGGAGGTCCCCTTTGAGTCGCGCTTCAGTTCGTTGTTGGCATATCGGCTTACCCGAGACGGTGGACCGCGAGGACGGGTTTGTCGGATTCACTGCCAGCGACCTGGCCGCGGCAGCGCCATACACCTCAGAGGTCCGCGGGCTCCATGACGTGCTCCCTGAGGAGAATCCGCCCTTGGCGCCGCGCGTCGACGTTCACCTTCCTTCGTACCGGCCACGGAGTTTGGTGCCGCTCCTCGCCTGGCTTGCCACGCGCCTCGCCCAGCCGAACGCAGAGATCTCCTGGTACCTCGACAAGCGGCAAGGACCCAACGCCGTGAAGCGTCTTCTGGAAGGAATCGGCTGGAACCTCGAGACGGAGCGCCAGGGTCGGCTGATGTGTCTGAGAGGTACGCCCCCCAACGCGCAGTCGCTTCCAGAACCAGCAACCTTCATCGCTCACCTCGGGGCCCATGAGGCGAGACTGCGTGCGGACTATGGGGTCTTCTCTCCACACCAGGTAGACGAGGGAACCGCACTCCTGCTCGAAGTCGCCCTCAACTATCGGGCCGTCGACGTCGTGGCAGACATAGGTACCGGATACGGGCCGCTGGCAATTGGCCTCGTGCTGAACTCCGTAGCAAAGTCCGCGGTGGGCACGGAGGTCGACTGCCTGGCGATGTGGCTGGCGAGGCAGAATGCCGCCGATCTCAACGTGCCGCTCGAATTGGTTTGCGATCCCGATCCACTCCGCGTACCGATGACTCCACTCACGGTCTGTAACGTCCCGACCCACGTCAATGCGTCCGAGTCGGCGCAGCTCATGGCCGGCTTGGTGAAACGCGCGGAGTTCGGCAAGGTCTTCGCGGTCATACACGCGAGTATCGCGAGGCGATATGCGCGTCATTTCGAGTCTGCTGGCCTTGGAGTCATCGACCACCCCGGCAAGAACCACGTGGTTCTCGAGGCGTGCACCTGACCGCGTTGAGGCTGCATCTTGCACCGCGGGCCTGAAACTCGATTGCTGGCGCCCGCTGGGGTTGCCAGGATGCTCGAGGTGATCTCCGTGCGTCGGTATCGGGAAGCTGACCGCCCACATATCCGGACACTGCACGATCGCGTGTTGCCACCGTGGCACAAGGGCCCTGAGCCGCCCGGATGGTTCACGGATCTGGAACGCATCGAGGAGTGCTACCTCGCGTTCTGGGTGGCTGTCGAACCCCGTGGAGATGGCGAGGTATTGGTTGGCATGGTGGGCGCAGATCTTCCCGGTACCGACGTTCCACCGGGCCTCACCGAGGGTCGTACCAGCGTGGCGCACCTCAGCCGGATGCGGATAGCTCCGGAGTGTCGCCGACGAGGTGTCGGAGCCCTTCTTTGCCGCACATTGATCGACTGGGCAGTCAGCAACGAGCTTGATGCGGTTGTCACCCACACTCCGTCGAACAACCCGCCTGCGCGTTCGCTGTACCGCAAGGTTGGCTTCGCTGAGGTCGGAACGACCGTAGTGGGGCCAGCCGAGCTGATGTGGTTCGACCTCCCCCTCCATGGAGAGGTTCGCAACCTTTGATCTGCTCACTCCGGGTGCTCGTAGATCACCAGCAGTTCGGTCAGTAAGCCTCGCCAAGAGGAGAGCGCAGCGGATTCCTGCAGGCGCTCGGCGAGGGGGAGCTGTGCCGGACGTTCCGAGGGCAGCGCGCTGGCCGCAGGACAGTTCGGGTCGCAGAGCCTGGGCCTGCGTTCAGCTGTCGTACGCCCCGCGAGGGATCGGGCCCAACCCCCGTCAGCCAGGCCACATCCCACCGTGACCAGCACACCTACGACGGAAAGGTGGACGTACGCCCAACGCCTCCGCCCCTGCAGGACCCACGGGACCTTAGTCGGTTGAGCTACCGTGGTTGATCTGCTGGGCGAGGTAGTGGGCGATGCCCACATGTTCGATGGCGTCGAGCTGGCTCTCGAACAGGTCGACGTGCTTTTCCTCGTCGCGCACCATGTCCTCGAACTCCGCGGCCGTACCGTGGTCGCCGAGCTGGTGGCACTCCTGTGCACCGGCGTTGAACTGCGCGACGGCCACCTTCTCGCTGTCGTACGCCAGCCGGAGAACTTCCTCGGGGGACTCGCCGACCTGGATGGGGTTGAGCCGCTGCACGTTCGGGTGCCCGTCGAACAACAGGATCCGGCGGATCAGGTCGTCGGCGTCCCGCATCTCCTCGATCGACAGGTCGTAGAAGACCTTGCCGAGATGTCCGAAGCCCCAGTGATCACACATGCGGGCGTGCAGGAAGTAGGTGTTGGTGGCGGTGAGTTCGAGAGTCAGGGCATCGTTGAGCAATTCGACCACGCGTGGACTAACTGGCTGCAACTTCCACCTCCGGCGACGCACTGCTTGGCTCATGCTCGCACAGCAGTCGCTTGAGCGAGAAGACACACGCGCCACAGCCTCGTCCGGCACCGGTGGATTTGCAGATGTTCGCCAGCGTTCGGGCGCCACCATTGATCGATTCGACGACAGCGCCGTCGGTCACAACTTCACAGTGGCAGATGATCATGAGGAGGGTTCCTCCGGAGCGGTGCCCGCGACGAACGCGGCGACGATCCTGCGGTGCACCCGGACTCCTTCGTACGAAGGCTCCACTGTCAGCCCCGGCGGTTGCCGGTCCGAGGCGGAGCCCATCAACGCCACACCATAAGGTGAGGCTTCCCTAAAGTGGCACTCTATTAGGTTACCCTAACCCCGGCAAGCGCAGAGTGGCACATGCCCGGCCTGACTACGGGAGGGCGCCGCGCTCGTGCTGGTCATACCGGAGCTGGTGGTGCTCAACCGCCGGCTGTACGCGCGCCCACTCGGCGACGATCTCGCACCCGCGGTCGTACCGACCCGCACACACCTGCGCCGCGTCCAGGGCGGCCCGGCTGGAAAAGCTCAGGCCACTCGCGGGGAGTACATGATGACCGCGACCCCGACCAGGCAGATAAGGGCTCCGGCCACGTCGTACCGGTCCGGTCGGAACCCGTCCACGGCCATACCCCAGGCCAGCGACCCGGCCACGAACACCCCGCCGTACGCAGCCAGGATGCGGCCGAAGTGCGCGTCCGGCTGCAGCGTCGCGACGAATCCGTAGAGGCCCAGCGCGAGGACGCCGGCGCCGACCCAGATCCACCCCTTGTGCTCGCGGACCCCCTGCCAGACCAGCCAGGCGCCGCCGATCTCGGCAACGGCGGCGGCGACGAACAGCAGCAACGACTTCGTCATACTCACGGGCGCCAGTCTCCTCACGCGCCGCCCGTGACGAACGTGCAGCTCCCCTGCTCGCACGCCGTTCGGGCGGCGACGATCTCTTTTCGCAACGCCTTCAACTCCGCGATCCGCGCATCGACCCGATCGAGTGCGGCATCCAACCGCCAACGCTCCGACTCACACGTCACCGGACCGGCGTCATGCGCGGCGAGCGCGTCGATGATCTCGTCGAGCGAAAGCCCCAACGACTTCATCCGTCTCGCCAACTGGATACGCCCCACCGTGTCCTCGCCGTACTCGCGATACCCCGACGGGCGGCGGGCCGGCGCCGACAGCACGCCGCGTCGTTCGTAGAACCGGATCGTGTCGATCGTGACTCCGGCACGCCGGGCCACCTCACCGATCTTCATCGCAAACCCTTGACCCTGGACATAGGTCCAGAGTCTACGGTCGTGGAGTGACTACTTCATCCAGCTCCGCTCCCCTCGTCTGCGACATGACCACCGCCTCCGACACCCCGCAGGAACGAATGGCCGAGTACGCGCGACTGTTCGACCACGCACTCGCCGGACGGGAACGCACCGACGACGCCGTCATCTGGCGGTTCACCGCCCGCGCCGGTGTCGAAGCGTGGGTGCGCGACCTCGCCGAACGGGAGGCGGGATGCTGTCCGTTCCTGACCTACACGGTCACGACGTACGACGATCAGGTCATCTACCGCATTGCCGGCGAGGACGACCCGATGGTGCAAGCAGCCCTCGACGAGATCGATCGCGTCCCCGAACATGTCGCCGACGGATTCCCGGGCCTGTTGGAACGGCTGCGCAAGGCCGGCTTCGACATCAGGACGAGCAACGACGGCGCCCTCACCACCGCGTCGGGCGGGGTGGACTCCTGATCAGCGCATGCTAATGCGCGGCTCAGAGTCCGAGCGCCTCGCTTACCCGCTCAGCCAAGTCATCCTCGGTCATCGTGGTGCTGACGTCGATGACGCGTCGTTCGAGACTCGCTGCTTCCTTGCAAAGGCGGTTCGTGAACAGTCGATCACGCTCGAGCAGGTTGTGCAGAGCACGTTTCGGATTGTTGGTCTTCCGCGCTATCTCCCAGGTCGAACCCCGGCTGTCGAACGCAGCCCGGCGGAAGTCGGGAGTCGGGAGGAGCCAAACGGCGTTGGTGGGCGCCGCGAGGAGAGGCTTCACGAGGCCTGGCAACGCTCGGTGGCCCTCGACGATGATGCGAGGCTCTCTCGGAAGGCGGAGAAGATCCTCGACGATCAGGCCGAAGCCCTCGCCCCGCCACCAGTGGAACGTCTCCAGCATGGTGTCCGGAGGTCGGTTCACCCATCGCTCGTCCATGTCCATGGCCACGAACTCGCTCAGGTACGGGCAGTCTTCGGGTGTGCTCCGGCTGGCGTGATCAGACATCACGTCATCTGTCGAGTAGAGATGCAGACCGTGCCGATCGGCCAGGCGACGAGCGATGGTGGACTTCCCCGCACCGCTCCCGCCACCGATCCAGTAGACGTGCTGGAGCCGTGCTCTCACCGCCGCAGTCTCCCCGTGTCGTTCAGTGCGCACCCCGATCTCATCCATGGGGCATGAGTCTGTGGCACTGGACGCCGAAAGATAAGTCTTGAAATGGTCTCCTGACCTGTGCGAAAAATGGAGAAGGAACACCCCGGTCGGTCGCGACCGAGGCGGTGGTCGACCTTGTGCCGAAACCCCGCCGCACGGTCATTGCCGTCGGCCACTTCGCATCGACTATCGCCGACGTTCTCCGGAGTGATCGTCTCCAGTCGCAGCGACAAGCGGTCACCTTCCCGTGTGAACTGCGATGTTTCTCGTCAGCTTCAGGAATCCGAGGATGAAGCCCATGCCCCACCCGACGTGGATGCATGGCAGGACTACGAGGTACCACAGCCCGGTGCGGATCCCTTCGCGCGTCGCTATGGTCGACGCGACAACGACGAACAGTACGTAGAGCGCGGGAACGGCGAAGCCGATCAACAGCCACCCCAAGCCCGCGCCGAAACCGATGATCCCGAGGATGGCGCCGCCGAGCACCCCAAGCACCGCTAACGGCGGAACGAAGTAGCGCAAAGAGTTCTCGGCGCCGAACCGACGTGCGAGTTCGCCTCGCCAGATGCCGGTCGAGACGAATTGGCGGACGAGCCTGCGTAGGCTCGAGCGCGGACGATAGACGACCTCGAGCTCGGGCGTGAACCAGACAGTTCCGCCGTTCGCGCGCATGCGGCGGTTGAGTTCCCAGTCCTGTCCACGCCTGATCCCCTCGTCGAAAAGGCCGACTTCGACGAGACGATGCCGCTGGAAGACGCCAAGGTATGCGGTCTCGGCCGGACCTTCCTCGCCGCCGACGTGATGTGGCGTTCCACCGAGCCCTTCGCGGGCGCCATATGCGTGAGCGACCGCCTTCTCGAACGGCGTCGTGCCCTCGGCTTTCATGATGCCGCCAACGTTGTCCGCGCCGGTGCGCAAGAGAGTCTCCACCGCGATACGCGTGTAAGCGGGCGGCAAAACTGAGTGGGCGTCCACTCGCACGACAATCGGGTAGCTCGAAGCCCTGATCGCCGCATTGAGGCCACCGGGAGTCGAACCGAGCTCGTTCGGGATGCTGCGGATCCGCGGGTCGTCCCGCGCCATCTGCGAGACCACTTCGTTGGTGCCGTCCACGCTCGGTCCGAGCGCCAGGACGACCTCGCACGGGCCCGCATAGTCCTGCCCGATGAGGCTCTCGACGGCCGCCTCGATGTGCTCGACTTCGTTGAGCACCGGCATGACATAGGACACCCCGTGGAGTGTGTCTGCCCTGCCTGCCATGTGGTCCTCGTCAACGTCGGAAGGATCGTCGAGGCTACCAGCCGACGTCTGAAAAGCACGGAAACGCTTGGGTACCTGCGGCTCGGCCAACGGAACTCGTCGCTGTGATCGCGCGCCCAGTGGAGGAAGCTGTGCGGCGATTCCCCGGTGAGGTCTGCGACGGTCGAGGTGACCAGGGTCGAGGCCGAGCGGGTCTCGGCTGCCGACAGCAGGGCGTCCACCAGGGCGGGTGGGCGGCCGTCGGCAAGCATCTGTGCTCGCGCATCCTTGACAGGGACTTCTTCGAAGCGAAGGTCCCGCCCGATCGCCGTGCCGATCGCCCGGACCTGTTGGGGGGCTGATCACCTGGGGTCCGGTCAGCCGGTAGGTCGCACCCACGTGCACGTCGTCGGTGAGCGCGCAGGCCGCGACGGCTGCGACGTCGCGCGGATCGATGACCGCCGTCGGCGCGGTGAGCGGGCCACGCACGATCCCGGCGGTACGGATCTGTTCGGCCCAGCCCAGAGCGTTGCTGGCCATAGTGTCCGAACGCAGCACGGTACGCGGCGGGCCGCACGCATCGATCAGGCTCTCCATGTCAGCGTGCAGTGTGAAGATGGGATCGACCAGCTCCTCGGGACGGCCGCCCACGCCGATCGACGACAGGTAGACCAGGCGCTGGCCGTGTTGGCCGATCGCCTCCAGCACGGCGTGCGCACCCTCGGTGGTGAGGAACGGCCACGCCAGGAAGACCACCTCGACTCCGCTCAATGCCGCGAGCAGTCGGTCCGGTTCTTCGAGGCTTCCGATCGCGACGTCCACGCCCTCAGGCACATGCGCTCCCGGGCGCACCAGGGCGCGAACGTCCGCGGCGCCTGTCGCACGCCGCGTCCTGGAGGGGTGCGGGAGTCATGCCGCCGCCTCTTCCTCGGAGCGGGGGAAGAAGGGGAGCTCGATGTGGACCCTGTCGGCGGCGGCGAGGATCTTCGGGGCGTCGTCGACCGGCGGGTGGATGGCCTGGTTGATCCGCACCTTGATCTCTTTGCCTTCCGCGCCTGAGGCCATCACTCTGCGGTCCCAGCCCCGGGTGAAGATCCCACCGGCGGCGCCCAGGTCCAGGCAGGTGACGTACGGACCGGGGGTGAAGTCGCGCAGCGGCACGCCCAGCAGGTCTGCCGCCGCGTTGTATCCGGCGACCTTGCCGAGCGGGGTGGCGTGCTGGCAGGCCTGCATGACCGTGTGCTCGGCGTCGAACGCCGCGGCGGCGGTGTCTCCGGCGACGAACACCTCGGGAAGGGCGCGCAGCCGCTGGTCCACCGGAACCCGGCCGAGGTGGTCGAGTTCGTCGGAGATCTGCCGGGTGAGCTCGCTGGCCCTCATTCCCACGGACCAGACCACCGCATCCGCCTCGACCGTGGTGCCGTCGGAAAGGACGGCGTACCCGTCGCCGACCTCCGTCACCGTGGTCCCGAGGCGGCATTCGACGCCCAGGGCGTCCAACGCCGACTCGATCTCCTCGCGCGGGCCCGGGCCGAGCTGGTGTCCGACCACCCCCGACCGGTCCACCAGCAGCACCCGGCCCCGGGCGGCCAGTTCGGTCGCGGCCTCCAAGCCGACGAACCCGGCGCCGACGACCACGGCGGAGTAGTCCTTGCGGTCGCGCAGATGCTCGGTCAGCCGCCGGGCACCGGCCAGGGTGTCGATGTCGAAGAGTCGTTCCGCGCCGGGCAGGCCCTGGGGTTGAACGAGCTTGCTGCCCGCCGCCAGCACCAGCCGGTCATATCCGATTTCCTCGTCGTCGGCCACGACCACGCGGCGGTCGGTGTCGATCGTGCTCACCGCGGCCCGCAGGTGCTCGACGCCGATCGGCTCGAGGATCCTGCCGAGTTCCACCTTGGCCAGGTCCGGCTCCGGCTCGTACAGGCGCGGCCGCAGCACCAGGTGCTCGTTCGGCGCGATGAGCGTGATCCGCAGGTCGGCGTCTCCGCGTACCAGCGCCGCTCCCGCCGCGCTCCACACACCCGCGAAACCGCCTCCGATGATCACCACGTGTCCCATCGTGTTTGTCCTCTCCTGAGCCTCGCCCCCCCGGGATCGGAGGGTTCGGCAGGGAGACAAGATGGCGGCTTCAGATGTGACCGATACGAGCGAGCTTCTCGGGATTGGCCAGTCTCCTGTACTCCGTGATCCGCCCGTCGACGATCTCCACGGTGTCCAGCCAGACCAGCTCGCCACGACGGTAGGTCGCCAAGGCCGGGGACCCGTTCACCTCGATGATCTGGAACGCGTCGGGGCGTCTGATCTCGATCTGCCTGATCGCCAGTAGGGCGATCGTCTCGGCACCGTGGACCGGCCTGCGCGCGGCGGTCACCTTGCCGCCGCCGTCGCCGACATAGACGGCCTCGGGGTTCAGCAACTCGACCAGCTTGGCCATGTCCCCCGCGTCGGCGGCCGCCTTGAACGCCTTGAGCACGCGTTCGCTCTCAGCCCTGGACGCCCGGGGCAGCTCCTCGACCGCTGCGACCCGCGCCCGCGCACGGGAGGCGAGCTTGCGGCTGGCGGCGGGCGTGCCGCCAAGCACCTCGGCGATCTGGCCGAACGGGAAGTCGAAGACGTCGTGCAGCACCAGTGCGACGCGTTCGGCGGGGGTGAGCCTCTCCATGAGCACCAGCATCGCGGTGCTGACCGACTCGTCCATGAGCACCTGTGCGGCGGCGTCGGGCCCGGTCAGCAGCGGTTCGGGCAGCCAGGGCCCGACATAGGACTCGCGCCGGACGCGCGCCGACTTCAGCACGTTGTAGGACGTACGCGCGGCCAGGGTCACCAACCAGGCCCGCAGATCCCGCACCTCGGACAGGTCGACCGTGGCGGCACGCAACCAGACCTCCTGCATCACGTCTTCGGACTCGGCCACGGTGCCGAGAATCCGGTAGGCCGCCCCGAACACCGCAGGGCGATGCGATTCCCAGTCGGCCTCCGACAACGTGATGGTCGACCCCACCCTCGGCCCCCTTGCCCACTCGGATCAGCGATCGACCTCCGATTCTAGGGACGGATGGGCTCGATCCGCCGGTAGCGCCGGCCGGGATCCATAACCGTTCAGCGCTCCTGTGGCAAGGGCGTTAGCATGCCCGGCGGGCATGACCAGCTTGGAGTCCAAGTGGAGATGGAAAGATGTCGAGCGAGACGCCTGCAGAGATGCTATACCGGCGCGGTCGCGCCCAACTGGTGAGCATCCACGCTGTCCTCGACGTCTTACGCCGAGCGGCAGTGGCGGCCTGGTTGTTCGGAGGGTGGGGCCTCGACGCTCGGATCGGTCGGATCACCCGCGAGCACGGCGACATCGAGTTCTGGGTCGAGAGATCGGACGGCGAGCGCGGCACGGCGGCGCTTGTGGAGGAGGGCGCCGTCCTGTTGGACACGCAGCCGCCCGAGGAGTCGCGCGAGTTCGCCTGGAACGGTGTCGCCTTCAGCACCGCGTATTTCGATGCGCATCCGGACGGCACGTTCCGCACACAGGGCCGTTGGTCTGACTGGGTGTTCCCTGCCGACTCCTTCAGCAATTTACCCGGCGTGCTTGACGGCCATGCCGTCCCGGCGATGAGCGTCGCTGGAATGCTTGCGATGAAGGAGCACTTTCCCAAGCTTCGCAACGGTCGATCATGGCGCCCGAAGGATGTCCACGACATCGCCACCCTCCGAGAAATTGCTCGCACACCCGCCTGAGTAGGTGCCACGACACTGCCTGGCTCGCCACGTCGAAGCCGTCTCGCTGGAGTCCGAGTCGCGGTACCCGCCGGCTCCTCCCTTCCAGGGCGGCCTGTCCGCCAAGGAGAAGGCGGTGGCCGATCAGGGTTCCTCGTAGCCGACCCAACCCAGGAGCTTGGCCATCGCCGGACCAGGGATGAACGGATGCGTCACTCCAGTCGTGTGAGCAGGTGAGGCCTCACACGCAATCGCTCATCACGACACGGGAAGGGCCGAGTATGGCAATGAAAACAGCCCGCGCGGCACGGACATGGGGGGCGGCCGCGTTGGTCGCTGGTGCCCTGCTGATGGGGGCAGCACCAGCCACCGCCGCTACCACCGCCGAGCCCGCTTCACAGGCTGTGGGCACCACGTCGACGCAGCAGGCGATCACCATGCATCCCCCGGGGTGCATCGGCCAGGAACTCGTCCTGCAGTGGACGGCCATTCCGGACGCGTTCGGCTACAGGATCTTCGCCGACGGAGTGTGGTTTTCCGGTTCCCAGTCAACCATTGCCAACTTCTACGGCGTGGACCAAGACATAACCTGGACCGTTCGCGCTATCGATGAGTCGGGCAAGTACATCTCATTGGAGAGCAACGGTGTGAAGAGTCCCTGCCAGGAAGCTGGCTAATAGCACCGGACGGATCGGTTGAACATGACAGCAGGGCCTCGGGCCGGTCATCTGACCAGCCCGAGCCCCTGCCGACGGTATTTCACACACTCAAGAATCGCGGGTTCACGGGCGCAGACATCGCCCGCGTACTCGATATCTCCGAACAGCGAGTGTCTCAGCTGATCAAGCCGCTCGGGGTGAGGACGCGTCAGGGTCACGACGCAGAGCATCCTGATCATCTGTCGACGATCACCCATATGCCTGGATGTGGTCCCACATTAGAGACGTACATCGTGATCGAGTTCGCCTGGGACGAAGGGCGGGGAGCGAGCCAGGTCCGTATCCCAGAGGGAACGTCAGTCCGCCAGTGCCGCGATGCTGGCCATCTGCTGCCGTGGTATCTCTGCTCTGGTTCGGATTTCGGTCGGATCGGCGTACGGGACAAGACGCAGCCAGGAGACGAGCCGGTGCACGTGGACCAGGACTCGGGTTGCGGCGAGGTCCCGGTGCAGCAGCTGTGGGTTGGCGTGGAGGTGTTCGCGCCACACCATCAGGTAGCTGTCGCAGAGCGCTTCGCGGTCCGAAGATGACAACGGGGCGTTGTTCCACTCCTCCACCGAGTCGAGGAAGCCGTGCAGTGTGACGAACGGGTGGCCCCAGAGTGCATTGCCGAAGTCGAAGAACCGCAGTTGTAGCGTGCCGGCCCCGCGGTCGGCGCAGATGTTCGCGGCATAGACGTCGTTGATTTCCAGGTCGAGTGGAACAGCGCCGCTGAGGGGCGCAGTGCAGCGATCCAGTACGCCCGCGGCTTGGTCAGCCCGTTCCAGCATGTCCGATTCCGCGTGGAGTGGATGGCCCGCCGGCAACGCAGCCCAGTCGCGGGCGACAGCGCGCACCCGGTCCCCGGCGGCGCTGGGTGGGAGCACGACAAGCCCAGGGTGCTCGCCCACCTCGAGATGGCCGAGCAGTGAGCATTGGAGCCGCGCCAATGCGCGGACCACGGTGCACCGTGTTGGCTGATCAGCGACGTCTTTATGGTCGAGTGTCGTTCCGTGGTCGTTGGTGAGCAGCCAGCCACGGGCACGATCCACCGCGATCGGCGCGGCGACGACATCGGGTACCAGACGTGCCAGGGCAGCAGTCAGGCCAGCCTCGAACCGATGCCCGGGATTGGTCTCCTTGAACCACACCAGCCCTTCGATGGACTGATAGCAGCGGACCACGGACCACACGCGGGCTCGGTAGGTGACGGGTTCGCCGATGATCCGGCGGCCCTGCTCGGCGAGCCGGCGGCTCACCCATGCGTCTACGGTGCGCGTCCACTCCGGTGACGTCCAACGGCGAACCCACCGACCCTCGGCGTCCGGCCCCAGCGGTCTTGCCGGTGGAGGAAGGTGTCGTGGCATGGCCAGGGACGCTAGCAAAGCGTCCCGCGAAGCCAGCGCCAATGCAGGAGCGGCGGACGACCTGGGCGGATACTGGCGGGATGCAACAGCCTACGCACGAAGAGGTCGCCGCATTCCTCACCCAGCATTCCGGCGGCACTCCCAGCGACCTGGAGCCCTTGACCGGCGGGGCGTGGTCATCGGCATGGGCCTACCGATCGGGCGGGGAAGAGTTGGTGATTCGCTTCGGTCGTGAGCGTTCCTGGTACGAAGCCGACCGGATGGCTATGGCCTTCAGCGGACCGGATCTGCCGGTACCGCAGGTCAGGGAGGTGGGGACCACACCGGCCGGGCAGGCCTACGCCATCTCGGTACGTCATCACGGGCGGTTCCTGGAGGACACACCGGTCGAGCGCGCCGATGCCGTCGCCCCCACCCTCACCCGCCTGCTCGTCGCGCTCTACCGGGTACCCGCATCTCCCGGTACCCCGGTGATGTGGCACCCGGCAGGCGCGCCGGCCCGCAGTTGGCGCGAACTTGTCCTCGCCAGGCTGGTGGACGATCCGGGGAATCGGGTGCACGGATGGCGCGCCGCCCTGGACGCCGACCCGAAGCTCGCGGCACTGTCCGCAGCGGTGTGCGACCGGGTGAGGACGCTGGTCGCGGCCTGCCCCGAGCGCCGCGATCTCATCCACGGTGATCTCCTGCACGGCAACGTGCTGGTGAGTCCGGACTGTCGCCGGATTCAAGCGGTACTTTCCTGGAAGAATTCGCTACGCGGTGACTTCCTCTACGACGCCGCCTGGTGCAGTGTCTGGGGGCCCGTGTTCTACCCGGGGATCGCCGCCACCGACCCGCTTTCCGGACTGCTCCAGGACCCAGGCCTACGAGCCGACCAGAGCGCCCTCGTCGACGCCGCCGTACGCCACCACTGCTACGAGCTGCAGATCGGCTTCACCCACCTGGGATGGAACATATGGACCTGGAACCAGGAACATCTCACCGCCACGGCCGAGCTCCTCGCCGAAATCCTCGAACGCGGTCCCCTGCCCTCGACCGGCGCCTGAACAGACAACCGCCGACAACATCTGACCACGTGTCGTGTCTCGGGTGATGCTGGACAGTCCGCCCCGTGTGTTCGAACGGATCCAGGCGCCGGCCGGTGTCTGCCATGTCAGGACGGTCGCAGCTAGCGAGGATATGCTCCACTCGCTCATGCCGCTGATCACGCGCGCGCCGACGGTGAGGTCGAAGCCGCGGATCCGTACGCACTAGCAACCTGTTCTGCGTCGCTGAGCACCCGCCCAGCTCCTGACCTCGGTTTGGGCGAGCCGAGCCCGGTGGGCCACTCGATGGGTGGCCCCTGCGGCTCTCCACTCACCGCCAGCCGCTCCTGTCGTGGCAGAGTCCACCTGGAGGGCCGAACAACGCCCGTTGGTCAATTACGGGGTCAAAGTGGCGGCGGTCCCGATCCGGCGCACGTGGCGTTTGTGCTGGTCAGGCGGTGCGCGCTCGGAGGGATTCGAACCCCCAACCTTCTGATCCGTAGGACTCGACAGGCCTCGAATCGACTAGCCGGAACGCGGGCTGACCTGCGGTTTCAGTGCCCGGCGTTGTTGATCATCTGGTGTCTTCTGGGGGTGCCTCGCGGCCAAATTGCGGCCACTCCTGGCGGCTCAGCGCGACGTGTCGAGGTCTCCGATGAACGCCCAGACGGCGAAGACCAAGACGAGTGCAAGAGCGATCCAGATCCAGGTTGGTACGCGTCGCGGGCTGGGACTCATGTAGGGATCATGGCAGATTCGTCCAACTTCTGGCTGCGGACTCGGAAGCTCGGGCGCCTCGCCGACCTGCCGCTTTTCAGGTCGCGGCAAGCCGGGTCTGGGGTTCGGTCAACGCTCTGGATGATCACGCCTGGGCGGCTGGTGCTTGCTGCTGGTCGGGTCAGTTGGCGTCACGGCTGGCGTCGTCGGGCGCTCGACCGGCTAGGAGCTGCGCTGTCCTGTCAGCTGCGCCTTCCACCCCTTCGGCGGAGGCCACGGGACGCCCCACTTCGCCAGAACCTCCCGAGTCCAGCCACCCGTTGGGGACCGGGCAGCCTCGACCTCATCGGCCGACACCGTGCCAGCAGGAACGTCGTCAAGACTCATCGTCGGCCCCTCTTGGGTCGTCGGCTGGTGGGAGCAGGTCGCCTTGAGGGCTCACGCGGATCGATGCGCCGGTGTAGATGTCTTCGCGAGCGACGTAGCGACCGATGGATCTCAATGCGGTCTCATCGAACGCGGTGGTCATGCCGTCGAGCATCAACACGGAGTAGGTCCGCGAGTCATCTACCTCGTTTTGCGCCCTGCCCAACACAACACCTTCCGTCGGTTCGGCTGGCGGGGCGATGGTCGGGACCACGATCTGGACGACCTCGAAGAAGTCGAACCTATACGGTCTGCTCGCATCTGCTCGTTCCTGCACAAGTGCAAGCGTCCCACGAACGGGCAGCCTCCAGTCAGTTCGAACGGAGCCACGATCGCCAGCCGCCCGGCATCGACGGAACGTGCCAGCGCGGAGGGTCGGAGGGCTTGGTCAGTTACCTGGCTCGATCCGGGGCCGCGGCTCTGGTGCAGTGGCCGACTCAGCGGACAGCCAGATGCCATGACCGTCTCGATGCCATCAATGCGCACCCGGGTCAGTTAAGGGCGTCCGCGAAGGTCAGGCGGTCAGCGGTGGTTATGCTGGAGTGGCCTCGGCCGGTCGTGTTGCTGTACTTCTGTGCTGTACGCATGCGCAGTCGTATCGGCCTCACGGCTGAAGAGATGAGGTACGAGGTGGGCCGAACCCTCCACCGAGTCGGCGCAGTCGTGGTCGGCCTCGTGACAGTCGTCCTGCTTGCGGGTTGCCGGCCTATCTCGAGTGGCTGGATGGCGGTGCGTCTGGCCGCGGATGACGAGTTGAAGGTCATCATCTCGATATGTGAGGGTGAGCCTGTCAGCCTGATTACCATGGTTGATCTAGGTGCGAACACCGACGACGGGGAGGTGCTATCGGGTACCTGGGCCGTCACAGCTCCGCCCCCACCGGATGCGCAGACACAGCCACAGCGGGAGTTCACGATCTTCAGAGCTCCGGCTGGCTGGACCGTCCAAGAAGACGATCTTCGGCCACTCTCCGATGACAAGGAGTACGCGGTATCAGCGATGACCTATGGCTATTCACGTTCGTCAGACCAGGCCGGCCCACGCAGAACTGATGTTAAGTTCCGCCTCGAGGATCTCCGTGCGCTGGATGACGACCAGGTGCTGGTGTCCACGCCCGACGGAGAGGGCGAGGTCATTACCGTTCAGGAGTTCGAGCAAGACGCCCACGATCAGTGTCACTAGACGGCGGGTATCGGCTGGCCAGAGGGTCGGAGGGTTTGGCCGGTGGCCTGGCTTGGTCCGGGAGGTCGGGGGCCCGTAGCCTTGCCCGGCGCGGTGGGCAGCTGGCTGCCCGACCGTTACCGCCCACCGTGGGCCCCCGGCCTTCGGGCCCCGGGCCAAGCGAGGTGGCTAAAGCCTTCGGCCCGCCCCGGCCACCGCCGGGTTTCTGGGCGGAACGGTGCCGACGCTGTGAGGGTCGTCAGTCTTCTGGCGGCCCTTTCTTCGCGCCCAGCCGGGCCGGCCGACCGGGCGCCGTCAAGGCGCGGAGGGAAGGCCGGCCCCGTGTAGGCGGGCGCGGCGGCCCGGTTCGGGCCGCCCTTGAAGACGTAGGGAAACTCATCACCGGAGTGGACCCAGATACCCGACCGAACGACGGGCCTCATCCGTCACATGGTGGCATTATGTCGGGCAAGGGTGGACGAGTGTAGCGAGGCTCGACGATGGGGGGACATAGTGACGCCGGAATACCGAGACCTCTACTTCGGAAAGAGCGACTCACGTAATGAGGCGAACGAGAGCCAGAATGATTTCGTCAAGAGTTACGTCGACCTGAACGGTACGTCGAGATCCGTAGTCTGCGGAGAAAAGTTCCTGGTCCTGGGCCCAAAGGGAACTGGAAAATCGGCACTAGCGTGGTATCTCAAGGCGACCGAGGGGGCAGACCGCCATCTAGCACTCGTTCGAGATGCGTCCTCGTTGCCTTTGGCTGAGATCCCACGAATCCAAACGGGTCAGTCCGCAGGTCCAGAACGAACAGTCGTCGCGTGGAAGTTCATCCTACTCTGCAACTACCTCGAGTTGTTGCTACGAGACCAGGGGTGCTCCCTCCAGAACGACTCCGAAGTGACACGCGTCTCAAAGTTGCTCCGTGACTATGGATTCATGGGCGACGCGGCTGGGCGGGCGCTCCTGAAGGCCTCCAGTACGACCATAACGATACCCATCCCAAAGCTCGGTCAGATTTACAGGCGCGAGAGTCGAACAAATCTCAACCTATACAACTTAATTCCCTATCTTGAATCCTGGGTCGTTGACGCGAGTTCGCGTACACGTCATGTCCTGCTTCTAGACGGGTTGGACTCCATATTCTTGAACGACCCGAGTTACGACGAAAGTCTTTCCGCTCTGGTGCAAGCGGCATATGGCCTGAACCAGAGACTCCAGAGTCGCCCATCGACGGGGAGCATTGTATTGCTGCTGCGAAATGATATCTTTTCGCGAATGGCACTTTCACTTCCAGATTCGCAGAAAATGCGCGACGACCTGTCACTTGATCTAGACTGGCGGGTCCTGTCTGGTTCCGCAGGAGTGCGGGCGCCTCTAATTCAACTCGTCAACGCGAAGGCTGCCAGAGCATCGGGAATCGAATACATAGAAGTCCTGGAGTACTTCCCGCCGAATATCGAGCTAAATGCACGCGATCCAGCGTCCCGGCGTATGCCAAGGCTCCAGTATTTGTTGAACCTCACGAGGCACACGCCTCGCGACCTGCTCCGACTGTTCGAAGAGATCCGTAACACGGAGGCGATGGGTATCTACAGTCGATCAGTAGGAGGATCTCTCAGTCAGGAAGTGATCCGTGAAGGTGTATTGCAGTATTCGACGAAATACTTTGTGGGTGCTATTAGGAACGAGTTTGCAGGTTTCGAAGGTGGGCCGGAGAGCGCGGCTGCCGCGATAACCGCGTTGCAACACATCGGCAAGCAACGTTTCGATCGTGAGGAGTTCTGCGCTGCTCTTTCTGAAGCCAGAACGATAGATCATGACAAGGCGGAGAGCCCAGACAGGCTGCTTACGTTGTTGTTCTACGCTGGGGCCATTGGAAACTATGTGTCTCGTCGCGGCGAAACATACATGCAGTTCTATCACCGACGCGACGACTCGGAGGTTTATCTTCGAGGTCAGTTCGTGTTGCATAACGCGCTCATCCACGCATGGGGACTGCATCGCGGATAGCGGGTTCACTTGTGCGCCTATGGTTCCAGGTGGTTGTTATGCCAGAGCGATGCGAGGAGGTAAGTCCCCGGTGGGCGCCCAAACTGTTACGCCAAGTGCATCCCTGAGGTGGGCTCCATATGCCACCCGTCACCAACTTCAAGGGGCCCGATATGACGACTAGTCGGCAGCATATCCCGGCGGCTACGGTGGCTGCGCTATGGGCTCTAAGTAGCGGACGTTGTTACTTTCCTGCATGCGAAGTCCCCGCAGTCAGGGAGGCCCGTCCAGGCGTATATCGGAAGAACGTGCAAGTCGCCCATATCTACGGGGTGGAAGAGAATGCTGCACGCCACCACCTCATACCCTTAGGCGAAGACCGGAACGCGTTCAAGTACCTCCTGTTGCTATGCCTCACCTGCCATGCTGAGGTCGATGACAAGACGACCGGTGAGACGCTCTATCCTCCGGAGAGGCTGATACAGATGAAGGCCGCACACGAGGGTCGCAACGGCGCGGCGTTGGCGAGCCTAGGTTCCATCGGTGATGAGCAATTAACCGATCTGCTGCTTGAGGTGTTTACGCCGCCAATAGATCGGTTGCGCACGATCGCAGAGCAACTTGAGAGGACAGGCGTAGCTAGCGCTGACACGGTAGCCGAATTGAAGCAGCTCGTTACGATCTTGGGAGAGAGTTTCCCTGGGCCGGACGCTCGTACCGCTAATTCCCTTGCTTACGCGGCAGAAGTCTTCAGTGGGATTCGTTTGCGTGATGCAGCCACCGCATTAGCATCGGCGGCGGATTCGTTCAGTGGGATGAGGCTTGACCGGACAGCGAAGGAACTACGGAGTGCGGCGTCCGAGATGATCAATGCCTCTGAACAGGCAAGGGGCTGGCAGTAGGGTCTCCACAGATCGGCGGTGCGTGCGCATGAACCGGTCGGGTCCTGACAGGAAAGCTACTCAGCGTAGTTCGTTCCTCGGCCAGGTGGCTGACCATCGGGCTTCGTCTACGTTGACGGACGCCAGGGTGAGAGCTTCTGAAGTCAGCGCCCCGCCTCCACATGGGCGTGGCCGGCGCTAGGCGAGGGCGGCCCCGTCCCGGACGACACCATCATGGCGGATGGTCCTCTAGCTCGGCCGTGGTTGTCCACAAGTGACATCCCTCGCAGGCTCGGCTATGGAGGAGCATCATGCAGATCGTCGCGGAGCGTGCGATACCGTCGGTCGGATGCGCGACGACCCTGAGGGCGCCTCTGACCTCGCCAAGCGGCTGTTGAGTCCGCTGGGTGATCGGTGGCGGCATGTGCAGGCAGTGGCAGCGCGGGCGGCAGAGATCAGTCATGTGGTTGGTGCCGAGGATCGAGAGCTGTTGGTCGACGCGGCATGGCTGCACGACCTCGGGTACGCCCCGGAGTTGCGCGAGACCGGATGCCATCCCATCGATGGCGCCCGATACCTAGAGCGCGAGGGATGGCCGGCGCGACTGGTTGCGCTCGTGGCACACCACTCTGGCGCCCGTGTCGAGGCTGACGTCCGCGGCCTGGCGGAGGAGCTCAACCCGTATCAGCTCGAGGAGGGCCCTGTTATGGATGCCCTTGTCTACGCGGACATGACGACAGGGCCGCAGGGTCAGCCGCTCACCTTCTCTGAGCGGATTGGGGAGATCCTGAGCCGCTACCCCGTGGGCTCCGAAGTCAATGAAGCGATTACGCAGGCACTTCCGATTCTCGTCGTTCATGTTGCCCGCGTGGAGGCCCGGCTTCGTGCGGCTAGCTGACTTTGGTGACGGTACCGGGCTGCCATCGGCGGCCGTCATCGATGCGGATCCGCATCGACGGGTGGATGTCGAGCGTCGAGAGCTCTTCGAAGGGCACCCACCGCACACCCTTCGTCTCTGACGGCTGCGGCCGAAGGGTCCCGCCGATCGGCACACCACGGAAGCAGAGGCTGAACTGCTGGCGCACCTCGCCGTCGTCATAGCGCATGACGTGTCGCGGGTCGGTGTATACGCCGATCAGTCCGAGGATCTCGATCTCGACGCCGGTCTCTTCCTGGGTCTCTCGAACCGCTGCCTGGATGCTTGATTCGCCCAGATCGATTGCTCCGCCAGGAAGGGCCCAACGATCATTGTCGACTTTGTGAATGAGCAGCAGCGTCTCGTCCTGAACGACGACAGCGGTCACCGATGGGACGATGCTGTTCGGCGCTGGCGCCTCCGGGTCGTCCCAGAAGTCCACGCGCGTCATGCGGCGCTCTTGATGAACGGGTTTGCGGACTTTGCGCTGGTCCAGATGGTGTCGAAGGACTCCATGTAGTTGTCGAACACCCGGCCTCCAGGGACTCGCTGAAGATGGAGAACAGGATTCTGCGCAGCGGTCGACCCGTACACATGCGTGTTCACCAGCGCCACGTTGTCGGCACGGTAGATCGAGGCATAGAGCGTCGTGTCGTGCAAGCGCACTTCCAGCCCTTTGACGTCGGCCGCCTCGCGGAAGTATCGAAGACAGAGGCGCGCTCGCTGTGCCATCCCGTCGCCGACGTCTTCTTCCTTTCCGCGAAGTGCGACTGCGTCGCCATCAGGATCTCCGATCAGAATTCGCACGCGTACGCCACTCTCGGCCTTCTTCACCAGGCGTGGCACGAACGCATCGGTCTGCTCAGGCATGAACAGCCCGGCGAACGCGAGGAAGTCGAAGCATTCGACCGCCTGGTCGGGTAGTCGCCGCCAGAGGTCAGTTGGTACAGCTGATCGTGAGGGGTAGAAGTCGACCAACTCGGCCCGTCCCGCCGACTGAGTTCGAGGGTCCTGGGTAGTAGTCGGCCAGAGGTAGCTCTCATCCACGTTGAGCAGCTTGGCTACTGCCGACCGATGCAGTCGGTGTGGAACGCGTTGCTGGGTGACCCATCGTTCTGCGGTCTTTGGTGACACGCCGACCTGTTCTGCGAGGTCAGTAAGCGTCATTCCGGCCGCTGTTGCCGCTCCGCGAAGTCGCTCGTTCGTCACTATCCAACCCCCAAGGGACGTTACGGGACATGAAGGGACGTTATCAGGCGTCCCAAGATGTCTGCAAGTGATCCAGTTATGTGGTGTCGACGTTCCGTTACCTCGCGGTTTTCTAGACGCCATGAGGCAAGGTGCCTCGCTCGATCAGAACTCCTACGAAGGGGAGAGCACTCATGAAGCTGTATCTGGACACGTCGCGGACCACGTTCACGGTGACGAAGGTGGCGGAGCCGAAGACCGATAACGAGGGTCGGCACAAGGCGGATCGCAAGACCGGTGAGTTGCTGTTCGTCGTTCAGGTGATGGCGCTCGACGCTGAGAACGGGGCGGACGTCCTCATGATCACTGTGGCGGGTCAACCGCCGAAGGTGAGCGTGGGGCAGACCGTGACCCCGGTTGAGCTGGAAGCCATGCCGTGGGCGACCAATGGCCGGAATGGTGTCGCCTACCGCGCCAAGTCTCTCGACACGAAGGCGTCGGTGAAGGCTGCCTGAGCCGCAGTCACACGGTGAACGCGCGACAGCGCACATGTACCCGAGTGCAACAGGAGTGAACATCCCGCCGTGACGGGCGGGAGGTACGTCCTGACGGCGTACACGCATCAACACAAAGAGAACGACCCCCGAAAAGACGGGGGCCGCTCCACACAAGACGGGCGGAGAGCCGGGACCGGCGTAGGAAACCTTCCGGCTCTCTGCCTACCAAACACAACCCAACCCATCGGGAGGGCTCTGTCATGTCCAACTCTACCCACCACAACGTCAACCGAGGCGTCACCCCGTTGCGGGTCAGAGGCGACCTCACCTCGACCACATACCTGGAGGGCTCAGCGATCGACGGCTACTCCGGGCCGGTCATGTTGCTGAGCATCGGGCTCCACCACGACATCGGTCTCTGGATTAGGGACCTGGACACCCTCGACCGGCTCTCCGCCGCGATCGAGCAGGCCCGTACCGCCTTCCTCAACCTCGATACCGACGAACTCCGGAAGGTCGGGTGACTCGTCATGCCACGTCGCACGTCGTATCGCTCCAGTAACCGTGTCCGCCTGGTGGAGGACGTCAAACCGAAGTTCCACCAGCGGGTGTTCGTTCAGGTGGTCGTCGCCGTGTGGCGGTGGCTACCCGAGATCATCATCGCCACTGCTGTGGTGACGGCGTTCGTGTATCTGATCCGGATGGATCTGCCGGCCTGGGCTGCCGGCTGTGTCCTGGTCGCACCTGTGGCGGTGCTGTTGTGCATCCCAGGAGTCAACCGGGTGCTGATCGCCGTGTGGTGTTTGAACGTCACGAGGCATCGGCTGCGGGCGTTCATGGCTGAGAACGGGCTCCGGAACCGCTCCGGACGCCTGCCCTGGTTGATCTTCATCCGACCCACCCGGGTCGGGGAGCGGGCCTGGATGTGGCTCGTTGCTGGCGTCACCTGCAAGGACGTCGAAGAACGCACTGAGTCGTTGGCGTCGACCTGTTACGGCCGGGAAGGCCGCGTCACCGCACACCGCCGGTTCGCCCATTTGATCCGGCTCGACATCACCCGACGCGACCCCCTCGACCAGAAGACACCGGTCCGGTCCGTGCTGATCGAGAAGAACGCCGAACCTGAGGTGATCCCACCGAACGGTCGGGTCGAGTCGAAGACCAGTTACACCGCCTCCGAATGGGCGGTCGGCATCGGCCTCCCACTGACCAACACCAGCGAGGAAAGGTCGGTCATCGCCAAGAAGGCACTGGCCGGGAAGGCCGAGACAACGAAGAACACCCCACCCAAACAACGAACCCAACCGGCCCCGGAGCCGGCCGCGGTTCTTTCAGCCTCAGGAGAGGACGTCAGTGATTATGTCTAGATTGCTCAAGGTGATCCCCGGCCGCAAGGCCGGGGACACCCCCCACCACAGCCCCACCACTGCTACTTCTGCTCGTGCGCAGGTGTCTGGGCTGTCTGGCTACGACACCGTGCACTTCGGCATCGACGAGTACGGCGACCTGTTCGGCATCGAACTCGCCACGAGGAGCCTGCTCATCGGCGGGGTTTCCCGGTCTGGCAAGTCCGGGTTCATCTCCAACGGCGTCGGCCACATGTCCCAATGCACCGACACCCGCATCATCCTCATCGACGGCAAGATCGTCGAACTCATCCTGTGGCGAGACATCGCCGACTTCTTCGTCGGCCCCGAGATCGACCTCGCCATCCACGTCCTGACCCAGCTCCAGGCCGAGATGAACGGCCGCTACGACTGGCTCACCGCACGCCGCCGCCGCAAGGTCGTCAAGGGCGACGGCATGGACCTGATCACCGTCTGGATCGACGAACTGTCCGTCTTCACCTCTGTCTACGGGTCGAAGGATCAGCAGGAACGGTTCCTCGCCCTGCTGATGGACCTCGTACAACGCGGACCCGCTGCCGGCATCTTCGTCTGCGCCGCCACCCAACGCCCGAGTGCGGACATCGTTCCCACCAGGGTTCGCGACGTCTTCAACTACCGCATCGCCTTCCGCTCCACCACCGAGGCGTCCAGCGACATCATCCTCGGCACCGGCTGGGCCGACAAAGGCTACGACGCCTCGAAGATCCCCACCAACCGGCCCGGTGTCGGCTACTGCCTCGCCGAAGAATCCCGACCCTTCAAATTCCGCTCCGTCTACCTCGAAGACCACGAAATCGACACCCTCGTCGCCCGCTCCATGTCCATCCGGCACGGCCTCACCCGAGGAGGTGCAGCCGCATGAGAACACACATCGACGTTGACGGGACCAAACATATGTGGGACGGCAACGGAACATGCCGAGTCCACGGTGACGCCTGCTCTCTGGGACCCGTTCACAAGCCGCTCAGCGCTTGCTTTTGCGCCAGCGGATGCGGATCACACCCGCTCGCCGACCCCGGCGTCTTCCCGGATTGCCACTGCTGGTGCCACCACCCCACGAACGGAGGCACAACCGCATGACCCACCACCAAGAGACCACGACTCACACGATTCGGATCGTCCAGAACACCGCCGAGATCGTTACCGCCGAGGCGGTGATCGACACCTACCCGGACTCGTTCACCAACACCGACGAAGCCGCCGACTACGCCGAACGCATCGCGGCGGACTTCCCGTGGGGCTGGATCTGCAGCTGCGGCCAATTCGGTACCGCCGACCGCACACTCGAGCAGGCGGCGTTCAACGCCCCCGACGAACACCGCCATTTCACCGGCCGTCACGACCAGGTGCTCATCCTCGACCCCCACATCGGCGACCACTGCGGCGGTGAGCCGGATGACTGACTACCGAGGACCACGCAGAAGAAGGGGCAGGCGGGCGCGGCGTGGCCGAACCTACAACCGCCGCTACCGCATCGAGTTCCACGACCCCGACGGCACCGACCACGGCGGAATGCCCACCTACGGGTGGCGCATGGCGCCCGAAGGCCTTGCTACGAAGAGACAGCTCCTCGCTCTGGAGCTACGTCCAGGCGGACAACCCGTCGCGGCACAGGTGCTGTGGATGCGCTACGGCAAGCCGGCCGTGGCCTACCTCTACCGCATCGACCAAGCCAAACCCAAGAGAGTCCCGTCGCTGGCGCAACTGCACGCCATCGAGAAGGCGCTCGCAGCACGCCGCATCTGCCCACTGTGCAAGGAAGACGCCGGCTACACCATCCCCACCTCGCTCGGCTGCTGCGTCGACTGCCACCGCGAACACACCGAACACGAAGACACCTACGACGACTACCGCGAAGGAGAAGCAGCATGACCACCCTCGCCACCACGATCGGCCTCTCCGGCCTGATCACCACACTCGCCATCCTGTCCGCCGCCGCGCTGGTCGTGGGCAAGGTCATCGACGGACACATCGGACCCACCCTCGCCGTCCTCCTGATCGGCATCCCCGCCGCACTCGGCGCCGGCACCATCCACGGCTGGCTCATCACCACAGGCACCGACATCCGCTGGCTGTTCGCCGGCACCTTCACCCTCGCCTTCGCAGGCGTCGCCGGCTTCCTCACCACCGCCATCTACCTGTCGGTGCAGAACAACCGGCCCGACGACACCAACCACATCCAGGTCGACATCCACGAGGCGGCGGATGCACACCGCATCGCCGCATGAGCACACATACCGGGACCCCGGCCGGCAGACCCAGCCTCCGGCCTCGCCTGGCCGGGGCCCCCTCACCGACCACAGACACCGACCAGATGAGAAGGGAGCAACAACCATGGCTGTTCACGCTGAGGCCGCGTACGACGCGACCTGTGACACCTGCGATGCCACGTTCAGCGCCACCGCTGGCCTTGTCGGCACGGTCGGCGAGTTCCGTGACTACGGCTGGCTCGTCGACGGCTCGAACGCTCTCTGCCCCGCCTGCGCACGCCGCGAGGGCGCCGCAGCATGACCGCTTCGACCTCGACCCTCACCCCCGACACGCACAGTGTGCCGGGGGCGGTGGCCGACGCCGAAACACAGTCACAGCCGCTCGATCTGGCGAACCTGACCGGGTACGACAAGTTCACCGCTACCACCACCGCGATGGCCCGCGGCTCCCGACCCGACTACCCCCGCTGGCTCCGCCACATCCACGCCGCAGCCGGATGCACCCAACCCGTCCGGCTCGCCGGTCAACTCCGCACCCGCACCGTCAACACCGGCACCGGCCAGATCATCAACGAGACGGCCACCTCGACGGCGCAGATGCCGGACGGGGTGATCTACAAAGCCTGCGGGAACCGCCGCGCCTCCGTCTGCCCCTCATGTGCGGAGATCTACCGGGCTGACGCCTACCAGCTCGTCGCCGCCGGTCTCAAAGGCGGCAAAGGCGTCCCAGAAACCGTCGGCGGTCACCCAGCCGTCTTTGCGACGTTAACCGCGCCAGGCTTCGGCATCGTCCACACCACCCGCACGAACAAGAAGAACAAGCCCGCACCCTGCCGCGCCCGCCGACAGCCCGATCTGTGCGCCCACGGCGTGGATCTGCGGTGCATGCGAGTCCATCAGGACGGCGACCACCGCCTCGGCACACCCCTCTGCGCCGAGTGCTACGACTACGACCACCACGCCGTCTGGAACACCCAAGCCTCAGAACTGTGGCGACGCACCCAGATGACCGCCGCCCGGCTGCTCGACCGGTACGCCCGCGACCACGGCCACGTTCCGCGTGTTCGTAATTCCGCCACCGGTCGGCTTCGGTGGGGAAAGACCCCGGTGCGGATCTCGTTCGGCAAGTGTGCGGAGTTCCAGCGACGCGGCCTGGTGCACTTCCACATCCTCGCCCGCTTCGACGGCATCAACCCCGACGACCCAGACGAGGTGATCGCCCCGCCGGCGTGGGCCAACTCGTTCCTGCTCGCGTGGATACTCCGCAAAGCCGTCGAACAAACTCACTTCCAGACTCACGGCCTGGTCCTGGTCGACCACCACGGCCACCAGCTCGTCGACCAGCCCGACGGCTGGCCGATGGCCTGGGGCAGCTCCCAAGGCATCGACATCCGACCCGTCCGCGTCCGAGGCAGCGACCCGCTCACAGAAGAACGGGTCGCGGACGAGCTCGACCATGGCCGGCGGATGCTCACCGGCAACGCGGTCGCCGGCTACCTGGCCAAGTACGCCACCAAAGCCACCGAGATCACCGGACACACCTCCCGGAAGATCACGCCCTCGACGGTCGAGTTCTACGCCAACAACACCCACCCCGGTCGGCTCATCGCCTCCTGCTGGCGCCTCGGGCAACGCGGCCTGCAGACAACTTCGGAGTGGGAGGACAGCGGCTACCACCGGCTACGCCGCTGGGCACACATGCTCGGCTTCGGTGGCCACTTCTTCACCAAGTCCCGCCGCTACTCCACCACGTTCCGCCAGCTGCGCAAGGCCCGCGTCGACTACCGCCGCGCCCACCACGAACGTCAAGAGCACCTCGAGGAAAACGAAGAGATCGAGACCATCGCCGAACTCGTCTACGCCGGCACTGGCTGGCACACGACAGGCGACGCACTGCTGGCCAACACCGCCGCCGCCCTCGCCCGCGAACACCGGTACGTCGCACGCCTGGAGATCGCGACCACTGCATGACCCACGTCAACCATCAACCACAGAAGGAGAAACAGAACCATGAAGCCGGAACGGCTTTGGACACCCGAGGAGGTCTGTCACTACCTCGGCGTACCCATCGACACGCTCTACCGATGGCGCTACCTCGGCATCGGCCCACAAGCGGGCCGTGTCGGGAAGCACCTGCGTTACGACCCGGCCGACGTTCGCGCCTGGTTCAACGAACAGAAGGCGAGGGCGGCATGAGTGTCGAGAAACGTGGCGACCGCTACCGAGCCAGATACCGGGGACCAGATGGCAGGGAACGCAACAAAAGCTTCCGCCGCAAGCTGGATGCGCAACGCTGGCTGGCTGAGCAGAAGACCCGGATCTCGCGCGGTGAGTGGGTCGATCCCGCCGCACTCCGGATCAACTTCGGTGTCGTGGCACAGGAGTGGTTCGGCACCATCCTGCATCTCAAGCCACGTACCCGGGACGGCTACCGCCGGCTGTTGGATAGACGCATCCTGCCCCGCTGGGAGCGCGTACCGATGGGGAAGCTCGCCGGCCTGGTGCCCGACTGGATCACCGAGCTTGGTGCGTCGAACCTGTCGCCAACGGACATCAGGCAGACCGTCTACGTGTTCTCGGCGGTCTGTCAGTACGGCATCCGGACGGGTCGTCTCCTGGCGAACCCGGTAAGTGGAGTGAAGCTCCCACGGCCGAAGCCGTCACGCGATCGCGTGTTCCTGAGCCATGCCGAGGTGGGAAAGCTCGCGGCCGAGGCCGGTTCGTACGGCACGCTTGTCCGGCTCCTGGCGTATACCGGGCTTCGGTGGGGCGAGGTGATTGCACTCCGAGTGCGGGATGTCGACCTGGCTCGTCGCCGGCTCGATGTACGGCGGGCGTTCGCTGATCTCGCGGGCAAGCTCGTCGAGGGCACTCCGAAGAGTCACCAGAGCCGGACGGTGCCGCTGCCTCCGTCGCTATGCGAGGAGCTGCTCCACCTGGTCGACGGGCGCGGTCGGGATGCTCTGGTGTTCACCTCGCCTCGGGGTGGCCCGCTTCGGCTGACGAACTTCCGTCGAAGCGTCTGGCACCCGGCGGTCCGTGCGGCTGGGCTGGACGGGCTCACCATCCACGGGATGCGTCACACGGCGGCATCGCTTTACATCTCGGCCGGCACTCCCCCGAAGGTTGTCCAACAGATCCTTGGGCATGCGTCGATCACGATCACGATGGACCTCTACGGCCACCTGTACGCGGACGAGATGGACACGTGGGCGGCACGTCTGGACAAGACCGCCAGGGAGTTCGACGTGTGGCCAGAAGGTGGCCAAAACGGGGGTTCAGACGGCGATGACGAAGAGACGTCGGGAGGTGCAGGGCTGTGACCTGGGGTTTTGTGGGCGCGCTCGGAGGGATTCGAACCCCCAACCTTCTGATCCGTAGTCAGATGCTCTATCCGTTGAGCTACGAGCGCTGGGCGGTTGCCGAGTCTACAGGTCGGCGACCGGCGTTCCGAATCAGGTTAGTCCGGATCACCTGACCAGCTCCGCGCAGACGCGGACACCACCCTCAGACCACCCCAAGCAGTGCTTCAACGTCGGGCGCGGCCTCGAGCTGGACGAGGGGGTGCAGATCACGATCTTGCGGGCATGTACGAAGATCAGAGACGTTCGGTGCCACAGAGTGATCGAAACAGTACGCACCGACGTGTCATTTGCGACAGGATTCTCATACTGCCGCCGGGAGCGACCGCACCGTACGCACGCGAGAGTCCCCGGGAGAGGAGCCACGGTGACCGCACTGCTGACCCGAGGCTTTCGCCGGGTCGTGATCGTCGGCGCTGGACTCGGCGGGCTCTCCGCCGCCTGCCACCTCAGCGGTGCCGGCCATCGGGTGACCGTGGTCGAGCAGGCGAGTGGTCCAGGCGGGCGCGCCGCGCGGGTCACCAGGGACGGCTTCACGTTCGACACCGGGCCGACGGTACTCACCATGCCCGACCTGCTCGAAGCAACCTTCGAGGCGGCGGGGGCACGGATGTCGGACCTGCTGACACTGCGCCCGCTCGACCCTTCGTACCGCGCGACGTTCGCCGACGGGTCCACCATCCGCGTACGCCATGGGCAGGAGGCGATGGCGGCCGAGATCCGGGAGCAGTGCGGAGCGGCCGAGGCGGCGGGTTTCGTGCGCTTCTGTCGCTGGCTGGAGTCGCTGTACCGGTTGGAGATGCCGGCGTTCATCGACCGCAACTACGACGAGGTGCGCGACCTCGCTCGCCCGCTCGGGCCGGCGCTGCGACTGTTCCGGCTCGGCGCGCTTCGCAAGCTGGAGCAGGCGGTCAGCAGCTACTTCCGCGACGATCGCCTGGTCCGGTTGTTCAGCTTCCAGTCGATGTACGCCGGACTCGCTCCGCAGGAGGCACTCGCCGTCTTCGCGATCATCACGTACATGGACACGGTCCGCGGGGTCTACTTTCCTGAGGGCGGCATCGGCGCCGTGCCGGTCGCACTGGCGAAGGCGGCCGAGAAGGCCGGAGCGATGTTCAGATACGACACACGGGTGCAGCAGGTGCTCCGCAACAGCGCGGGCCGCGTCCGGGGTGTACGCCTCGCGGACGGCACCGAACTCCCCGCCGACGCCGTCGTGGTGAACGCCGACATGCCCGTCGCGTACCGCTCACTGCTCCCCGACCTCAGCACACCCCCGGCGCTACGGCGGGCACGTTACTCGCCCTCGGCGTTCGTGTGGCACGCGGGCGTGCGCGGTCTGCCTCCGGCCGAGGCGGCCCATCACAACATCCATTTCGGTACGCAGTGGCAGCAGTCGTTCCGGACCCTGCTGAAGCGTGGACGCCGGATGCCCGACCCGTCGGTGCTGGTCACCGTGCCGAGCCGTACCGAGCCCGGTCTGGCGCCACCGGACTCGTCGGTGCTCTACGTTCTCGAACCCGTGCCGAATCTCACCGGCCGCGTGGACTGGACGTCGGAACGCCAGGAGGCCCGCGACCGGCTCGCCCGGCTGGTCGACGGGTGGGGCTATCCGAGCGACGTCGTGGTCGAGGAGACGATGGATCCGACGGACTGGGCGCAGCAGGGCATGGCGATGGGTACGCCGTTCTCGATCGCGCACACGTTCTTACAGTCGGGACCATTCCGGCCGCCCAACGTCGACCGCCGGATGCCCGGTCTGGTGTTCGCGGGAAGCAGCACGGTGCCCGGCGTCGGCGTACCGATGGTGCTCATCTCGGGTCGGCTTGCCGCACAACGGGTGGAGGAGCTGTGATGGCCGAGTCAGCGGACGACGACGAGCCGGCGGACCGCGTCGGGTTGGCAGACCACGACGGGTTGGCAGACGGCGACGGACCGGCGGATCACGATGGACTGGCGGGCCGCGACGGACTGGCGGACCGCGACGACGGGGATGGCAAACGCGCCGACCTGGTGCGGCGGTCGTACCGTCTGTGTGGACGCGTCGCCCGCCACCACGGCAAGACGTATGCGATGGCGGCCCGCCTCCTGAGCGCCCAGCAACGACGCGACGTCCACGCCGTCTATGCGTTCTGTCGGGTCGCGGATGACATCGTTGACGATGCCGGCGACGCGGACCCAGAGCAGACTCGCCGGGCGCTGGCGGAGCTGGGCGCAAGGTTCCGGGCCGACCTCACCCGCGGTGAATCGGATCATCCGGTCCTCGCCGCCGTCGTCGAGACCGCCCGGCGGCGGCGCATCGACCCCACCTGTTTCGAACGATTCCTCCGGTCGATGGCGATGGACCTCGACACGACCGCGTACGCCACCTGGGACGACCTGATGGGGTACATGGACGGCTCCGCCGCGGTCATCGGGGAGATGATGCTGCCGGTGCTCCGTCCGTACGACGCGACACAGGCACTCGGCCCCGCCCGCGACCTTGGCATCGCCTTTCAGCTCACGAACTTCCTGCGCGACGTTGGCGAGGACCTCGACCGGGGACGGATCTACGTGCCGCAGGAGGACCTCGCGCGGTTCGGCGTCGATCCGCGCGAACGGCGCGTGAGTACGCGATGGCGGGCACTGATGCGGTTCGAGATCGAGCGGAACCGCAGGATCTACGCGTCGGCCGACACCGGGATCCCTTTGCTGCCAGGGCGTTCGGCCCGCTGCGTACACACCGCGCGGATCTTGTATTCGCGGATTCTGGACCGGATCGAGGCCGCGGGGTACGACGTCTTCAGCACGCGGGTCCGGGTTCCCGGTCGGGAGAAGGCGGCGGTGGCGTTGCGGTCGATGCTGCGTCGTCCTCCGTCTGTGGCGGCGGGTTCGCCGGCGTCGACGGGAGGTTCGGCGGCGTCGGCGCCTTCTCCGGCGTCGGCGCGTCTGTCGGCGTCGCGGCCGGGTTCGGCGTCCCGGTCGGATCCGCCGTCCCGGTCGGATTCGGCGTCGGGTGGGAGAACGCGGACCGCCGGGGCGTCAGGCGTACATCCTCATTCTGAGGCCGGCGGGCGAGACGCTCCCACAGCAGAATCGTGAGCGTCATGAGGCTGAATCCGAACGCAAAATCCTCCACCGGGATGTCCCACGGGAAGCGGATCCCGCTTGCCTGGCGCGGCGCGTACACCACGATGGGCGCGCTCAGCTTGGTGAGCCAGCCGTCGACGAGGATCTGAAAGCCGAGAACGATGACGACGGTGAGCCAGTACGCCGGCCGGCGGAACAGATGGGTCCGCAGGACCAGGAGTTCGAGCGCGACCACAGCGGGGACCGAGAGTGCGGCCGCGACGGTGTACTCAGGCATGGGGGCCACGCCCCGGGAGTCGGCTGCGGCCGCTGCGTCGGCTGCATCGGCTGGGTCGGTTGTATCGGCTGGGTCGGGCGTGTCGGCTGTGTCGGAGGAGCGTGCCGACGGCTTCGTAGGTCAGGAGGGCACACAGCGGTACGACGACGAAGAACACCAGCTCCTCGACCGGGATGCCGAACGGCAGCAGCGCTCCTGTGGTGTAACGCGGGCTGAACTGCCAATGTCCGCGCGCGATCGCTACCGCGTCCCAGACGAGGAACACCACGACGACGACACCGAGAACGAGCGCGAGCCGTCGCGGCCGGCGGTAGACGCGGGCACCGAGCACCCACTCCAGCGGGAGGGTGACGGCGAGGCAGGCGGCCATGAGCAGGAGGTACTGGTAGCGGTCGATCGGTCCTCCTCCCCCTTCGTCGACGCCTACGGAGGCCCCGCCGCGGAGCACCCGCGAGGGGCGCGAGGGGGTCGCCTTCGTCCAGTGAGCCTAGAGATATTCCATGATCATGAAAGCTGACGGGCCCATAGAGCCACAAAACCCTCATGATCACGATCATGATCACGGGACAAGGGACGCAGGGCGCAGCGACCGGGGCCAGGACGAGGTCGACCGAGGACCGGATGGGTTCGATGTCGCGGACGGGTTCGACCGCGGGGCCGCCGCGTACGACCGGTTGGTGGGGTTGAACCCCGGCTATCACGTACAGCTTCGGCGGTCCGCGCACCGCCTCTGCGTCGACCTCGGTCCGGCCGACAGCCGGAGCCCAGCCGACAGCCGGAGCCCAGCCGACAGCCGGAGCCCAGCCGACAGCCGGAGCCCAGCCGACAGGGGAAGCCCAGCGGACAGGGGGAAGGGCCTGCGCCTGCTGGACCTCGGCTGCGGTACCGGCGCGTCGACCGCAGCCCTGCTGGATGTGGTTCCGGACGCCGAAATCGTCGCTGTCGACACCTCGGCACGAATGCTCGACCAGGCACGGTGCAAGAGTTGGCCGCCGACCGTCGAGTTCGTCCGTGCGCGGGCGGAGCACCTCGACGCCGCGGGGGTGAGCGGTCCGTTCGACGGCGTGTTCGCGGCGTACCTCGTCCGCAATCTCCGCGACCCGGATCCCACCCTGCGACACATCCGCGCGCTCCTGCGGCCGGGCGGGCGGCTCGCGGTGCACGAGTACTCCGTCGCCGACTCGGCCGTCAGTCGAGCGGTCTGGCGGGCCGTCTGCGCGGGCGTCATCATTCCGGCGGGACGCCTGCTGTCCGGTGACGCGGACCTCTACCGGTACCTCCACCGGAGCGTCCTCGACTTCGACGGCGTGCGTGCACTGTCGGCGCGGCTGCGGCGGGCGGGGTTCACCGGCGTACACGTCCAACCGATGTCGGGGTGGCAGCGCGGGATCGTGCACACGTTCGTGGCGCACCGGCCGGCGGGTACGACGGTTGCGCCCCGCACCGCCGCCGTCGCCACCACCACCACGGCCAGCGGCCGCCGTCTCGCGAATCCTCCCCGCGGAAACACCTGGTACGGCACGACGCGGCCCGGACGCGACCGCCGCGCGGGGCTCCTGCCCGCCACACCGCCGCCGAGCGATCGCGCGGCTTCCTCCGAGACCCCGCGGGTCGCGGTGGTCGGCGGCGGCATCGCGGGTGTCACGGCCGCCGTCGCGCTGGCCGAGCGCGGGATCGCCGTCACCGTGTACGAACGCGAGCCCCACCTCGGCGGGCGCCTCGCCGGGTGGCCGACGACGCTCCGCGACGGAAGTACGGCGACGATGAGCCGCGGGTTCCATGCGTTCTTCCGGCAGTACTACAACCTGCGTGCGCTCCTGGGCCGGGTCGATCCCGGGCTCGGGTCCCTCGTGCCGCTGCGCGACTATCCCCTGGTCCATGCCAGCGGCGCCCGTGACAGTTTCGTCCGACTCCCGCGGACTCCGCCGTGGAGCGCGCTCACGTTCGCGCTGACCAGCCCGACGTTCTCGCTCCGTGACCTCAGCCGGGTCAATGCCCGGGCGGCGCTGCCGTTGCTGGATGTGAGCGTGCCCGACATCTACGAACGCCTGGACGGCATCGACGCCCTGACGTTCCTCGAACGGATCCGCTTCCCGGCCGCTGCCCGCGACCTGGCGTTCTCGGTGTTCTCCCGCAGCTTCTTCGCCGATCCGCGCGAGCTGTCCGCCGCCGAACTGGCGTCGATGTTCCACCTCTACTTCCTCGGATCCAGCGAGGGGCTGCCGTTCGACGTGCCCGCGCGGCCGTTTCCGCAGGCGATCTGGAATCCGCTGGCCGGCTACCTCGCATCTCTTGGCGCCGACCTGCGCCTCGGTGCGGCCGTGGGTGAGGTCGCGCGCCCCGATGACGGGCATTTCGTCGTACGCACGACTGGCGGCGAGGACGCCGAGGTCGACGGCGTGGTGCTGGCGTGCGACGTCGGCGGGTTGCGGGACGTGGTGGCCGCCTCCCCCGACCTCGGGGACGCGGCGTGGCGGGACCGGATCGCCGCCCAACGTAGTGCCCCGCCGTTCCTCGTCAGCCGGCTGTGGCTCGCCCGCCCGGTCGCGTCCGAGCGGCCGGCATTCCTGGGCACCGCCAGCTTCGGGCCACTGGACAACGTCAGCGTGCTGGAGCGGTACGAGGACGAAGCACGGGCGTGGGCCCGACGTACCGGCGGGTCCGTCGTCGAGCTGCATGCGTACGCCGTGCCAGCCGGTGCCGACCCGGCCGGCGTGCGGGGTGACCTGCTGACGCAGCTGCATCGCGTGTATCCCGAGACGGCCGGAGTCGACGTGGTGGACGAACGGACCGAGCTCCGCGCCGACTGCCCGCTGTTTCCGCCAGGCAGCTTCGCCGGGCGGCCTCCGGTCAGGACGCCTGATCCGGGTGTCGTCCTCGCCGGTGACCTGGTCCGCGTCGACGCACCGGTCGCTCTCATGGAGCGCGCGGCGACGAGCGGCCTCCTCGCGGCCAACCAGCTGCTGGCGTCGTGGGGCCGGCCGACCCATCCGGTGTGGAGCGTCCCCAATGCCGGGCGCTGGCGCGCGTTCCGGGCCCTGGCCGCCCGCTTCGCGCCCTAGTCGTCGACAACGGCGACCACGACGACCACGACACGACCACGGCGACCACGACCACCACCGAGGGCAGGGCCGCGGCCGGGGAACGCCAAACGCGTCGGGCGCCCACCCCGTCAGCCGGGGAAGCGGCCACTGGTGCGGAGCGCGTAGCGGCGTTCGGCGTACGCGAGATCGTCCTTCCACAACCGCCTTGCGGCGGCCCGCATCAGCGGGCGGAGTGCCGACGCGCCGCGACGGGCGAGCGCGAACCCGGGTCGGTCGGAGTAGGCGATCGTCGCCTCGACCACCGCCGTCACCGGCCGCTCCAGCGCATCCAACCCCAGGGGCGTGGCGTGGGTCTCGACCACACTCGTCGCACCTTCGCCGTCGACGATGTGCATGACGACCGTCCGCGGTTCAGGGCAGCTGAACTCCACCCGCACCGGCACGCCGAGCCGCCCCGCCACCCGGAAGGACACCTCCACCACGAACCGGTCCTCGCCCTCGCCCGAACCCGGACGCGGATCGGCCGGAGCGTCGAGCACCCTCAGGTGCGCGAAGGAGTACGGATGGAACCACGCGCCATGCCACGGGTCGAGCCGGTTCGCCACCACGTCCTCGGGCTCGCACCGCCCGGTCATCGTCGCGACGGCGGCGATACTCCGCCCGAGCGCCGGCCGCCGCGGAAGGACCGGCTCCGCCAGCGGCTCCTCTCCACCCACCTCGTCGAGCCGCACCCACGCCAGCACGCCGTCGTCGTACGCCGGAAACGGGTCCCACCCCGGGAAGCCGCCCGAACCGAGCGCCAACCCGTGCCACCGGCACACCAGACGCCCCGCGTCGACCGCGGCCAGACAGAGCGGTGCACCGAGGTGCGGGCACGCGCCGGGACCGGCGTGCAGAGCGCCGTCACTCCCGCGCCACAGGACGAGTTCGACGCCGGCGACGGTACGCCCGAACGGCCGGTCGCGCCGGACCTCCCGGCTCGACGCGACGACGTACCAGTTGCCGGACGGTCGCGCCTGGGTGCGTTTGAGCGCCGCCTCGATGAGCCCGGGTCGGGCCTCCCGCCAGGTAGGTTCCTGCGCCGACCAGGCAGCACGCGGCATCCGCCGCAGCGGGATCCCCCGCCGAATTCTGCCGCGTACGCTCATTCGCCCTCACCCAGAAGTGATCAACGGTCCCGATCCGGGCCGGCGAGCGCTCGCCGGGTCCGCATGCGGGACCGTTGATCAACCACAAGACGGCTGCCGCTCGACGCCGTCCTACCCCGAGGACCGCGGCCTACTTCGCTCCGAGGTCGTCGAGTGCCTTCGAGGCTCCTTCGTTCAGCGGAATCGGGTCGGTCTTGCGCGCCAGCTCCAGCGTGATGTCGGCGGCGGCCGGGTTGACCTTCTCCAACGCCGCCCGCTCGTCGAAGATCAGCTTCACCAGCTTGCCGGCCAGCTCGGCGTCGAAGCCCTTCTTCACGACGAGCACGTTGGGAACGACGATGGTCGGCACGTCGGCGGCCTGACCGTAGGTGTCGGCCGGGATGGACCCCGCCTCGTAGATCGATCCGTACTCCTCCTGCAGGCCAGCGAGCGAGGAGGAGAGGTCGAGGAGCTCGACCTTGTCGCCCAGCGACGTCGTGAGGTCGGTGATACCGCTGGTCGGCAGCCCGCCGGACCAGAACATCGCGTCGATCGCGCCGTCCTTCATGCCGTCCTGCGTCTCCGGCAGACCGAGGCGCTGCGCCTTGATGTCGCTCGCCGGGTCGAGACCGGCATCCTCGAGCAGCCGGTGGGCGATGACCTCGGTGCCGGACTTCGGCGAGCCGGTCGACACCCGCTTGCCCTTCATGTCGGCGATCGAGTCGATGCCCGCGTCGGTGCGTACCAGCACGTGCGTGTAGTTGGGGTAGAGGCGGGCCAGCGCCTCCACCGGCTGCGGCTCGCTGAAGGAGCCCGTGCCCTCGACCGCGTCCTGCGCCGTGTCGGAGAGGGAGAACGCGACGTCGTAGGTGCCGGCCACGACACCCTGGATGTTCTGCACCGACGCACCGGTCTCGCTCGCGGTCGCCTTGTAACCCTCGAGGTTCTGGTCGATCAACCGGGCCAGACCGCCACCGAGCTGGTAGTAGACGCCGGTCGTGTTGCCGGTCGCGATGGTGAGACGCCCGCCGGTCGAACCGCTCTCGCCGGCACCGCCGCCACCGGTCTCGGTGTCGGTGCGCTTGCCGCCACAGCCGCTGAACGCCAACGCGCCCGCGAGCGCGGCGACTCCGAGCCGAAGTAGCAGCGTACGACGGTGGTGCGGTCGTCGGTCTCGGCTGGGTGAGCGCCGTTGTGCGCCCTTGGTCATCACATGCCCCCTTGCGGATCAGGCACCGGCGACGCCAGCCGCCGGCGGATGAGGTGGACGGCGACGGCGACACCGAGAAGCGCGCCACCGACGCCGATGGTGAGCGGTTCGAGATACAGAAGCAGGAGCGCGGCGCCGAACGCAAGAATCCGTTCGTACGCACGCGCCGGTCCGACGATCCAACCGCCCGTCGCCGCCGCGAGGGCCGCGACGGCCAGTACCGACACGAGCGTGGCCCAGACCACGCCGAGCAACGGGCCCTGGGACAACAGGTTCGACCCGTTGTCGCTGAGGACGAACGCGAACGGCACAAGGAACGCCGGTAGTGCGTACTTCCAACTCGCCCACATCGTACGCACCGGGTTCCCGCCGGTGATCGCGGCCGACGCCACTGCCGCCAGTGCCGTCGGTGGGCTCACCTCGGAGAGAACCGCGTAGTAGAAGACGAACATGTACGCCTCGGGCCGCGTCACACCCAACTCCAGCAGCGCCGGCGTGATGATGACGGACGCGATGATGAACGACGCGGTGACCGGGACGGCGAGACCGATCACGGCGACCGCCACGGCGGCGAACAGGGCCGTGAGAAGCAGGACCAGCGTCGGATGGTCGCCGACGACCTGCGCGCCGTCGACGATGATCGCCGCGAGGTTGAGGCCGAGGCCGGTGAGGGTGACGACGGCGACGATGACCCCGGCTGCCGCGCACACCGCGGTGACGGGGAGCACGCTGCGGGTGCCGGTCGCGAGCGCCTCGAGGAGCCGGCGCGGCGTCATCGCATGCGTACGGTCGAGGAACGAGAACCCGAACTGCAGGATCGTCGCGTACACCACGGCCTTGAACGGCGGGATGTCCGCCGCCATGAACGCCACGATGAGAAACAGCGACAGGAAGTGGTAGCCGAACCGCCCCAGCAGCCGCCACGGTGAGGCGGTGGAGATCTCGACGGCTTTCGCGTCGTGCTTCCGCGCGTCGATCTCGATCGCGAGAATGATGCCGACGTAGTAGAGGATCGTCGGGATGATCGCGTAGATGAGCACGGTGAGATAGCTCGTCCGCAGCAGTTCGGCGATGATGAACGCCGCCGCGCCCAGCGTGGGCGGTGAGAGGATCGCGCCGATGCCGGCCGCCGCCAGGATGCCGCCGCCCTGTTCTCTCGGGTACCCGGCGCGGCGCAGGATCGGCCACGACACCGTGCCGAGACTGACCGCGGTCGCCGTACCCGATCCGGAGACCGTGCCGAGCAGGAAACCCGCGAGGGTGACCGTGCGGCCGGGTGCCGTACCCGACCCCCCTTTTCCGCGCCGCCCGGAGAACGCCGCGAACGACAGGTCGATGAAGAACCTCCCCGCCCCCGACATGTCGAGGACCGCGCCGTAGATCGTGAACAGCACGATGTACGTGGCGGCGACGGACAGCGGTGTGCCGTAGAACCCGCTCGTGCCCATGAACAGCTGCGGCACGATCTCGTCGATGTTGAAGCCGACATGGGCCAGCGACCAGTCGATCGGCAGGTAGGCGCCGTAGTAGGCGTACGCGAAGAAACCGAGACAGATCGCGGGCAGCCACCACCCGGTCGTACGCCGGGTCGCCTCCAGGATGAGCACCAGGAGGACAAGACCCGCGACGAGATCGAGCGTGGTGGGGATCTGCCGGCGTTCGAGAAAACTGTCGTACGCAAGAAGCGGGTACAACGCCACCAGCAGGGAGAGGACGGCGAGCACCCAGTCGAGAGCAGCCGGGTTGTCGCGGTCACCGGACGCGGCGGGGACTTCGCTCCGGCGGTTGAGGCGGCCCACGCTCAGGCGGAAGCCGGACCGGTAGCACAGGAACGTCAGTGGCAGTACGACCGCGAGGAAGATCGTCAGGTAGTACTGCGTCCCCTTCGCCAGTGGGAGAAACACCGTCCAGAGGACGAAGACACTGACCAGCGCACACAGTGCCGTGATGGCGATCGCGACCGGGCCGGAGAGCTGGCGGCCGGGGCGTTCCTCGTCATGCTCGGCGAGAATCTGCCCGGCATCGGACCCAGCCTGATCACCTTCGGAGGAAGTTGCACTGACCTTCGCGCTACCCGGGTGATCATCGTGTGCCATATGTCACGCTCTCCCCATGGACGAGCTTGCGCGTGCGGGACTCGGGCCGCGCCCGTTCGCACGGTGGTCCGAACCAGACGATGATGTCGTACCGTCGAGCCGGAACCTAGTCTGGCTCCGCGAGCGGCTCGGCGAGCTGACCCCGACGCCGCCGGTGCCGGTCTCGGTCATTGCGGTGGCGGAGTCGGCATTGCCTGCCGACGCGGCTGATGCGTTCGCGGGAATTGTGGGACCGGCGTACGTCCTGGGCGACAAGGAGGCACGGCTCGCCCATGCCGGCGGCCAGTCGTACTCCGATCTGCTGCGGCGGCGGTCTGGTCATCAGGTCACGCTTCCCGACGCGGTGATCCGCCCGGGCGGGCACGAGGAGGTTGCCGCGGTCCTCGACAGGGCGGGCGAGCTCGACGTCGCCGTCGTCCCCTATGGCGGCGGCACCAGCGTCGTCGGCGGGGTCGAACCCGAGCGCGGTGGGCACCGGGCGGTCGTCACGCTCGACCTGTCCCGGATGGACCAGTTGCTCGCGCTCGACGACGTGTCGCTGACGGCGACGTTCCAGCCCGGAGTGAGCGGTCCACGCGCAGAGGAGCTGCTCGGCGAGCACGGACTCACCCTCGGCCACGTCCCCCAGAGCTTCCCGCGCGGCACGGTCGGCGGTTTCGTCGCCACCCGGTCCGCCGGGCAGGCGTCGACGGGGTACGGACGGATCGACGCACTGGTGGTGGGGCTGCGGGTGGCGACACCGGTCGGTTCGCTCAGGCTCGGCACGGGCACGCCGAACGCGGCCGGGCCGGACCTTCGCGCGCTCTTCACCGGGTCCGAAGGCACCCTGGGCGTCCTGACCGAGCTGACGTTGCGGGTACGGCCCGCGCCCACCGAGCGGCGGTACGAGATCTGGGCGTTCCCTGCGTTCGACCGTGGCCTCGAAGCGATCCGGACGATGGTGCAGGACGGCGAAGTCCCCGATGTCGTACGCCTGTCCGACGAGGACGAAACCGAGACCGCCCTGGCGTCGCAGGGTTCAGCGGGACGAGTGGCGGGGTTCGTGTCCCGGGTGCGGGGGGTCCGCCGCCCGGCGTTCTGCGTACTCGGCTGGGAAGGGGACCACGACTCGGTGCAGCACCGGCGCCGGGTGATCCTTCCCGTACTCCGCAAGGCTGAGGCGTCCTCGCTCGGTGCCCGGGCCGGTGAGTCGTGGCGGCACCACAGGTTCGACGGTCCACGCCTGCGTGACGCGCTGATGGACGCGGGGGTCCTGGTCGAGACGGTGGAGACGGCGACGAGCTGGGCAGGGCTTCCGCGCCTCTACCGCGCGGTGACCGATGCGCTGCGGGAAAGCCTCACCGGTCTTGGTACGCCGCCGATCGTGATGGCGCACGTGTCACATGTCTATCCCACCGGCGCGTCGTTGTACTTCACCGTGCTGGCGCGGCAGCTTCCCGACGCGGGTGTGGCGCTCGACCAGTGGGATGCGGCCAAGACCGCTGCCAGTGAAGCGATCTCGGCATCCGGCGGCACGATCAGCCACCACCACGCGATCGGTCGTACGCATGCGCCCTATCTCACCGCAGAGGTCGGGCGCGTCGGTGTCGTCGTCCTTGCGGGTCTCAAGGCGACGCTCGACCCGCACGGAATCCTCAACCCCGGCGTCCTGATCCCACCCTCCCCGTGATCATGATCGTGATCATGAAACCGTTGGGCGTCTATGCCCCCGTAAGGCTTCACGGTTCGGAACGCCTTCATGATCACCGGCCCGAACCCCCACTTGTCGCAGGAGTTCCGGGCAGCTCGGCAGGTCCAGCGGCTTGACCCGGACCCCGGCACCCCAGCACCTCAGCACCTCAGCACCTCAAGCCTGGCCGCCCTCACAAGCCCGGCAGCCCTCCGTACCTCAAGCCCCGCAGCCCTCGCACGCCCGGCAGACTCGCGGGCCTGGCAGCCCCCCGCCTCAAGCCTGGCAACCCCCGGCACCTCAAGCCCGGCAGCCGCCGCAAGCCCGGCTGCTCCGCGCCTCAAGCCTGGCAACCGCCGGCACCTCAAGCCCCGCGGCCCTCGCAAGCCCGGCTGCTCCCGCACCTCAAGCCTGGCAACCCCCCGCACCTCAAGCCCGGCGCGTCGCACACCCCGGCCCTGGCGGGGCCCGGCGACACGGCAACGGCAACGGCAACCTCTCCATGATCATGAAGCGAGTCGGGATCATGAAGCGAGTCGGGATCATGAAGCGCAACGGGGAAATAGCGCCTCAGAACCTTCATGATCACGATCATGATCACCGGACGGGTGGTGGACCGCCGACAACCACCCGGCCCGCGGGCCGCGGGAGAGCACCGGCGACCTGCGCGCCGCGAGGCAGCATGTACGTTCCAGCGCGTACGCGGTGCCCTCGAGCTACGTCTCGGGCGGCAGTGGAGATCACGCTCACCAGTGGACGCCGTCACCGCCAGCTGGCGGCGATTCTGGGACCTCGAGTTCGCATCCGGTGAGCAAGGAGCTTCTGATGATCGTACGACCGTTCCGCTTCGGCATCGTGTCCGCACTCGCGCCGTCCGCCCACGACTGGACGACCATGGCGCGCCGGGCCGAGGACCTGGGCTACGACACGCTGCTCACTCCCGACACGCTCCGGACGTTCTCGCCGTTCCCCGCGATCGCCGCCGCAGCAGCCGCGACGGACACCCTGCGGTTCGGCACGTTCGTCCTCAACACACCGCTCCACGCCCCCACCGCAACCGCCCTGAACACGATGACCATCGACATGCTGACGAACGGCCGGTTCGAGCTCGGCCTCGGCGCCGGCCGCCCCGGCGCCGAAACCGAAGCCGAACGTCTGGGAATCCGGTGGGGTACGCCTAGCGAGCGGGTCACCCATCTCGCCGACACCATCCGTACCGTCAAGGAGACCTTGCGCACGGCGGCGGCCAGCACGAGCAGAGGTCCCGGCCAGCTCCGACCGGTCCAGCAGCCCCGACCGCCGATTCTCGTGGCTGGTCAGGGGCGGCGGCTGCTCCGGCTCGCGGCCGAGGAGGCCGACATCATCGGTGTCGGCGTCGGCCTGGAGGGAACGGAGTACGACCTGGCGGCGAAGGTCGGCGAGCTCCGCGACATCGCCGGCGACCGGTTCCCGCGCCTGGAGCTCAGCATGAACATCGCCGCGGTGGGCGACGACCTGCCCGACTGGATGCGCCCGATGCTGGGCGGCACCGATCCGCGCGAACTGGCGGAGAAGGGCTCGATCGCACTCCTCCGCGGTTCGACAGACGACATGGTCGACACGCTGCTCCGGCGCCGTGAAGCACTCGGCATCTCCTACATCTCGGTGAACGCGACGTTCATGGACCAGCTGGCACCGGTCGTAGGAAAACTCGCCGGGCGCTGAGGGGTCATGCAGTAACGACTCAATTCGGCGCAGGCCGGTCTTAGGTATGGGCTGGTCCGGACCGGACAGGCCGCCTTGTGCATGATCTCGACAGTGCTCGGCAGAATCCCGCAAGAAGTTTCAGACAATTCGTAAGAATTGGTCGGACAGGGCTTTCCCATTTCGTCGTACCGTCATGCACGGACCCCGCGATGGAGCCATGCCCACCTAGCGTTACTGCATGTCCACAACCACCACACCGAGCGGCCATGTGATCAGCCCACGCGGCGAAAGCCCTGGGACGGTCCCTACCCGACATGCCCGACTGCGCACCTGGGTCCAACAGGTCGCGGCTGTGTGCCAACCCGACCGGGTGTACTGGTGTGACGGCTCGGACGAGGAATGGACCCTGCTCACCGACCAGTTGGTCGACGCAGGAACGCTCGTACGCCTCAATCCCGACAAGAAGCCGAACTCGTTCTGGGCGCGTACGGACCCCAGCGACGTGGCCCGAGTCGAGAAGCGCACCTTCATCTGCTCCGACAACGAAGCCGACGCCGGTCCGACCAACAACTGGATGGACCCGGCGGAGATGAAACGCACGATGACCGACCTCTTCCGCGGCTCCATGCGCGGCCGGACGATGTACGTCATCCCGTTCTGTATGGGCTCGCTCGACGCCGAGAACCCCTTGTTCGGCATCGAGATCACCGACTCCGCCTATGTCGTCGCCTCGATGCGGATCATGACCCGCATGGGGCAAGCTGTCCTTGACAGGCTCGACGAGGACTCCGAGCAGGCCTTCGTCCCCTGCCTCCACTCGGTCGGAGCGCCCCTCGAGCCCGGCGAAGAAGACGTCCCGTGGCCGTGCAACGAGACCAAGTACATCTCGCACTTCCCTGAAACCCGGGAGATCTGGTCGTACGGATCCGGCTACGGCGGCAACTCCCTGCTCGGCAAGAAGTGCTACTCGCTACGGATCGCGAGCGCCATCGCGCGCGACGAGGGCTGGCTCGCCGAGCACATGCTCATCCTCAAGCTGACCTCGCCGGAAGGGCGCGTCCACTACGTCGCCGCCGCATTCCCCAGCGCCTGCGGCAAGACGAACCTCGCCATGCTCGAACCCACCGTCCCGGGCTGGAAGGTCGAGACCCTCGGCGACGACATCGCCTGGATGCGGTTCGGTGACGACGGCCGGTTGTACGCCCAGAACCCCGAGTTCGGCTTCTTCGGCGTCGCGCCTGGTACGGGCTGGAAGACCAATCCCCATGCCATGCGGACGATCGAACGCGGCAACTCCCTCTTCACCAACGTGGCCCTCACCGGCGACGGCGACGTCTGGTGGGAGGGATACTCCGAGGAGCCACCCGCCCACCTGACCGACTGGAAGGGCCGGCCCTGGCCGCCACAGGGCTCCGACGGTGACGAAGGCCAGCGGTCAACGCGGAATCGGGAGCAAGGGTCGGAGGCCGCGCGGAAGCCGGAGCCGTCCAGCCATCCCAACAGCCGTTTCTGCACGCCGATCAAGCAGTGCCCGATCCTCGCGGATGAGTACGACGATCCGCGCGGCGTACCCCTGTCCGCCATCATCTTCGGCGGCCGGCGCGCGACGACGATCCCGCTCGTCACGCAGTCCCGCGACTGGACGCACGGAGTCTTCATGGGCGCCACGCTGTCGTCGGAAACGACGGCTGCCGCGGAGGGTCAGGTCGGCGTCGTACGCCGCGATCCGATGGCGATGCTGCCGTTCATGGGTTACAACGGCGGCGACTACTTCCAGCACTGGATCGACGTCGGCAAGCAGCACGATGCGGACAAGCTGCCGAAGATCTTCTACGTGAACTGGTTCCGCCGGGATGCCGACGGATCGTTCCTGTGGCCGGGCTTCGGCGAGAACAGCCGCGTCCTGAAATGGGTCATCGAACGTATCGAGGGCCGAGCGGAGGCCGCCGAGACACCGGTCGGCTGGGTGCCGGCGCCAGATGCGCTCGATGTCGACGGGCTCGACCTCGACGCCGACGCGATCGAGGCGCTGCTCCGCGTGGACGGCGAGGAGTGGCGGGCGGAGCTGCCGCAGATCACCGAGTGGTTCGAGAAGTTCGGCGACCGGCTCCCGGCGACGCTGTGGGCCGAGCTCGACGGGTTGACGGAGCGGCTCGGCGCCGACCGGGGTCCCCGCGGAGACGCGGAGCTTGCGTAGCGTTTTCGTGGGGTGAAGTAGCGTAGTGGTCCGCGAGGAACGAGCGACCCGCGGAGCGAACGAGAAGCCGACCGCGACCATGAACACCGAGCGGCTCGGCGCCGAGTGAGCGACGCCCAACCCGATTGGATGAGGGCGCCCCTCACGCGAACAGGAAGTGGCGGAGCCGGCAGCGGAGTCGGCGCGCGATAGTACACACTTGTCCGAGGTCCCTCGCCTGTCGTGGCGGGGAACCTCGGCCACGTTTCCGCACGTCCTGGGGTGAGCTCATGGGTGCCGCCATCATGCCGTTGGTGCTGGTCGTCTTCGTCCTCGTGCTCGGCCTGGGAGCCGCGGCCATCATCACTGCCGAACGCCTACGCCGCGAGAACGCCGCGCTGCGCGGGCTCGTCGACAGGTTGAAGGACATCGCCTGGGACCAGCGCGAGCTGGACCCCAACCTCAGCACCATCATCATCGACGAGATCCGTACCTATGAGAAGAAGGAGCTGCGTGGATGAGGAAGTCCGCGGTCCTGGCCCTGACCGTCGCGGCAACACTTGGCGCCGTCATCGCACTCAATGGATGCACCAGCATCAACACCCAGCCGGACGAAGCCGGACTCACCTATGACGCCGGTCCATTGTCCAACACCGAGTTCGAAAGTTGCGTCGGTCCCAGCACCCGCAACTGGGATGGACCGCGCGACCTGCACTTCACCTACCCGTTTGGTCAACGTACGTACGACTTCAGTGGAACCGAGGGGTCGGACGGGCCGCCGATCAGCGTTGTCACGAACGACAATGTGACGATGACGGTGACTGGTGTCGCGACCTTCGCGCTCAACACCGACTGCAAGACGCTGCGACAGTTCCACGAACGGATCGGGATCAAGTTCCAGTCCTGGATGGAAGGTGGGCAGACCGCCGACGGTTGGCGCAACATGCTCAGCGTCTATCTCAAGCAGCCGCTCGACAAGGCGATGGACGCGGTGTCGAAGAAGTACGGCTACAAGGAGCTCTACTCCGATCCCGCGGTCAAGGAGAAGTGGGAGGACGAGGTAGGCATGCTGGCCTCGGAGTTCATCAAGGATCAGGCCGGAGCCGACTTCTTCTGCCAGCCGTCGTACGCCGGTGCCGGCCCATGTGGCAACGCGGTCCTTACCCTGCAGGCACCGGTGCCTCCGGAGAACATCCGCTCGGCGTTGACGGCCGAGCAGGAGGCCGTCGCGCAGAACAACGCCCAGAAGCAACGGAACGAGACCGTACGCACCGAACTGGAGTCGATCCGCGAACTCGTGAAGGTCCTCGGCCCGGACGCGTACGTGCTCTACAAGGCGGTCGAGGATGGCAAGGTCAGCGTCGTTCCGGTTCCGGCGGGGAGCGGAATCAACGTCACGCCTCGCAACTGATCCTCGACGCACGACCTCATTTGGATGAGGGGCGCCCTCACAGACCACCGCTGGATGAGGGCGCCCCTCATTCGAACCTATTGGACGAGGGCGCCCCTCATGCACGGTCCCGTTGGATGACGGTGCCCCTCATCCACCACGCGCCGGCGGCCCCACGCATCACGGGACCCTCGGAGCCGATCAGCGTCATTCAACGGCGAGCAACGGAGGTGAACGGCTCGGGGCGGTGGACGCCGCGTGGCCGGTAGCCGAGCGCCTCGCTCTCCCCGAGGTAGTCGGCGAGCAGCCACACGATGGCGAGCCACATCTCCGTACCCTGCAGGCCGGCCGTGTGCCGAGCACCCGCGCCCGGTTCGAGCGCGAACGCGAACCCCTCGCCGTCGCGCCATCGGTTCAACGCCCGGTCGAGATGAACCCGCGCCCAACTCTCGGCTTCGTTCCGCCGCGACGGGGTCTGCTTGGCCGCGAGCCACAGCGGATGGATCACGTCCAGGACGTTGCAGGCGTTGCCGCGATTCTCACCGAAGTACTCGGGGTCCCGGCTGTGCGCGAGGACCGTGTCGACGACCTGCTCGGGATACGGCAACGGCAGGCCGAACTGTGCGTAGGTGCCGCGCGTCAACCGGTAGAAGCCGTTGACGGGCTGCAGCCAGCGCTGACCGCTGTCCGGGTTGCTCCACATCGCGTGGAACGGGTCGGCGTTCGCGAGGAGCCAGCCGAACAGCGACTCGACCGGACTGCGCAGGTCGAAGTCGACGAGGTTGCGACAGACCCCGGTGCCGAACGCATCCACCCACGCGCCCGCTCCCCAGCCACGGGTGTCCCATGGCAGGTTGTCGAGGCGTACGAGCAGGTCCGCCGGATCCATGTCGGCGACTGCCCGTACGGGATGGGCGAATCGGGTGCCCAACAGCTGCAATGCATAACCCACACAGAGGATGTGGTACGCAGCGGCTCCACCGTCAAGGGAAGGTTGCGCGGCCTCGGAGTACTCCGGAACAAGCCCGGACTCGGCGTCCTGCAACGAACGCAGATGCGCGGCGATCCGGTCACCCGGCACCTGCGGAGGCGGAGATCCCTGCTCCAGAAGCAGATCGGCGATCTCGACGGCGTCGCACCATGCCCTGACGGTGGGTGAGGCGTCCGGCCGGTCGAGGAACCGCCCGCCGAGCTCGGCGGCCACATCGCCGATGCTCGCACCCTCCTTTGCGTCACCGCCGGGCTCCGGATTCTCGTGCCAGCAGCGTGCGAGGACGTCCTGCGCCTGCGATCGCGCCTTGTCGGCAAAGGACTCCAACCGTGCGGCGAGCCCGCCAGCGCCGGCAGCCGGCGCACGCCTGACGTCCCGGCGGTCGCGGATCATCCGCGCCGGATTCCCGCCCACCATCGCCCAGTCAGGAACGTCCTTCGTCACCACGGCACCAGCACCGATGACCGCGTGGTCGCCGACCGTCACGCCATCGACCACCACGACGTGGGACCCGATCCAGACATCGTTGCCGATGACGATGCCCTTGGTCGTCGTCGGCTGCTTGCACACCGGCCGGTCAGGTGCCGTCCCATGGTTGAACCCGAGCAGCGACGTGTGGGCGCCGACGCGGACCTGGTCGCCCATGCGTACCTTCCCGCGCACCACCGCGTACGGGTTCAGCGTGCTCTGCGTACCCATCTCGAGATCGTCGACCAGCACGTACGTATGGGCCCCAAGGTAGGAACCGTCACCCAGCCGGAGGCGCTGCGGGAAGATCGCGGCGAGCGGCGAGACGAACACGTCGGTGCCGAAGGCAATGTCACCCCGGCCGGCCAACTCCTCCTGCCAGGCGAGTTGCGCCTTGCGTTCGTCGTCGCTCGCCGTACGCCAGAACGCCCATGGCGCGAAGTCGTAGTAGGCGTCGGGCATCGTCGAACCGTCGTCGCTCATCCGGATCCTCTCCCAGGCGGGTCAGATCCAGTGTGGGCGACGGTCTCACGCGCGACAACGCACGCTTCACGAAGCGGACGGCACGTTCCGGCGCCCCGGGAACGCGTCGGCGAGGAACCCGGTGACCGCGGCGACGAACTCCGTCGGATCTTCCTTGTGTACGCCGTGGCCCACCGGAATCGAGACCATGCGTGCACCGGGGATGCGGTCGGCCATTGCCGCGATCGCGTCCTGGTCGAACGGGCTCGCCGGCCCACCGCCGATGACGAGCGTGGGTGACTTGATCGCTTCGAGCTGTTCCCACCACGCCGGATCGGGGCTGTTGACCTGGCCGACAACGGCCGGCCGGACCGCCCAGTCGTAGGACAGTGGTCCGGGTGGGCGTTCCGGGACGGTGCGGCGGTGCGGAACCGGCGGTGGCGTCTCCTCCAGCACGAGCGCGGCGACCCGGCCGGGGTGCTCCTGCGCGAGGAGGTACGCCGCGACGCCGCCCATCGAGTGCCCGACCAAGACGGCCCGCTCGAGGTCCAGTCGGTCCAGGAAGCCGAGCAGGTCGTCCTTCATCAGCCCGAACGCGTACTCGCCCGGCCACGTGGTCTCGCCGTGCCCGCGGAGGTCCGGGACATACACCCGCCAGTGTGCGGAGAAGGCAGGTAAGACGGAGTTCCACGATGATCCGTCAGAGGTGAGCCCGTGCAGCAGGACCATCGGTGGCGTGTCAGGGCCGCCGTCGACGCGGTAGGCAATCCGCAGCGCTGAAACGTCAACGATGCGTCTTTCGGTCACGGGCGGACCGTACCAACCGAAATCGTCATCATCGATGCGCGTATGTCTGTTCGCTGAGAAATGTTAAGCTCCGCCTGTGCCAGTCTGGCGACTTGCTGAAGGTCCTGCCGATGGATGCACGGAACGACGGACTCGTTGATGCCGATATCCAGGTCCTGGGTGCCGATATCCGGTTCATGCGCCATTCCTCGATCGGGCCGGTTCACGAAGCTATTTCCCACTATTCCGACCAGGCGCTGGCTCGGCAACTTCAACGGCTCGCCGAAATACGCACCATGAGTGACATCATGGGCATCAGGCTTGACCAGGCGTACCGGGCGACCTCAGCCCCTTCTGCCGACATGATCGTGCGTTCGCGGAAGATCATCGAGCAGAGCCGGAACATGATCCGGCTCTCCTGCGCCGCTGGAGAGCACTCCGCCAAACGCATCGAACGATCCCGCGCACTCCTTTCCATGCGGCAGCGCGCATCCGCTGCCTGACAAAGGAGGCCCACGGCGCACATGCGGTCCTATCGCGTCCTTGAGGTGTAAGGCTCCGAGGGATCTGCCTCAGAATTCGACCGAGTAGCGGACCTTGCTGCACAGGTGATCGCCGCGCCGAGCGCGATCGCGGCAACTGCGACGGCGGCGGTTCCCGACCAGCCAATCCAGGCCACCGCTGCGGCGCCGAAGGCAGTGCCCAGACTCCCGCCGACAAAGTAGACGATCATGTACGCGCTGTTGAAACGCGCCGGCGCTCGTGGGTCGATCGCCAGTACGGTGCTCTGATTGGCAACCTGGGCGGCAAACAGTCCGGCGTCGAACAACGCCAGCCAGAGGACCATCAGTCCTGGGCTACCAGGGATGAAGCCCAGTGCCGCTGCGGCAACGCCGGCCAGCGTCAGGCCGACCAGAATCACTGTGCGTGCCCCGTGCCGATCGGTGAGTATCCCGGCAACCTGGGTTGCGATCATCCCAGTCAGCCCGGCGAGGGCATACAGGCCGATCCGTTCGGCAGAGTAGTTGTATGGCGGCCCCGACAACGTAACCGCCAAGCCTGCCCAGATTGCGCAGAACGCAAAGAACCACGCCGTCCCCCTGGCAGCGGCCAGCCGCAGGGATGCGAACCTCACCAACAAGCCCGGCATGGACCGAAGGGTTGCCAGGTAGCCGCTCTGCGTACCACCTGGGACCTTGGGCAGCACCAGCAATGCAGTTCCTGCGATCGAAAGGCACGCGACGGCTAAGGTCAGCAGCATGCCGCGCCAGCCGACCGTATCGGCCAGCCAGCCACCAGCGATGCGGCCGGCCAAGATTCCCGCTGAGATCCCGGCCGTCACGATGCCGAGCACGGTCGCGCGGCGACCAGCGCTGGACAAGCGCCCGGCGACCGAGCTCAGGCCGGCGCCGACCGAAGAACACAGCCCGCTCATGAGGACGCACAAACCCAACAGCCAACTGGTGGAGACAGCCGCCGTCGCACCGATCGATACGCCCAATGCGACGAACTGCGCTGCCAGCACGAACCGAGGAGGGAACCGATCGACCAACGGGACCAGCAGGCCGAGCCCGACCAGGTAGCCAGCCGGTCCACACGCCAACGCCACGCCGACCGCTGCCGTCGACGACCCCAGCGAGATCGCCACATCAGCAATCGCGGGCTGCAGTGGGTAGATCGCCGCCGTCCCCACAGCGGCAGCTACCGCCATGAACAGCACGACAGGGCCACGGAGGTCGCGGGCGCGGTCGGAATCGTCCCTCAATTCGGTTCTCACGCCAGTGACCCTAGGAATCATCACCCACGACTGCTGGCGAAAATTGGACGGCACCGACGATCCTGGGTGGAACGGGCGCGGGCGCTCTGCTCGTGGATACTTGAGGTTCGGCTGGTTGTCGTTCTGTGAAAGGGTCATGGACTTGCCCCGAGGTACCGATGGTTGCGGCGCTGTGGCTGGGCGCTGTGGTGCTGGTGATGACCCCTCACCACCTGCCGTAAGTCTCCGGTGTGCCCGTGTTGAGGCGGTGCCGCCACTGTGATGGTTGTGCTGAGCGTGCTGCTCGGTGTCTTGGTGGTGGGCGCGTTGACCGTGTTGACCGGGTACTTCGTAGCGCAAGAGTTCAGCTACATGACGGTGGACCGGTCCCGGCTGAAAGCGGCGGTCGCCGCCGGTGACGCCGGCGCGAAACGCGCGCTCGGCATCACGGGGCGTACTTCCTTCATGTTGTCCGGCGCGCAACTGGGCATCACGGTGACGGGGCTGCTGGTCGGATATGTCGCCGAACCGTTGATCGGCGCCGGCCTCGGGAAGGCCCTGGGTGGGGTGGGGATTCCGCAACCAGTCGGCGTGGCGGTCGGCACGGTCCTGGCGCTGGTGTTCTCTACGGCGGTGCAGATGGTGTTCGGGGAGTTGTTCCCCAAGAACCTGGCGATCGCCCGCCCGGAGCTCCTTGCCCGCGCGTTGGCCCGGTCCACCACCTGGTATCTGGCCGGGTTCGGCTGGCTGATCTGGCTGTTCGATCAGGCCGCGAACCTGCTGCTGAGGCTGGTGAGGATTGAACCGGTGCACGACGTCGAACATGCCGCCACGCCACGTGATCTCGAACACATCATCGCCGAATCCCGTACCGCCGGCGAGCTGCCCGCCGACCTGTCCGGGTTGCTGGACCGGGTGCTGGGTTTCCACGACAGCACCGCCGAGCACGCGATGATCCCGCGGCCGTACGTCACCGCGATCGCCGGCACCGAACCGGTTCGCCGGGTGCTGGAGGTGATGGCTGCCGGCCACTCCCGTCTTCCGGTGGTGGGCGAGTCGATCGACGAGGTGATCGGCGTCCTCAGCCTCCACGATGTTCTGGCCGCAGACGAGTCCCAGGATCTGGGCACCGTGCCGGTACGTGATCTGGCCCGCCCGGCGGTGTTGGTGCCGTCTACGAGCCCATTGCCCAATGTCCTGGCCCGGCTGAACGAGGCCGGTGAACAACTCGCCTGCGTGATGGACGAGTACGGCGGCCTCGCCGGTGTGATCACCATCGAGGACGTTGCCGAGGAACTGGTCGGTGAGATCGTCGACGAGCACGACCCGGTCGGTGAGGACCAGGTGCACGCCGACAACAACGGCGACCTGACGGTGCCAGGAACGCTGCACATCGACGAGGCCGAACGGGTCCTCGGCCACAACCTGCCGGCCGGTGACTACCAGACGATCAGCGGGCTGATCATCACCCAATTGCACCGACTCCCCGAACCCGGCGACGCCATCACCCTTCAGCTGGCTGCCAGCCCCGATGGCGACCACCCGGCCCCGCGGCTGACCTTGATCGTCCTCACCGTCGACCGCCACGTCCCCCAGACCGTGCAACTCCACCTGGCCGACACCACCAGGAACCCCCGCCTTGGCCAACACGGCGGCACCGTCGCGGAGGTCTCCACGTGACTGGGATGAGCACCTGGACCGCCCTGCTGATCTCCGCAGGCATCATCGCCTTCAGCGCGTTCTTCGTCGCCGTCGAGTTCGCCCTGGTCGCCGCCCGCCGGAACCGGCTCGCCGAAGCCGCTGCCACCAGCGCCTCGGCCCGCGCGGCGCTGAAGAGCGCTCAGGAACTGTCGCTGCTGCTGGCCGGATCCCAACTCGGCATCACCCTGTGCACCCTGGCCCTGGGCGCGATCGCCAAACCCGCTGTCCACCACCTGATGACCCCGACCCTGGGAGCCTGGGGGCTGCCGGAAGCCACCGCCGATGTGGCAGCTTTCATCCTGTCGTTGATCGTGGTGACGTTCATACACCTGGTCGTCGGTGAAATGGCGCCGAAGTCCTGGGCGATCTCCCACCCGGAAAAGTCCGCCACCCTGCTGGCGCTGCCGATGCGGGCCTTCATGTGGTTCACGCGCCCGCTGCTGGTCACCCTCAACCAGTTGGCGAACTGGTGCCTGCACCGGGTCGGCGTCGAACCGGTCGACGAACTGGCCACCGCCCGCACCGCCGACGACCTGCGGCAGCTGGTCCAGCACTCCGCCAAAGCCGGTGCCCTTGACACCGAACGCCACGACCAGCTCATGATCGCCCTGGACCTGCACAGCCGTCCGATCCGTGACATCGTGCGCCCGGCCGCGCAGATGGCCCACATCGACGCGGCCGCCACCATCGAACAGATCAAGACAGCCGCACGCAGCAGCGGGCACTCCAGACTCGTCGTCCGCCAAGACGGTCTGCCGGTCGGGATGGTCCACGTCCGCGACACGCTCACCGCACCCACCGACGTCACCGCCGCGGAGCTGATGCGACCAGTGGCGACTCTGACCGCCGACACCCCGATCTACACCGCGATGAGTGCGATGCGCGACAACCGCAACCATCTCGCCTTGATTCACGACGACCAACAACTCCTGGGGATCCTCACCCTGCAAGATCTCCTCAACCAACTCCTTACCACCCCACCAACGTCGAGCGCGGCGACGATTGCCAGCGTCCGGACTTCTGCACACGGATAGGTGACCCGGGGTTTTGTGAGAACTGGCGTGAGTAGACCACTGTGCGCCCGGGGAGAAGGGTCATCACAACAATCGAAGATGGTCACCGCCGCGGAGGAGACGGCCATGAAGCTGAAGCGATGGGAGATCCTGCTGCAGTACAGGGATCATCCCGACAACGCGGAGCCCGACTATGAGCAGCCGTACACCAACCAATTCCTCACCCGCCGTGGCGCTGAACACCGGGCGGGGCAATGGCGACTCGACAAGAAGATCGGATTGACCTGCGTGGTGCGAAGACGCCCGTGACGGTCGGGCGGTGGGTCCTCTGGGAGGGTGGGGCCAGGCGATGCGGCGACCCGGTGGAGAACGTTGCCCCGAGCAGGAACGCTCGTGCTCGAGGAGGTGTCGAGCGAGGAGGCCGAGGCGCATCAAGTGCTCGGCTGGGCGGCCGCATCGCCAGCCCCGTGAGATGCCTGATACCGCGTCCGGGTGGGTGACCACCTCCTTCCGTACCGTCCATCCCGCTGCATGACGTCAATGCTGTGTTGGTGTCCGCTTGCCTACATGACTGAGGGCCCGTTGGCGGAGGGCCGCGTTGGCGAGCCCGCCCGGTTCCACGTGCCCTTGCCCTAGCCGGGTTGAGCACCCGCGCCTCAGGCCGCTGCCCGTCCGACTGCGGCTCGCGCGGACGGGCAGGGGCCCGCTTCGGACGGGGCGGCCATCGTGGTGGGCTTTCCCAGCATGCGGCGACGATGGCGTCGAACTCGGTGCGTACCAGGTCGTCGTCCGCATACACGAGGTCGACAAACGCGCGGGCCTCGTCAACCGTGACGTGGTGTATTCCAGCCATCAGTCGTCACCGACCCTGACAGACCGCAGAGTGTGCTCAGGCCTTGATCTGTTTCTGCCCCGAATCGGTGTTCGCGATGGCGATCTTGCGGGGCTTGGCCCGCTCGGCGACCGGGATCGTCAACGTCAGGACGCCGGCGTTGTAACTGGCCTCGATCCGGTCCGCGTCCAACGTGTCACCGAGGAACAACTGGCGGGAGAACACGCCGAGCGGGCGTTCGGCGACCTGCATCTCCACGCTCTCGGGCACCTCCGGCGGCCGCCGCTCGGCCTTCACCGTGAGCACGTTCCGCTCGACATCGAGTTCGATCGCATCCGGCGCGACGCCGGGCAGGTCGAACGCGACGACGAACTGGTCACCTGTCCGGTAGGCGTCCATCGGCATCGGGTTCGGCCGGGACCACGTGCCCGGGCTCGAACCGCCGAAGAACTGTTGGGCGATGCGGTCCAGTTCGCGGAATGGGTCAGTGCGCATCAACATCGTCCGTACACCTCCTGATCGTCGACTGGGACGTGGCCGTCAATGCACAGTCCTCTTGTACCATGTCATCCAACCGATGACAAGAACTCAGTCATCTAACCGATGACTTCGGAGGTGGGGAGTGACCAGCCGATCACGCCAGGCACGAGCCCGTACAAGCCCGGCTGATCCAGACAACCGTCCGACGCCAACAACGCCATTGGCGGCGACGCCGGAGGAGGTGGTCGCACACTTGGCGGACACGATGAGCCGCATCTCAGCAAAGGCGGCAACGCGCGCCCGCCGATCGCCGCGAGCGCGTGGCGCACCACACCAGACGCGATCCGACACCGACCGGCACGTAGCTGCGTCCGGAGTGGATGGGCCGCATCTGCTGGCGGCACTTGCCTCCCTGCGACAACTGCGCGAGGAACTGGCCGGATGGGAGCCGACCCTGATGCGCGCTGCCCGCGACCGCGGCCTCACCTGGGCGGAGATCGCCCCAGCCCTCGGACTAGCCAGTCGCCAAGCCGCGGAGCGCCGCTACCTCAGACTCAACCCGCGGGCCGGGGAGACACCAGCATCCACCCGCGAGCAGCGCGTACAGGCGACCAGACACCAACGCGCCGGTGACAGAGCCGTCGCCGACTGGGCCCGCAACAACGCCGCCGACCTGCGTCAACTCGCGGGACAGATCACCGCACTCACAACCCTGAAGCCCGCCACCAAAAACAAGATCAAACCCATCCGGGCCGCGCTCGGCAGCAACGACGCAGCCGACCTGATCGGTCCGCTATCCCGAGCCGGACCCGCGCTTCGCCCCACCCACCCGCAACTCGCCGACCAGATCGCCGACCTCGACCACACCTCCGCCCGCATCCGTAGCTCCGATGGCGGCCGAGGCACCGCAGCACAGCCGACCGACGAGTAGCTCGGACAGAAAACCAGGACGGCTCGGGGACTGCAGCGCCCGATCGGCGCAGATGAGACGGAAACTGAGACTGAGGGCCGCCGGCCGGACCCTGGTCGGGTATCGGCACGGCGCCCACTCGGTGCGTTTCGGCTGGTAGGGGCGGAGGCGGCGGGATTTGAACCCGCGAGAGGGTTGAGCCCTCAACCCGCTTAGCAGGCGGGCGCCATAGACCGGACTAGGCGACGCCTCCCCTGGCAGAAGCCAACATGTGCGGATCAGGGTAGCGGTCGCCCCACCGACCGGGCAAAGCGCATTGCCGATGCCGACGATCCGGCTCGAAGAACCGGGGCGGGGCGGTGCTCGCCCGGCGCTGGCGAGGTACGGTGCCTAAGAGGTGCCGCCATGACCAGGCGAAGCGGAGTACGCACGGCCGGCTACACCGACCGTTATGACGCAGGTCGCCAGCTGGCAGACCAGCTCGCGGCCTACTCCGGGCGTGCCGACCTCACCATTCTGGGTCTCCCCCGAGGAGGCGTCGTCACCGCCGCAGCCGTGGCCGAACGCCTGGGCGCTCCCCTCGACGTCTTCTGCGTACGCAAGCTCGGCGTCCCCTGGCACCCGGAGCTCGCGATGGGGGCGGTGGCGAGCGGCGCGGTTCGCGTACTCAACGACGATGTCGTACGACAACTCGGGATTCGCCCCGACGAGATCGACGAGGTAAGTCGGCAGGAACTTGCCGAGCTGGCCCGGCGGGAGGCCGCCTACCGCGGGGACAGGCCGCCGGCGCCGCTCGCCGGGCGGATCGTCGTTCTCGTCGACGACGGAGTAGCGACCGGGGCTACCGCCCGCGCTGCGGCGGTGGCCGTCCGGCGTCTCGATCCGGCGCGGGTGGTGCTCGCCGTCCCGGTCGCACCGGCGCAGGCGTTGCGGGAGTTCACCGATGTGGTCGACGAGATCGTCTGCCCGCTGACGCCGGATCCGTTCGAGGCGGTCGGTCGGTGGTACCGAGATTTCCGCCCGACGTCGGACGACGAGGTGCGCGCCCTACTCCAGGCCCACCCCTGACTGACCCCCGCCGAGACAGGGTTCACGGGTCGCCCGAGCTCCCTGCCCGACAGTGCTCGTCGGAGCTTTGTCCCAGAACCCTTGCCTGCAAGGCAAGTCAGGGTCAACGCGATGGCGAGGGCCCTTCCTCGCCTGTGAGAAAGGGCCCTCACTGGTGACACTCGAACCTCGGGCTAGAGCCCCACCCCGAGGCCCAGGGCGGCGGCGAGGAGATCCCCGACCTGGACCGCTGCGGACAGGGCGACATCGAGGCCGAGGCCGAGGTGGTCGAGCAGGGACGAATCCCCTGTCGGCGCGATCGTGCTCGCCGACGCCGGCGTCGCGAGTGTCGGTACCGCGACGATGGCCGCGATACTTGCCGCTGAAAGCAGCTTCTTCATGACAGTCCTTCCACTAGACAATACGGACAGCAGTGGTCCGACTACCCAATGCGGAAGGGCTAAACCGAAAAGCGAACGAACAACGCCAATGCCTCACAAGCGCTCACTCCTCGTCAGCAGCGTCTGCTTGGCGCGCAGGCGGAGTGAGCGTCTCGACGACCAGATCGCCTTCGGCATAACGCTGTCTGAGAACCTTCTTGTCGAACTTCCCGACGCTCGTCTTCGGCACCTCGGCCACGAAGGACCAACGTTCAGGCAGCTGCCAGCGAGGCACCTGCCCCACCAGGAAGTCGCGCAACTGCTCCGCTGTCACCGACTCACCGGTACGTACGACAACCGTGGCCAGCGGCCGCTCTCCCCAACGCTCGTCGGGTACGCCCACCACCGAGGCCTCCGCGACCGACGGGTGACCCATGAGGAGGTTCTCCAACTGCACCGACGAAATCCACTCTCCGCCGGACTTGATCACATCCTTCGCCCGGTCGGTCAGGGTGAGAAACCCGTCAGCGTCCAGGTGTCCCACATCGCCCGTCCGCAGCCACCCGTCGTCGAACCGGTCCGACGCGTCCTCGCCGTAATAGCTGCCGGTGATCCATGGCCCGCGTACCTCCACTTCGCCGACGGTCTCGCCGTTCCACGGCGCGACCGCGCCGTCAGGTGTCACCACCCGGGCTTCGACGAGGGACACCAGGCGGCCCTGGGACAGCCGGTAGCGCCACCGCCTCTCGCCGCCGGAGTACTCCGGCGGGACTGCGACGGTCGCCACCGGCGAGGTCTCCGTCATGCCCCACGCGTGCAGGATGCGTACGCCATGGCGTTCGAAACCCTCCATGAGCGTTCGTGGGCACGCCGACCCGCCGACGATGACGTCGCGCAGGCTGGACCAGTCGGTGTCGGGATTGGCGTCGAGATACTGCAGGACCCCGCCCCACACACTGGGCACGGCCCCCGCGAGGGTCACGCGTTCGTCCTCCACCAGTCTGGCGAGCGGTTCCGGCGTCATGAATCGGTCCGGCAGTACCAGCGACGCCCCAACCAGGAAGCAGGCATGAGGAATCCCCCACGCGAGGACGTGGAACATCGGCACCACAGGCAGCGCTCGGTCGTTCGACCCGATCGCCAGTGCGTCGCCGAGCGCGATCCCCATGGAATGCAGGACGACGGAACGATGCGAGTACACCACGCCCTTGGGATTGCCGGTCGTCCCCGACGAGTAGCACATCGCCGCCGCTGACCGCTCGTCGATGTCCGGCCAGTCGAAGGTGTCGGGCTGCCCGGTGAGCAGATCGGAGTACGCATGGACCTCGACGCCGGGTGCCTTGCCTCGCACAGCGTCGGCAGCTTCCGCCGCGTTGTCACCCACAACCACGAGGTGCCGGACGGTCGTCAGCGACGGCAGGACAGGCGCGATAGCCGGGAGTAGCGTGGCATCCACCAGGACAACAAAGTCTTCCGCGTGGTTGGCGATGTAGGCAACCTGGTCGGAGGGCAACCGGATGTTCAGGGGATGCAGCACCGCCCCCATCGACGGGACGGCGAGGTACGCCTCGAGGTGCTCCTGGTTGTTCCACATGAACGTCGCGACCCGCTGGTCGGCGGTGACGCCGAGCCCGCGGAGGGCGTGCGCGAGGCGGGCGGCGTTGCGGGCCACCTCGGCATACGGTGCCCTGCGTAGGCCGTCGGCCGTCAGCGTCGCCACCGACCCTGTCCGTCCGTGGACAGTGCTGCCGTGATGCGTCAGCGATCCGATGGTGAGCGGGACGTCGAGCATCGTGCTGCGCAAGGCGACCTCCTCGTCGGCAACCGTCGTACGGCCGATCTTGGCAGCCCGCGCTGCCGACCAACAGGTTTGTGCGTGCCTTTGTACGGCCAACCTTCGGTGGCAAACTGTCCGATATGGGTGGCAACCTCACGGCGAGTTCGTTCGTCGAGCTTGGGTAAGAAAGACCTGGCCAGCCGGTTGACGGCCGGCCAGGTGTGTTTTGCGTGGTCCCGAACGATAATCAGTGGTCCCGAACGATTGCCAGCCGAGTGGGATTGAATACGGTCAATGTCTGAGTCTGTCCGGGACGAGTACGGTGTGCCGCGGCGCGGCCCCGTCGGGCCGAGGCCGCCGATGCGGCCGCGACGGCCGTCGATGTCGTTCGGCCTTGCACTGGGACTCACCGTAATCGGAACACTGCTCCCTGGTACCGGACTGATGGCGGCCAACCGTCGCCGGCTGGGCTCGCTGATCTTCTTCGTCTACCTGCTCCTCACCGCCGGCGCGGTCTACCTCGCCACCACCCGGCTACGCGAGCTCATGCATTGGGCCGTTCAGCCAGAAGCGCTCAATGTGATCAGCGTGGTCCTCCCGGTCCTCGGCCTCGCGTGGATCAGCGTCATCGTCGGCACCTACCGGTCGCTGCGCCCCGACCGTGCGAGCGTGGCGCAGCGGCTCGCCGGCTCCGGCATGATCGTCGCGCTGGCTCTGGTCATCCTCCTTCCACTCGCGGTCGGCGGCAGGTACGCCGGCGTGCAGCGGGGCCTGGTCGAGCACGTCTTCGCCGGCGAGGACAGCAGGAGCGCCACCCGGCCGAAGAACGTCACCCAGAAGGATCCGTGGGGCGGACAGGACCGGGTCAACGTTCTCCTCCTCGGTGGCGACGGCGGCAAGGGCAGGATCGGCATCCGACCGGACAGCCTGCAGGTGGCGAGCATCAACACCGAGACCGGCGACACGGTCCTCTTCAGCCTGCCTCGCAACCTCGAGAAGGTGCCGTTCCCGCCGGACTCCGTCCTTGCCGACGCCTATCCAGAGGGCACGTACGACGGCTCGGGCGACCGGCTGGAGTGGATGGTCAACTCGATCTACGAGAACGTCCCGCAGCAGCATCCTGGGCTGCTCGACAGCGACAACCCCGGCGCCGACGCCACGAAACTCGCGGTCGGCGCGGCACTCGGGATCCAGCTCGACTACTTCGTCCTCATCAATCTCGAGGGCTTCAAGGAACTCATCAACGCACTCGGCGGGATCACCGTCAACATCAACGAACGCGTCGCGATCGGTGGCTCGTCGGACGAGGGCGTCGAGCCGAGTGACTGGCTCGAACCCGGGCCGAACCAGCACCTCGACGGCTACAACGCCCTGTGGTTCGCGCGCGGCCGCTACGGCTCCGACGACTATCACCGGATGGAACGCCAGCGCTGCACGATGAAGGCGATCATCGACCAGGCTGAGCCAGGCAAGGTCCTCACCCGCTACGAGTCGATCGCGCAGAGTTCGAAGGACATCGTCTTCACCGATATCCCAGGCTCGCTTCTTCCCGCGTTCGTCGACCTGTCGATGAAGGTGCAGCGCGGGGCCCAGGTCAAGAGCATCGCGTTCACGAACACGATCATCCGTCCCTGGGACCCCGACTACGACCTGATCCGGTCCATGGTGGCCAAGGCGATCAGGAACAGCGGCACCGAACAGGTGTCGGACCCCGGGCAGGATCCGAAGCCCGCGCCGGACGAAACCGGATCCCCGGACGCCACGCCGTCGCCGACGCCGACGGACGACTCCGACGACTCGGCGTCCCCGTCCCCGAGCACGAGTGGCACGCCAGCGCCCGGCGGTGACTCGCTCGACGACACCTGCGCCTACCACCCGGCGGTCGACTGACCCAGCCCGGCGCTCTCCCGCGGCCGATTCCGCCGACGGGCCGGGCGGCGCCCGATGACGGCGGGTCCGAGCAACCGCCCGAAGCAGAGCGCCGCCCCAGCTCCCGTGGGGGCGTGGGAGCCGAGGCGGCGCGTGGTGACACACCATGGAGGGATGGCGCAATCATGCTGTTCAACGATGCGTCGAACCAAAGGGTTACGCTCAGCTTTGAGTTGACTCTAATTTGTAATCAAAGCGTCGCTCTGTGCCCAGGTCGTGGTGGACGGATGTCGTACGCATGACCTCGGCGTCTTGGATGAGGGGACCCTCATCCGACCTGGTGACGGCCCCTTCGCGTGTCGCCAGTCCGCCCAGTGTCCACGATGTGAGGGCAGTAACCGTCTAGAGCGGGCGGTAGCCGTGTGCGTCGTTCAGCCGGTCCCGAAGCTGTTCCTCCAGGGTCTGGGCTGGTACGTCGAGCAGTCGGGAGGCGATCAGGCTGCTCCGTCCGTCTGCGAGTTCGAGGACGAAGACGGTGCCCGCCGCACCGTCGACCCGGCGTACGTCCGCGACGTCGGTCCACCGCGCGGCTCGCACGCTGTCGCGGCGCCACGTGGTCTGGTTGCGGAAGCCGGCGGCGTCCATCGCGAGCGGCGCGCCACGGCTGAGCATCGTCCACCCGACCCAGCCCGCGACGACCGCGAAGATCGCGACGAGGAGCCACTCCACTGCCAACAGCGCCGGCCGGTCGAGCGCCGGAACGCTCCGCCGCAGGACGTCCAGCAGGAGAGCGAGACCGAGCCAGAGGCAGGCCATGCCGACGACCCGGAGGCGCAACGCCGGACGCAGGCGGAATTTCGTCGGCTTCTCAGGCATGCGCACGAGTCTGTCACGCGGCCCCGGGACAGCTGACGCCCCTTCACCCGGCTGGCGTTGCGCACGGCGCCACCACCATGGGTGGCGCCGTGCGCACTCCTACTTCAGGGCGCCCCGGGTGAGGCCGGAGACGAACTGCTTCTGGAAGAAGATGAACACGAGGATCACCGGCAGCGACGCCAGCAACGCCCCGGACAGCAACATTCCGTAGCGGAAGTCGTACGGCCCGACGAGCGAGGCGATGCCGAGGTTCATCACGAACATGTTCGGGTCGGTGGTGATGACCAGCGGCCAGAAGAAGTCGTTCCAGAGCCCGAGAAAAGTGAGAATTCCGAGTACGGCGACACCCGGCCGCACCAACGGCAGGACGATGCGCCACCAGATCCGGAACTCTGTCGCACCGTCGACGCGCGCGGCATCCAGCAGTTCGTTCGGCACCGAAAGGGTGTATTGCCGCATCAGGATGATCCCGAACGCCGTCACCGCGCGCGGGATGATCAGACCCTCATAGGTGTTGAACCAGCCGAGCGTACGCATGATCTCGAACTGTGGAACCAGCAGCACCTGGGTCGGCAACAGAATCGTGACCAGCATGATGACCAGCAGCTGGTTCTTGAACCGAAACTCGTGCTTGGCGAATGCGAATCCTGCCAACGACGCCAGCGTCACGGTGAGAGCGGTGCCGACCACCGCCACGATCGTGGTGTTGAGTGCCCACCGCAGCATCGGGAATCCGACGACCAACTCGTACATGTTGGTCCAGGTCCAGGCCTGGGGGAAGAGTGCGAACTCTTCGGAGAAGATCTCCTCGTTGGGCTTGAACGCACCGAACGCCATGTAGAGGTAGGGCAGTGCCTCGATCACGACGCCGAGCAGTAGCACCGCGTTGAGCACGACTGCCGCCACGATGACGTTCCACCGGCGGGGAGCGCGCGCCCTCAGGTCACGCATCAGCACTTTGTCAGCGACCGCCATGGTTACCCTCCCCACTCCTGTCTACAGCCCCAGTCATCACTACAACCTGAGTCGTCACTACAGCCTCACTCATCACAGAAGATGCCTCTCTGGTCGGGGACCCAGACTGGACGCGATTGCCTTACTCACCGGGAGACGCCCAACCACCGAAGACCTTGATATTGATCGCGGACACCGCCAGCAGGAAGAACGTCATCACGTAGGCGATGGCGCTGGCGTATCCCACATTGAAGAACTGGAAGCCCTGGTTGTAGATGTAGAGGGTCACCGTCAGCGATGCATCGGACGGGCCGCCTTGGGTCAGCAGGAGCGGCAACGCGAACAGGTTGTAGGAACCGATGATGGCCTGCAACACGACGAACAGCGCGATTGGCCGCAGCAGTGGCAGCGTGATGTGCCAGAAGGACTGCCAGCGACTTGCACCGTCAATGGCTGCCGCCTCGTAGTAGTCCTCGTCGATGGCGTTGAGGCCGGCCATCCAGTACAACGCGTTGATACCGGTCCAGGTCCAGATACCGATCAGGACGATGGAGAACATCACCACCTTCGGATCGGTGAGCCACGCGATCGAATCCAGGCCAAGACCTTTCAGACCGTAGTTGAGCAGGCCGGCGTTCTCGTCCAGGATCCGGAACGCGATGACCGCGATGATGACCTCGGAGGTGAGGACGGGGAAGAAGAAGGCCGTCCGGAAGAACGTCTTCCACCGCACCAGGCGCGAGTTGATCCCAAGCGCGAGCAGCAGCGAGACCCCGCCGATCAGGAAGACGCTGCCGAGTGCGTAGATCGTGGTGTTGCGCATCGCCATGCCGAAGCGCTCGTCACCCAACAGGTGCAGATAGTTGCCCAGTCCGAAGAACGACCGTTCCTCGAACCCGAAGCCTTTGGTGAAGCTGAGGATGAACGAGTAGAGGATCGGATACAGGCCGAAGATCGCGAACAGGATGAAGAACGGCGCGATGAACAGGTAGGGCGCAACACGTCGCTGACGGCGCCACCACCACTCTCGAGCTGGCCACAGTGGCCGGCTCAGGCGGGTCACGAGAGTCGTCGATGCCATAGCGGGTCAGTTTCCCTTCTCAGGAGCTACGCCGTCACGAATTCGATGGTGTCCAGGGCTTCGTTCTGGGCGTTGGTCAGCGCCGTCTTCGGCGGAATGTTGAGGTTCTGCATGGCCGGCGTCACGCCGATTCGGACGAGCGCGCTCGTCGCCTCCTGGTAGTAAGGGGACGAGTAGGCGTTGTTGATCTCGGGAGACACCTCGTTGATCAACTGGCCCACCCGTTGGTTGTCGAAGAACTCCAGCGGCTCGTTGAGCTTGGACTCCTGGAATGCCGGCCGGTAGGTGGGCCAGACCTGCCGACCGGCGAAGTCGTACATCAGCGCCTCGGTGGTGGTGTGCTCGAAGAGCACGAAGTCCATCGCTTCCTCCACGAAATCGCTGGTCTTCAGCACCGAGACCCCGGTGCCACCCCACGTCGCCGTGCGGGAACCTCCGGCTTCCCAGCGTGGGAACGGCATCAGGTGCCACTTGCCCTTGGTACTGGGAATGTTCTGCTGGACGAATCCGCTGAACCGCCAGGACGGTCCGAGCAGGGAGGCGATCTTCCCTTTCTCCAGCGCGATGTTGTAGCTCTGGCCCTGCGGGGTCAGGATCGACCAGCCGTCCTTCACGGCGTCCTGCATCCACGTGAGGGAGCGAAGGCCGGGCGGCTGGTTGAACGCCGGCTTGCCGTCAGCGCCGAAGTAGCCGCCGCCGCCCTGGAGCGTCAGCAGCCACCACTGGTTGGCGTCGAGATACGCCTGGTCCAGGAGCACGTCGCCGGTGTCGCGGTGGAACCGCCTGGCCTCCTCGACGAACTCCTCCCACGTGGCGACCTCGGTGTTGACGCCCGCCTTTTCCCAGACGTCGTGCCGATAGCTCATCAAGCAGGCATTGAGCTCGTTACCGACTCCGTAGGTTTTGCCCTGCCAGGACCAGGGATCGGTCGCGGACGGGTGATAGAGGTTGTCCCATTCACCCATCTGCTGAAGCTTCGGCTTCAGGTCGGCGAAAATGACGTCGCCTTTGATATAGCGCGCGAATTGCCCGATCTCGACATCGACGATATCTGGCCCACCGGACTGCGCCTGCGCGGTAACCAGCAGCTGGTCGTGCATCTGCTGGTAGGGCAACACCAGCCACTCGATCTCGAAATCGGGATTTCTTTCCTTCTTGTACAGTTCCCAGGCCTTTTTCTGCCAGGCCGTTCGAGTGTCGGTAAATGCCCAGAAGCTCAGCGTCTTCTTGGCCCCGCGGTTCAAATTAGGTGATTCGCCGCAACCTGACAGCCAGCCACCCGCAGCGGCGGCACCCGCGGTAGTAGCGGCCCCCTTCAGGACGGTCCTCCTGCTCACAGGCGCCATGACCAGTAGCCTCCAACAGCGTTCGACATCGAATACTTGGGCGATGCCCGCCAAAACAAGAAGAAACCGGCCTACGCGCCAAAAGCCGATCAGCCGAATTTCTGCGAGATTCCCGGTGGGCATATGTTGCAGTTGCTATGCGGTTTTACGCTATTCCACCGAACGAGCTGCCAGCGGCGCTGAGCGTACGCCGCCGGCGGATTGAGCGGCTAGGAGCGTGACCTGCTTCGGACGTCCTGAAAGAATTTCGGTAACGCATAGTGCCGAAGCCTGAGAGCCAGCGCAAGTCCCTGGAGACCAGTGATGCCCACCCATCGCTGTTACTACGTCGGCAATTCGTTCAGCACGGGACTTCGTTAGTGGTTGCTCCGATTGCGCCCGTTCAGGCGTGAACACACCCGCTCATGGGAGATTCGGAGCTTCCCCGCAGTGGGATGAGGTGCACTCAACCTGCCCGGAAACTGACGACCCCGACGAAGGCTCCGTACACGCCGAAGGCCGGGATACGGACGTAGCCGATGAGGACGGGTCGGATGGCGAGGGTTCGGGCGCCGCGTCACCGACGAGTCGGCGTGGTCCCGATCCGCTCGCGGCAAGCCGGTCATGGGGGTTGGCGAGGGCGCACCGATCGATGGAAAGGCACCCGCACCCGATGCAGTCGGTGAAGTCGTCGCGCAGTTGTTGCAGCTGGCGGATGCGATCGTCCAATTCCGCCCGCCAGCGCCGGGACAGGCGTTCCCAGTCCCGCCGGTTGGGTGTGCGACCGTCCGGGAGCTCTGCGAGTGCGTCTCCCACATGCGCCAACGGGATGCCGACCCGCTGCGCGATGCGGATCAGCGCGACGCGGCGGAGGGTGTCACGCCGGTAGCGGCGCTGGTTACCGGAGGTACGCCGGCTGGTGATGAGGTTCTGCCGTTCGTAGAAGTGCAGCGCGGAGACTGCGACGCCACTGCGTGCGGCGAGCTGGCCGACGGTGAGTTCCTTCTGGTCCCAGGTGAGATCGTCCATCGCCCGAGCACTCCGATCCGGCTTGGCCACGTCGCGGCAGCGCCAGGACCTCACCGGCGGCCACGCACACCTTCACCTCAACAATAGGTGAGGGTCGGGGGAAGGGGCCGGGCCGGCGAGCCAACGTCGGGGCGGTCCAGATCGCGGAGGCGGGCGATCTAGACCGGCCCGGCGCGGGCTCGCGCCTGTCCGGAGAAGAATGCTGCGGGCCAACAGGTCTGGGGCCCTACCGGACTGGCGCTGACCCAGCCCGGACGTCTCACTACAAGGTCACCGCACCGGCACGCTCGACAGTCGACTCACGAGGCCACCTTCCGTGCACAGAGGGGGCAGTCTTCGGGGCGTTGGTTCTCGGCGACCATTCTGATCGCCTGTGACACCCGGTAAACCGCCTCGGTACGAATCTGGGCCAGCCGTTCGTCCTCGACGGTTCCCTGCTGTCGCAGGCTGGTTTCATACGTCGGGAGCGGGTCCTGGGCCACGACGTCGTACTCATCCGGCAGGTAGCCGGTAACCCGGCTGGCGTCTTCCTGCCGAACTCTCACGGTGCCTACCTCAACGAGGGAAGGACCTTCGCCTGACCTGGCTCGGGTCACTGCGCGCCCGGTCGCTGTGTAGATCGCTTCCACCGCGTTGTGCTCCACACGTTCCCCCGGGATGTCATAGGTCGTCAAGGGGGTGAGGCCGTCCATCTCGGTACTCCCCGAACTCGCAGCCATTGGTGGGGTCGTTCCATAGTCGTCCTCGACGACGAAAACAACAGGCAGTTTCCAAAGATTGGCCAGAGTCATGGCCGAACGGAAACCTTCCTCGTCGGCCACTGCCCGGTCGACGATCGACGCCGCGATCTGGCCGCTGCGGCGTTCCCGGAACGCGAACGCGCGCCCGAGCGCGGACAGGTAGCCCTCCGACAACATCAGCGGGCTGGACCAGCGGAGGTCCTCGGCGGCCCAGGCGTCCTGCGCCGACCCACCTGCGGGTGGAGCGATGCTCGCGATGCCACCAGACTGGGGCCGCTCCGCGCCGACGCCGTGCGTGCTCCCGTGTCGATGCGCCAGGCCGACCGACTCCTCCGCCAGGCGGTGGAGGTCCAAGCCGCGCGCAACCGCGAGCTGGTGCGGCCTCGTCACGGCCGTCACCGCGTCGCGTGGTCGCAGCTGTGCCGCCACTGCGGCGGCCACGGGCTCCCGCCCGACAAACGCCAACCCCAGGGCCTTGGCCCGGTCACCGTCTCGATCGACGTCGCCGGCCGGGTGATCGTCATGGTCCTGATCTCGCGCCGCTGCGGCTTCGAACTCGCGGCGTACGGCGTCGTCGAACGCCCTCACCAGGATCATGAGGCGGAACAGTTCGACCCGAGTTGCGTCAGTCAGCGTCGGGTCTTCGGACATGACTCCTCCCTCTTCCCTCCGTAAGGAAAGCACTGCCGGAGGAGAGGGGTTGCACCATGCCGCTGATTGGCCCGACAAAATCAGCCAAGGCTCAGTCGTGCACGGCGCCCTCGTGGCCGCGATGCTCGACCGACTCGATCTGGAACGTCGAGTGTTCGACGTCGAAGTGATGCGCGAGGCAGGCGCGGAGCGCGTCGAGCACCTTTCCGGTCTGTCCGCCGGCGATGGTGGCGTCGTCGACGACCACATGGGCGGACAGGACCGGAAGCCCGGAGGTGATCGTCCAGGCGTGCAGGTCGTGGACCTCGAGGACACCAGCGACACAACTGATGTGATCGCGCACATGATCGAGGTCGACACCCTTGGGCGCCGTCTCCAGCAGGACATCGACGGCGTCGCGGAGGAGCACCCATGCCCGCGGCAGGATGACGACGCCGACCGCGATTGATGCCACGGCGTCCGCCGCGATCCATCCCGTGGCGGCGATCACGACCGCCGCCACGACGACCGCGACCGAGCCGACGAGGTCGCCGAGCACCTCGAGGTAGGCGCCCCGGATGTTCAACGACTCCGACTGTGCACGGTGCAGGAGCAGGAGCGACGCGGTGTTGGCCACCAGGCCGATCACCGCGACGACCAGCATCAACGTCGACGCGACCTCGGGCGGGTCGAGCAGGCGTCGTACCGCCTCGACGAGGATGTAGAGGGCGAGACCGAACAGCAGCACGGCGTTGATGACGGCGGCGAGGATCTCGGCCCGCTGCCAGCCGAAGGTACGCCTGGCGGTCGGCGCGCGCTGGGCGAGGGTGGTGGCGATCAGCGCCATCGTGACGCCGGCCGCGTCCGTCGCCATGTGCCCCGCGTCGGCGAGCAGCGCCAGCGACCCCGACAGCACCGCGCCGACCGCCTCGATCACCAGGACGGCCACCGTGAACGCGAGAACGGCGACCAACCGGCCGCGGTGAGCGCCGGTCACCGTGCCGTGGTTGTGCCCGTGACTCATCGTGCCGCTGTCTCCCGTACGTCGTGGCCCCCAGTCTTTCCTACGCCTGGCCGGTGGCGTCTGGGATCTCTCCTACCCGCTCGACGAGAGGTGCGGGCTCAGGTCGCGAGGAGCGTGGACCACCCGGTGAGGCGCAGGACCAGGTCGGGCAGTTCCTCGATCTGCTCCCTGGCCCGGACGTCCGCCTGCATCGGTTCGATCGAGCGGTGGTCGACGAGCCCGAGCGTCACCTCCAGGCGTTCGGCCAGTCGGGTGAGCCGGAGCCCCACCCGGCGGGCGATCACGGCCCGACCGGTACCGGGCGCGGCACCACCCTCCGCTGTGTAGGCCGACAGCGCGCGGCGCACCATCGCCGCGTCCGGTGCCGAACGGCCGAAGGCGGCGAAGTCCAGCAGCGCGTGGGCGGCCTCGAGCGGGGCACTGTCGGGACCGGAGGTGTCCCAGTCGATGAGGACCGGACCGCGTTCGGAGATCAGGACGTTCCACGGTTCCACGGCGCGGTGCGTCACCACGTATCCGCCGGCCTCGGCGAACGCCTCGCCGATCCAGCGGGACGCGTCGAGGATGTCGGCCAGGTGTTTGCGCAGGGCAGGCGCCCACAGCCGCCCCTGTGCCTCGCCGTCGGCGAGCCAGGCGTGCCAGCGGACAGCGGGGAACAGGCCGTACGACTGCGGCTCCGGCGTGGCGTCGAGCGGCTCCAGCTGATGCAGCCGGGCCAGCGTCGCACCGAGCCACTCACCCAGGTCGTCGTCCTTGTCGACCGGACGATGGTCGATCCATTCGTACGCCCGGAACACGCCGAACCCGTGCACGCGGGTCGCGCACCCGAACGCCGGGCTGCGCGGCTCGATCGGTCGAGGCGCGTCGATCCCCGCGTCACAGGCACGGGCCTCGAACGCCATCGCGCGGTCGAGGTCCGGCCGCCACTCCGGGTCAGGACCGACCCACAGCCGCTTCACGAGGAAGCGCCCCGCCATGGTGGCGAGCGCCCACGTCTCGTGGCTGCCGTGGTGGTGGGGCACCAGCGACTCGATCGGCCGCCCGAGGCCGAACGCCTGGGCGATCATGGCCGCCGACGGCGACGGCGGGTGCGGAGTGGGTGCCTCGGTTGAGGAAGCGGGCGGCGGGGGCATCTGATCACGCTAGCGAGCGCACCGGTCCGCGTCGACCAACTCCGTGCCGGGTCGGTGATTCAGCTGACCACGTCACCTGGGCGAGCGACCGGGTGCCGATGCATCGAGGCGATCCGTCAGTCCGCCTGGCAGTCGACGAGTACCTTGACGACACCGCCGGACTCCAACGCGTCGAAGGCCTGGCTCACCTTGGCCAACGGCACGATCTCAGAGATCAGGGACTCCACCGGCACGTCGCCGCGATGGACCAGCTCGACGGCGGTGTCGAAGTCGGCCCGGTCGTAGACGCGCGTACCCACGATCGACAGCTCGCGCAGGAAGACCTGGTTGAGGTCGACGGGCACGGGGTCGGGGTGGATTCCCACGACGACCATCCGGCCGCGGACGCCGAGGACGTCTGTCGCCGTACGCACGCCAGCGGCCGCACCCGACACCTCGAACGCGACCGGTGCGCCGGCACCAGCCGTCCAGTCGGCGACGTACGCCGGAACGTCTTCCGTTGTCGGGTCGAGCGTGGTCAGCCCGATCTCCTCCGCCACGCCGCGGCGATACGGGTCGGGCTCGACGACGAGGACCCCGGCACCCTCTGCCTTGGCGACCCGTGCGATCAGGAGGCCCACCGGACCGCCGCCGATGACGACCGCCCACTCGCCTCCGCGGAGGTTCGCCCGGCGTACGTCGTGAACCGCGACCGCGGTCGGCTCGACCAGGGCGGCCTGGTCGAGCGGCAGATCGTCGGGAAGCCGGATGACGACATCGGCGGGTACGGTCCAGAGACTCTGCATCGCACCCGGCAGGTCGACGCCGATGACCCGCAGCCGCTGGCAGACGTGGGAATGACCGGCCTCGCAGGCGGCGCAGGTGCCGCACCACCGCAGCGGCATGACCGTGACGGGTGCACCGACCAGGTCCGGCGCGACCCCGGCACCCACCGACACGACCCTGCCCGACGCCTCGTGCCCGAGGATCGCGCGGTCGGGGACGCGGGCGTCCATCGCACCGTGGCGGATGTGCAGGTCGGTTCCACAGATCCCGGCGTACGCGACCTCGATCTGGACCTCACCGGGGCCCGGCGGCACTGGCTCGTGTTCCTCGACCCGGAGTGTGCGCTCCCGGGTGTACATGGCTGCGCGCATGTTTCTCCTCGCTCCGTACCCATCGTCGCCGGCCGGTTAAGGTCACGCATGCGGAATGAGCGGGAAGACGGAGCAGATGTACGCCTGCCACTGTCCGTCCCGACCCGATCGGTGGTCGCTGACCGCGGGCCGACGGCACGGCCGACGGCCGAGCGGCAGCGGCCGCGCACCAGGCGGGTGTCGTATCGCTCGGTGAGGACGGGCGATCAGCGACCGTAGAGCCGCCGGGTGTCGTACTGCTCGGTGCGCCCGGAAGCCTGCCGACGGCGCGGCGCCCAGATCACCATGGTCACCACGAGGCCGAGCGCCCCGACGACCATGAGGATCCAGCCGACGACGGAGATGTCGAGACCAGAGACGTCGTACTCGATCGCGAACGCGAGGATGGCGCCGACAGCGATGAGGAAGATGCTGGCACCAATACCCATGGAAACCACCTTGAACGCTGGGCTGACTTGGTCGTGTGGACGGACGGTGTAGCCCCCCGTTGCGGTGATGCCGACGTACTGCGCGTACCGCGCCGTTGCGCGTCGCCGCCTGCACACAGTAGGACACGAGGTCAGCGGGGCGCGACCTGAACGGCCAATCCGTCCCGGGCGGTACGCCGCGTCGTCAGGTACCGTCAGGACAATCCGAGGCGTACGGCGGTCACCAGCCGGGCACGGGGTGGAGTCAGCCTCGGACTGGCCGGGGGCCCGTCCGCTGCTACGTTGTGGGCCCCGTCGAAACCAGATGGGTGCGAGCAAGAGATCCAGCATGCCGAAGGCCGAGCGATGAACCCCTTCAGGGTGAGTGGCAGAAGAGGTCGTCGCGCCCAGACCACCGAGGATCCGGGCCAGGACCTCATGGACATCCTCTACCGGGACTACTACACACCGTTACTTGCGTTCGCCATGCGCCTCACGGGCGGGCAGCGGCAATGGGCCGAGGACGTCGTGCAGGAGACCTTGCTGCGGGCCTGGCGCAACGCTGCGGAGCTCGACCCTGACGGACGGTCGCTGATGCCCTGGCTCGGCACCGTCGCGCGACGTATCGTGATTGACGACCGACGTCGACGAGACGCCCGGCCCGCCGAGGTGGCCCACGAGCTCCCGGAAGTGCCCGTCGAGGACCAGACCGAGCGGCTCCTGCGGACCGTCACGGTCACCGAAGCGCTGCAGGCGCTCACCCCAGCTCATCGCGAGGTGCTCGTGGAGACGTTCCTGAACGACCGTACGGTCAATCAGGCCGCCGACAACCTCGGTGTCCCGGTCGGCACGGTGAAGTCCCGGGTCTACTACGCGTTGCGCGCTCTCCGCCTGGCGCTGGAAGAACGGGGGGTGACACTGCAATGACGACGATCGATCACACGGACCACGGGCCGCACACCGACGTCGCGGCATACGCTCTCGGACTGCTCGAGGACGCTGACCGGCAGGCCTTCGACAGCCACCTCGCGGGGTGCGCCAGGTGCCAGGCCGAGCTGGCGGAGTTCGCGGGACTCGCCGGAGCGCTCCGCGACGTGGACCCCGCGGTACTCGCCTCGAGTGCGGTTGCCGGCCCAGTGGACGGTGCAGTGGACGGTGCAGTGGACGGTGCAGTGGACGGCGCGGAACCGGACGGCGCCGTCCTGGAGTTACGGAGACGCCGACGGCTGGCCGCCCCCGGGGTCGTCGGGGCGAGTGCAGACGGGGCGGGCCGTACGCGTCGGGCCGGCGGATCGCATGGAGCGCGGGGTTCCGGTGGCGCGGACGGCACGAACGAGCGCCGGTGGATCCGGCCCGACCGGCTACTCGCGGCGGCCGCGGCCGTCGTCCTGCTCATGGCCGGTGCTGTGGGTGGCACGTTCATCGCGGATCGCGGGAGCGACACCACCGCCACGCCCGACAGTGTGCACCGTCCGGCGGGCGAACTCCTACTCACCGGCGAACGCTTCGCGACAACCGACCGCGCGACCGGCACGACCGGCGTGATCGGGGTGGAGAGCCGCAAGTGGGGCACCCACCTGGCGATGGAACTCCGCGGAGTCCACGGCCCGCTCAGCTGCCAGCTCATCGCGGTCTCCAGGGACGGCCAACGACAGGTGGCGATGAGCTGGAAGGTGCCGCCTGAGGGATACGGAGTCCCCGGGGCGCCCGACCCGCTCGTCCTGCACGGCTCGACCAGCATCCCGCGCGAGGACGTCGCCGGCGTGGAGGTACGCACCGCCGAGGGCAAGACCATCCTCAGGGTCTCCCTCTAATCCGAAAATCGACGGTCAACGTCAGCGTCAGCGTCAGCGGTCAGCGTCAGCGGTCAGCGTCAGCGGCCATGGTCAGCGTCGGCGGCCAGCGCGGCACCGACGACGCCGGCGTGGACGCCGAGGCCGGCCGGCACGATCGGCAGCGCCCGGGTCTGGGGCGCCCAGATCATCCGCCGCGCCCGGTCGACCGCACCCGCAAGGTAGGCACCACCCGCAAGGCCGAGCCCGCCACCGACGACGACCGCCTCCGGATCGAGCGCGTTCACCAGCAGGGCGATCGCGTCACCGAGCGCGTCGCCGGCGTCACGGACGACCGTCACCGCCACCGGGTCACCGGCAGCGGCGGCGTCGAGCACCATCCGGGCATCGCCCTCGACCCGACCACCGGCGACCTGGCTACCAACGACCTGGCCACCGGCCACCTGGCCACCGGCGACGCGGAAGCGTTCGACGAGCGCGGGACCAGCGGCGACCGTCTCCAGCAACGGCGGCTGATCGGCGGCGCCCGGTCGCCCCACGACGTCAGGGCCAGTGGGCTTGGCGCCTGGTGCCAGCAGGAGCAGGGCGTTGCCGCGGGCTCCTGCGTACGGCACGCCATGCTGGACGAGGCTGAACGAGATACCGGTACCGATCGTGACGTAGACGAAGACCTCGTGTTCGCGCCCGGCGCCGAAGCGGGCCTCGGCGAGAGCAGCCGCGCGGACGTCCGACTCGATGCGTACGGGCAGGTCGTCACGGGCGGCGGGTCCGCCGTCCGCCGCGACCGCCGCCGCGAGCTCGTCCCGGCGCCAGGCCAGCAGGTGGTCCGAGGTGATGTCACCGGCCGGGCTGACGAGCTCGGGGACGCCGACACCGACGCCGCCGAGGGGACACTCTTCGTCCGCCACGGCGTCGGCGAGCTGGCGGACGAGGGCGACCGTCGTGAGCAGGACCGCGTCGCTGCCCCGGCGCAGGTCGGTCGGCACGGTGACCCGGTGGCGGACCGTCCCGGTGCGAGGGTCGACCACGCCGCCGGCGATCTTCGTACCTCCGACGTCGACTCCCACGAGCAGCTGAGGGGCTGCGCCGGTGTTGGCGGCGGGGTCGGCGGCGGACGTCGTACGACTCACCCGGACGACTCCGGCGTCGCGGTGGTCGCCTGTCCGGCGTCAGGGAGGTACGCCGGGGCCACCCCGAACACGAACTCCACCGGCTCGGCCGACCAGTTGTAGTACTGGTGCGGCGTCCCCGCCGGGAGGAAGAACCCGTCGCCCGGCTCCAGCTCACACCAGGACGCGACATCCGGCCCGGCCTCCGGGAGGTGGACGTTGAGCCGTCCCCGCGTGACGTACAACGCCTCCTGGCCGGCATGGGACTCGACGTCACCACGCCGGCCGGGCAACAGCTCGACCACGCCGGCCGTGAGGTGTTCGGTCGAGGCCAGCAGACCGACGAGCACCTGCTGCTGGTGTCCCTCCAACCGGAGCCGCCGGTCGGCGACGCCGATCCTGGTGATCGTGTCCGCGGACCGGATCTTGTCACGCTCCGCCGGCCAGGATCCGAGCACGTGGTCCTGGATGTAGGTCGACTGCTCGAGGTACGGGCGGGTGCGTGCGTAGCTGCCCGACGTCCCCTGCGACGGCGGCGGGGAGAAGAACTCCAGCACGCGGAGCTCCTCGTCGCCATGGTTGATCACGTGGTGCCACGTGTCCCGCCGGAAGAACGCCGCCTCGCCCGGGGTGACGCGATGCACCTCGCCGGTCTCCGGGTTCGCGATCAGCATGACTCCGCTGAGGACGTACAACACCTCGTCGGCCGCGAAGACCGTACGAAACGAGTCGGAGTGTCGGAAGCGCCCGCGCGGCGGCAGGCCGAACACCAACTGGTGGATGTCGGTGCTGGAGACGTAGATCCAGTCCGACACCCGACCCGCGCCGTCGTCGCCCCAGAGGTGTCGGGTGACCGAGCGGTACGGGATGTGGGTGGGCTCGGTGAATGTCGGGCGCGGAGAGGGGGCGTAGGCCACGTCTCTTCCTCCGGATCTGTTCGGGATCTCACGGGTGTGGGTCGGCTGACCCATCCTCGGGACCGGCGTGCTCGGCGACATCGGCGGTGGACTCGGTGAGGACGACGCGCAACGGGTTGGCGTCGTCGCCCGTCCCGGAACCACCCGGTCCCCCGCGACCGGCACGCGGGCGGCGACTGGACGCGGCGAACTCGAACCGGTCCGCTCGGTACGTCGCCTCGAAGTACTCCACCGGCTCCCCGGCGTAGTCCTCACTCACCCCCCACAACGCCATGACGCAGGCACCCTTGGCCAGGTCGAGGTGGGCGCGTTCGGCGGCGGTGGCGGCGCGGGCGGCGAAATGCTGGCGGGCACCCGCGAGACGCAGCCCGAAGTCCGATTCCAGGGTGGCGTAGAGCGAACGACCGGTCAGGTCGGCCTTCTCCAGTCCGCCGCACAATGCGTGGGGAAGGTAGCTGGCCTCCAGGACCAGCGGCTCACCGTGCGCCCTGCGGATCCGCCGCACCGTGACCACCGGCGAGCCGGCCTCGACGCCCAAAGCCGTAGCCACGTGGGGCGACGCCGGTACGACGGCCTGCTCCAGCACGTCCGATGTCGTCGTACTCCCCTGCGCGGCCAGCGTCTCGCTGAACCCCAGCAGGTGCAGTGCGTCGTAGGTGAGCTTCGGCTCGGCGACGAACGTCCCGACCCCGTGCCGGACCACGACCAGGCCGTCCGCGACCAGCAGCGCGATCGCCTGCCGCGCGGTCATCCGGCTGACACCCGCCTGCTGGCTGAGCGCGGACTCCGAGGCCAGCCGCGCGCCGGGACCGAGCGTGCCCGCGCGGATCTGGTCGCGGATGCCCGCCGCCACCTGGTGGTAGAGCGGCAGCGGGTTGTCCCGGTCCCGTCGTACCCGCTGACCGGTGGTCGACGCCGCCGCGCGTCCCGTCATCTGCTCGCGTGCGTACGGTCGTGCACCCGGTGGGCCGCCTCCCGCCCGGACTCGCCGTCACCGAACGACAACGCCGGGAACGTGCTCGACACCTCGTGGTGCTTGCCGTCCTCACCGGACGCGATGGCGCCGAGCATGACCTCGAGCACGTGGTAGGCGTGCTCCGGCGCGACCAGCGGCGTGGTCCCGGCCGCCACCGACTCGACGAGGTGCTGCAGACCGGCGGTCCACGGCCACCCTGGGTTCGGGCTTGCGTACAGCTTCCACGCGCCCTCGGAGTTCTGCCACAGCTCGTGCCCCTGGGGTGCCCAGTCGTCGCCGAGCATCTGGACGGTGCCTTCGGTGCCGTAGATCTCGACGGCGGGCGAACGGTACTGCTGCATGGAGAAGCCGGTCGTCACCGTGGCGAGGACGGAGCCGCCGAAGTCGAGCAGGATCTGGTAGTTGTCCGGCGTCTGGACGTCGATCATCCGGCCGTCGACCATGCGCTGGTCGTGGACCTTGCCGGTGAACGCCGACACCCGGCGTACCGGTCCCAGCAGTCCGGTGAGTGCGGTGACGTTGTAGACGCCGAGGTCGAACAGCGGACCGCCGCCGGCCTGGTAGAACCACGGCCCCCAGTCGGGGCCGGCCCAGCCGTAGCGGCCGCGCGCGAGCGTCGGCCGGCCGATGTCGCCCGCCATGACGTGCCGCCACATCGCCTGGAACGTCGGGCTCAGGATGACGAACGGCGCGCACACGAGGTGGCCCGGGCTCGTCTTCGCCAGCTCGACCAGTTCGGCCGCCTCGGGCAGCGTGATGGCCATCGGCTTTTCGACGAGGACATGCTTGCCGGCGAGCAGTGCGTCCTTCGCGAGTGGGCCGTGCTCGGGCATCGAGGTGAGCACCATCACGATGTCGACGTCCGGGTCGTCGAGGACCTCGCGGTGGTCGGTCGTGAAACTGACGACGCCGGGTTGGTCGGCGACGATCTCGCGGACCTCTGGGTTGGCGTCACAGGTGACGATCTCGTCGAGCTGGCCGCGGGTGCGCAGCTGCTGGATGAGCGACATGTACGGCCAGCGGAACACCCGACCGCAACCGATGACTCCGAGCTTGTACGGACGTTCCGCGGCGACCACGGCGACCTCCAGTCACGGGGGGTGTCCCCAGTGGCCCCCTATAGACGTCTAGATGTCTGGAGACGCTAGGGAGCGGTGGCACGTCCGGTCAACGCATCCGAACGGGAGCGGCCGGGACCGGCCGCGCGGCCGTCAGGCTCCTGCGGCGCTGGCTCCTCCGTCGAGCGGGGCGAACAGGTCGACCGAGTTCCCGTCGGGATCGGCCAAGGTGGCGTAGCGCTGGCCCCAGAACGCGTCCCAGGGCGGGTTGTGGCCGGTGTAGCCGAGCTCCAGCAGTTCGGCGTACGTGCGGTCGACGTCGGCCGCGGAATCGACCCGAAAGGCCAGTCCGATCCGGTGCCCACCACTCGGCGGCTTCCATTCGCTGTCGAACGAACGGACCACCTCCTCGGTGTCCCACATCAGCCGCAGGCCGCCGGGAAGCGGGGCCTCGACGTGCGGTTCGGTGTCGGCCTCGGGCGGGATGTCGAGGCCCAGCCGGCGATAGAACGCGAGCGACCGTGCCATGTCGGCGACGACCATCCCGATGGCGTCAAGACGAGGTTGCATGAACGGACTTCCTTCGTACGGAGGGATAGGCGGAGCCAGGAGGGCTCCCCGCATTTGGCTCGGCACGCTAGTCCGAGCATCCCCCGGTCGCCTTGAACGAATCGGCCATCGGCTCTTGCGTCAGCCGTCGCTGCCCGCGGACCCACCGGGCGTCGCCTCGGCCAGCCGGGCATGCAGCCGGGCGCGGATCTCCTCGGGCGTGTAGGCCTGGCGGCGCCGCTCGGCCCGGACGATCACCGCACCCGTCGCCGCGACACCCACCACGCCTGCCAGTCCCAGCCATTTCCACCAGCGCACCCGCCTAGGCTACGACCATGCCGGGTACGACGATCACCCTGGACGAGGCGCTGGACCTGACACGTACCGGCGACATCTGGCTTTTCCGCGGCCACTCCATGGCCGATCGCGCCATCCGGGTGACCACGAACAGCCCGGTCAACCATGTCGGCATGTCGGTCGTCCTCGACGATCTGCCGCCGCTGATGTGGCACGCCGAGCTCGGCCGGTCGTTGCCGGACCTGTGGTCGGGTACGCACCAGCGGGGAGTCCAGCTACATGATCTCCGGGCGGCGGTGCTCGTCTGGGCACGGAAGTACGGCCAGCAGGCCTGGCTCCGCCAACTCGACCAGTCGGTGACACGGGAGATGGAGGACGCCGTGCTGCGGACGATCGCGCGGCTGGACGGAACCCCGTTCCCGTCGAGCGCGCGGATGGCGGCGCGATGGTTGCGTGGTCGGGTACCAGCCCTCGGCGTGCGCGAAGGCCTGTCGACACTGCGGCAGACCCGTGGCCGGCGATGGTCCCTGCCGGGCCGGGGCGGTGGCCGCGGTGGGCGCGGTGTCGATCTGGAGACCGCGTACTGCGCGGAGGTCATCGCGGTGACCTACGAGGCGATGGGTCTGCTGCCCACCGGCCGACGGTCGAGCTGGTACGACGCGGGTCGTTTCTGGAGCGGCGACGAGCTCCCGCTCGCGGCTGGCGCCCGACTCAGTGGCGAGATCGCCGTAGAGATTCCTGGGGCGAGTCGTCGGTGATCATGCGCGGGATGCTGAGCGGGTCGGGGTGGCTGCGGGAGGGAAACCCTAGGCTCGTACGCCATGACGGATCGCTTCCGGGTCGTCCCGGCCGCCTATGTCCTGCTCCGCCGCCACGGGAGCTCCGGCGACGAGGTGCTGCTCCAACTACGTCAGAACACCGGCTACATGGACGGCCACTGGGCGATGGGCGCCGCGGGACACGTGGAAGCCGAGGAGTCCGTGCTGGACTCTGCCTGTCGGGAGGCGCGTGAGGAGCTGGGCGTGCTCATCGAACCAGCCGACCTCACGCCGCTGACCAGCATGCACCGGACCGGGGGCAACCAGAGGCCGATCGACGAGCGGGTGGACTTCTTCTTCGAATGCCGACGATGGAAGGGCGAACCTCAGCTCATCGAGCCCGCCAAGGCCGCGGATTTGCGCTGGTTCCCGCTCGACGCGCTGCCCGATCCGGTCGTACCGCATGAGCATGTCGTGCTCCGCGGTCTCGGCGAGGACCGGCTGGCGCCCATCCTCACCTTCGGCTTTCGCTGAAACCCCTTGTTGACTTCTCGATCGGATGCCGACGACACGTCCTAGTGTCCTGCGCCGGACACTAGCCCCGACGCATGACGGGCAGACCCGCAGGAGACCATGGGGCGGTGATTCTCGAACACGCGTTACTCCCCGTGCTGCCCGGTCAGGAGGCAGAATTCGAGGGCGCCTTCGCCCAGGCGAAGGAGATCATCGCGCGCATGCCCGGCTTCGGCGGGCTCACCCTCTCGCGTTGCCTCGAACGACCGAACACCTATCTCCTGCTGGTGCAGTGGGAGCGGCTGGAGGATCACACCGAGGGTTTTCGCGGCTCTGCCGACTACCAGGAATGGCGACGCCTTCTGCACACGTTCTACGAGCCCTTCCCCGTCGTGGAGCACTTCTCGCCAGTCCTCACGGCGTAAGCCCGCCTTACTCCTCGCCGGAGAACCGTTCCCACGCCGACTGCCGGCTGATGCCGAGGGTTTCACCGATGCGCGCCCAGGTCACCCCGCGCTCACGCAGGATGCTCACGTGCTCGGCGACAGCCCGCTCGACATGATCCGGCGCGGTGTCGAGCCGAGCGATGCTGGCCAGCAGGTCCTCGGTGCTCCGGCCCTGCAGGTCTCCGAAGAGCTGGCCGCTTTCTTCGGCGATGACCTGCTCGGCCAGGCGGATGCACCCGTCGCAGATGAAGACGGCCGGACCGGCGACGAGCCGGTCGACCTCCTCCTTGGACTTGTTGCAGAACGAACACCGCAGATCCGAGGGCGATATCTGGGTCGAGGACACCGGCTTCCGCCTCCTTCGCACCATGGCGTCAGGATATCCCTGACGCATTGTCAGGTTAGGCCTGACAGGGTGCAAGGGTCAAGTGTCGTGCGACGCACCCAAACCGCTCGGCGCGCTCTGACCGCGATGGTGACCGTGGCCCGGGGTCTTCGGTCGCCTGTGCGGTCTGACAATTCTTCGACGGGCAGCCCGGAACGGCCGGACAGTGGATCCTGGTCGCAGGAGATGCGCTGCTGCAGCAGGGGCGACCATCGTGAGCAACCTCGAACGCCGCCGACTACGGAACCGTCTACACCGCGCCATCGACGCCCTGCTCCACCGGGACGAACCGACCGTCTCGCAGTTGCCGAAGCGTTCGCCGTACCTCATTCGTACGACCGGGGACGCCGACGGGCCGGACGAGCCGCCCGCGTTGCCGCCAGCCCTCGACTTTCTGCTCCGGCTGGGTGAACTCCTGCTCCGCAGCGGCGCGGGTTCGGTCGACGTCGAGGCATCGGTCCTCGCGTCCGCGGCGGCGATCGGGCTGCGCGACGTGGAGGCTTCCGTCACGTACACGCAGGTTCTGGTGTCCATCGCCGTCGGTGACGCCGATGCACCTGTGACGGATCTGCGGATCGTGCGCGCCCGGGCGGTGGACCACAACCGGCTGGTCGAACTCCACCAGATGGTCCTCGCCCTCACCGAAGGCGAACTGGCCCCGACCGCTGCGTACCAACGACTCCGGGTCATCGAAGGGGCGCCGAAACGCTATCCGCGTTGGGGTGTCACGGTCGCGTGGGGCGCGCTCGCGAGCGCCGTCGCCGTCCAGTTGGGCGGTGGGCTCCTGCTGGTGATGGTGACCTTCTGCACGACCGTTCTCATCGACCGGATCGGCCGGCGGCTGGCTCACCGCCACGTGCCCGACTTCTACGTGACCTTCGCCGGTGCCGCGATCGTCACCTCGGTCGCCGCAGGTCTGACAGCTGTCGGCCTTCCGGTACAGCCGCCGCTGGTCGTTGCCGGGTGCGTGGTCGTTCTGATGCCCGGACTCGCGTTGTTGGCGGCTGTCCAGGACGCACTTACCGGCTTCATGGTGACCGCAGCCGCGCGGACGATGGAGGTCCTGCTGCTTTCCGCGGGAATCATCGGTGGTCTGGCGGTCGCGCTGATCGTCGCCAGGCAGGTGGGAATCGTCATGCCGGTCCAGCCGCCGCCGCCGTTCACCCTGTTGGGACTACCGCACCGGTTCCTTTCGGCCGGCGTGGTCGCCGGCGCCATGGCGGTGGGATTGTACGTACCGCTGCGGCTGGTTCCGGCCATCTTCCTGCTCGGAGGCTCTGGGTACGCGGCGTTCCTGGGCCTGGACCACCTGCTCTCCTCACCGTCGACCACCCGGGCGGTGGTGGCGGTCGGCATCGGTGTGTGCGGCTACGCCGTCGCTTCGCGCCGCCGGCTGCCGGCCCTCGCGGTGGTCTTGCCGGCCATCGTTCCGATGCTGCCCGGCCTGACGATCTACACCGCGATGCTCCAACTCACACAAGGGAACAGCTTCCTCGGCATCTCCCATCTGCTCATCGCGGCGACCGACTCCCTGGCACTGGCGGCGGGTGTCATCTTCGGCGAGTTCCTGGGTCAGCCGTTACGGCGTCGCCTCCCGCGGTGGGAACGCCGCTATGCCGGACCGCGTCTCGTCGGCCCGCTGCGGATCCGCCGCAACCGTCAGGTCGTGCGACTGTCACACAGTCGTCCCGGTCGTACGCCGCCGGACGGACAGGGCTGACCCGACGGGCACGGGCAGCGTTCTGTCGTGCACGGGCGTTACGCTCCATGACGTGCGCGTGGTCAGCTCACTCCTGCACCCCGACGATCTGGCACGACTGGTCGAGCGGGAGTACGACGTTGCCGGACCCGTGGTGGCGAGGCTGCTGCGCCGGGGATTCAACGACACCTACCTGCTGGCCGACAGCGCCGGCGAGCGCCGGATTCTTCGGATCTACTCGCGCGACAAGTACTGGGTGCGGTCGGCGGACGATCTGCTCTTCGAACTGGAACTCCTGAACTATCTGGCGAGTGCCGGATGCCCGGTGTCCCATCCGTACCCGCGTCGCCGCGGCGACCTGCTCGGCGAGCTCGAGGCACCTGAAGGTGAGCGGCACTTCGCGCTGTTCACGTTCGCGCCCGGCGGACCCCCCGGCGAGGACGGCTCGCTCGACATCGAACGCGCACGCGCCCTCGGCACCGGGATCGCCCGGCTCCACGTTGCCATGGACGGGTTCGGGTCACCAAGGCATCGATACCACCTCGACCTCGAGCGCCTCGTCGACATGGCCGTCACCGCCATCGCCGAGCACGTCGGTCCCCACCAGCAGGCCAGCTACGCCGAGCTGTGCACACTCACCGAACGCCTGAGGGCGTACATCACCCGGCTCGACCTTCCGGAGCATGCGTACGGCCTGATCCATGGCGACCTCTACGGTGGGAACATCCACCTCACCTCCGCCGGCGAGTTCGTGGTGTTCGACTTCGACCACTGCGGCTTCGGGTGGCGGGCGTACGACCTGACGAACTTCTACCCCCGCCAGGACTCCTCGGACGCGAAGCGGGAGGCATGGCCCGCGATCGCCGCCGGCTATGCGTCCGTGCGGGCGTGGAGCGAGGCCGAACAGCGGGCCATGCCGGCCTTCGCCGCCTGTCGCGAGCTCTGGGATGTCGGCGACTGGCTCGGAGCGGCCCACTGGGCCGGCCACGAGGTGGCACCCGAACGGCTCAGCCAGCGCGCCCTGGACCGGGTACGCAGAGCCCTCGGTTCGTTCAGGTGGGAGGGCTGAACGTCCAGTCGATCCCGCGGGGCTGGCCGCCGAGCTTGCCACCAGCCGCTGTGTAGGCACGGATGGCGGCCGGATTGTCGTCGTCGGTAAGAACCCACATGCCGTAGCACCCATGCTCGGTCGCGAGATCGGCCAGCCGGCGGACCAACGCCCGACCGATTCCCCGGTTGCGGAAACCCTCGACGACGCCCAGCTCGTAGAGGAACATCTCGGTTCCCTTGTCCGGGTGCGTCATCTCCACGCCAGTGACCATCCCGACCGGCTCGCCTTCGACGTAGGCAACCAACAGATGATGATCGGGCGTACGCAGGAACCGCTCGGCGGCGTCTGGCCGCGGCTGCTGATCGAAACACGCGGCGGCCGCCATCACCTCGGCGACGTCTTCCGGGCCCAGCCGAACGATCCGGATCTTCTCAGGTCCGGTCTGTGTCATGCGCGGATGCTAACCCGGAATCCGCAACCGAGCCGCTCCTGGATGAGGGGCACCTTCCTCCAACGGTCGTTCCTGTGGGGGACCCTCCGCTCAGGAGTGCGCGCCACGTCAATCGGGGAGCATCGGCACCGACAGGCCCTGGTCGCGGCCGAGGAGCACCGCGCGGGTGACGGCGCCCGTGCCGAACCGATCCCGCACGTTGTCGAGCGCGGCGTCGAGCGCTGTGCCGCTCTGGCGATCGAACGGCAGCTCCAGCTGGATCGCGGCGTCGTCGTCGAGGTTCGCGATGGCGATCCCGACGAGAGTGAGGCCCTTGCGCTCGATCAGCGGTCCGGCCGCGGTGAGCAACCCTCGCGCCGTCGCCAGGATCGTCTGCGTGTGCGCGGTCGGCCGGGGCAGCGTGTGTGACCGGGTGGCGCGCGTGTAGTCGTCGAAGCGCAGCCGGAGTACGACGGTCCGCCCGAGCCGGCCAGCCGCCCGCAGCCGGCGGGTGACCCGATCGACCAGGCCGACGAGCGCCGCGTCGATGGCCGCGGACGACTTGGGCGAGCGGCCGAGCGCCCGCTGTGAGCCGATCGAACGCCGCCGCCGACCGACCTGGACCGGTCGCGGGTCGCGGTTGTGGGCCAGTGCGTGGAGATGCCGGCCCGCCGCCTGGCCGAGCATCGCCACCAGCGTCCGCTCCGCGAGCTGGGCGACCTCACCGACATGCGTGATCCCCCGGTCGTGCAGCTTGCGGGCGGTCACGGGCCCGACCCCCCAGAGCCGCTGCACCGGCAGGGGATGCAGGAAGTCGAGCTCACCATCGGGAGGGACGACGAGCAGCCCGTCGGGCTTCGCCACCCCACTCGCGACCTTGGCGAGGAACTTGGTGCGCGCGACCCCGACCGTGATGGGCAGACCCACCTGGGCGAGAACGTCGTGGCGGAGTTGCCGCGCGATCTCGACGGGCGTCCCCGAGATCCGCCGCAACCCGCCGACGTCGAGGAATGCCTCGTCGATCGACAGCCCCTCCACCAGCGGCGTCGTGTGCCGGAAGACCTCGAAGACCGCCTTGCTGGCGTCGGAGTACGCCGACATCCGGGGCGAGACGACGATCGCCCGGGGGCACAGCCACCGCGCCTGCGCCCCACCCATCGCCGTGCGTACGCCATAGGCCTTGGCTTCGTAGCTTGCGGCGAGCACCACGCCCCCGCCCACGATGACCGGCCGGCCGCGCAGGCGTGGGTCGTCCCGCTGCTCGACCGAGGCGTAGAACGCGTCGAGGTCGGCATGCAGGATGGTCGCCTCACCACTCGCCACGAACACATGTTCGCATCCCCCGCCGACAGTCGCGCCAGCGATTCGCTACACATGTCCAGGCGACGATCCCTTGCCGGCTCAGATCGAACCGGCACAACAGGATGCGCTGCTCGTCGTCGACGATGAGCGCGCGGACCGCATGTCGAAGACGTGGGCGCACCGGCCCCACCCTAGGACGTGCCGGTTCATCTCCGCGCCAGGCGGATGGGGCCCTCGCTCCCCGATGGTCGCGCGTACGACCTCAGCCGGCGCGCTGGCGTTCGCGGTAGGGCGCGGGCGTCCGCGCCAGCACGGTGGTCTTCCGCCCCCAGAACTGCTCCCACGTCGCCTCGGCCTCGGCCACGCCGCGGGCGTACGCCTCTGTCGCCTCGTCGGACTCGTCCCACTGGTCGTGACCCTCGAACTCAGTCGGCCCGCGACCGAGCCTCTCGGCAATCAGCTGGTCGTACACCGGTGTCTCGCTCATCGATGCTCCTGTAGCCCGCGTGGCTTGACGGCGGTGCGTCTCAAAGCCGCCGGGCCCATCCCTGCCCCGTAGCGTCGACCGAGAAGTCGATCACGTCAAGTCCCTGACCGAAAGCAAAGAGTAAAGATTCTCTGCGGTTGGCTCGCGCTGCGAGACCTGGTCCACCAGCGTCGGCGTAGGGTCGACCGGCCAGAAGCGTGCGGCGCCTCTGTCGCTCGCTGGAGTGAGGAGGCGGGCGTCGAATGAAGATCACCGCGGTGGAGATCCTGCGACTGCGCGGCCCGGCACCCGAGCGGCCTTCGTGGTACCGGCAGAGCAGGCCCCTCGCGCACTACCCCCAGCACGCGCCGACGTCTCGGTGGCAGAGCCGCTCGGCCGACCCGGGCGTCCAGGAGGCCGACTACCTCCAGATCCGCGCCGGCGACCACCTCGGTCTCTACGGACCCGTCGACCGGCCGGCATCCACCGTCGTGACCAACGAGCTGCGCGACTTCCTCATCGGCAAGGACCCGCGCGCGATCGCGATCGTGTGGGACCAGATGAACCGCCGTGACCGGCACTCGCGGTCGAGCTACCCGATGATGGCGATCAGCGCGGTCGACAACGCCCTGTGGGACCTTGCCGGCCGGCTGCACGGCGTTCCCGTCTACGAACTCCTCGGCGGACCGCGGGCCGCGACCGTCGAGGCCTACGCCAGTACCCTCGGCACGTCGCTCGACGAGGGCGCCGCCGAGGACCGGGCCCGAGCGCTGGCCGACGCCGGGTTCGCGCACCAGAAGTGGTTCTTCGCCTACGGCCCTGGTGACGGGCCCTCCGGCATGGCGGCCAACGTCGACCTCGCCCGCCGACTGCGTACGGCCGTGGGCGAGGACGTGGAGCTGATGTTCGACGCGTTCATGAGTTGGAACCTGCCGTACGCACGGGAATGGCTGCGCCGGGCCGGGCAGTTCCGTCCGTACTGGCTCGAGGAGCCGCTGCCACCCGACCAGCTGGAGGCGACGGCGACCCTCAACCGGGAGTCCGAGGTCCCCATCTCCGCCGGCGAGCACCTCTACGGCAGGTGGGAGGCGCAGCGCTACCTCGCGGCCGAAGCCGTCTCGATCCTGCAGTCCGACCCCGAATGGTGTGGCGGGGTGTCCGAGCTCGTCCGCATCTGCACCGTCGGATCGCTGCACGGCGTGCCGGTCATCCCGCACGGTCATGGCATCCGGGCGGCGCTGCACGGCGTGGCAAGCCAGCCGCCGAGCATCTGCCCGAGAGTCGAGTACCTGCTGGAGTTCATGCCGTTCAAACTCCACTTCGAACAGGCGATTCCCACGCCGGTGGACGGCCGGATCACGCTCGGGCCGGAGCCGGGATTCGGCATCGCGTTCGACGAGTCGCGCATCGACGACATCCGTACGTTGTAGCAATGCCTGCGGCCGGCGAGGTGCGCATCGCAGGCTGCTCACCTCGGGTGCGTACCCGCACCACCTGCGCGGAAGGCGCCGCGCGTGCGGTTGCCAGACTGTCCTGCATGGAACCGACTTTCGTCCTGGTGCACGGCGCGTTCGGCAATTCGTTCAGCTGGGCACCGATGCAACGCGAGCTCGCACTGCGCGGGCACCGCTCGCTCGCCGTCGACCTGCCCGGCCATGGTTTCCAGGCCGCGTTCTCGCCCGCCTACCAGGCGCCGCAGGACCTCGCCGCCCTGGCCGCGGCGCCGACGACACTCAGTGGGGTCACCCTCGCCGACAACGTGGAGCACGTCTGCGAGGTCGTACGCCGCGCCGCCGAGCACGGGCCAGTCATCCTGGTCGGACACAGCCGCGGCGGCCTCACGCTGACCGGCGTCGGCAATACGGTTCCGGCCCTGATCGACCGGATCGTCTACGTCTCTGCCTGGTGCTGCGTCGACCTGGCGCCGATGGACTACGCATCAACCCCCGAGCACGGACCACCGAGTCTCAACGAGACCAACACGGCTCTCGTCGGGGATCCGAGGAAACTCGGCGTGATCCGGCAGAGTTTCCGGATGGCCGACCCCGACAAGCTGGCCAGACTGAAGGCCGTGCTCGCGGACGACTGCACCGGGGCCGAGTTCCTCGCCTACCTCAACACGCTGGAGCCGGATGAGAATCTCGACGTCGGTGGGGACGACGCGCGTGCGCAGGCTGACACCTGGGGCCGCGTTCGGCGTACGTACATCCGACTCACCCGCGATGCCGCCATACCGATCGGTCTCCAGGACCGCTTCATCGCCGAGGCGGACGCACTGACGCCGGACAACCAGTTCGACGTGCACTCCCTCGACAGCAGCCACGTTCGGTTCCTCGTCCACCCGGAGGACACGGCCGCGATCCTGGCCGGCCTGGCGACGTAGGCGAACGGGTTTCGCTTGCTCCGACCGACCCGGATTCACTGTCCGACGAAACGACACGCCCGGGCGCTCGTTGACTTTCGGACGGTCCCGCGGCGCCGCCCGCGCCGGCGCGACGCCGCGCGGATCTGACCCGTTCGGCGAGACGCCAACTCGTAGCGTGCTACGGTGGGCACAAGTTGCAGTTGTGGTTCCCATGAACGTTTGTGTGCGCCTGCTGGTTACTCACCAACGGGCGCATTTCTGTTTATCCGGACCTTTCTCCGGAGGGTCGAACAACGCAGCGACACCGGCTCGCACCGTGCGAAGCCGGCACTGCCACCCTGAAGGAGACAGCGATGGCGACAGGCACAGTGAAGTGGTTCAACGGTGACAAGGGCTTCGGCTTCATCGAGCCGGACGGCGGCGGCGCCGACGTCTTTGCCCACTACTCCAACATCCAGGCCCAGGGCTTCCGTGAGCTGGCCGAGGGCCAGAAGGTGGAGTTCGACGTCGCGCAGGGCCAGAAGGGCCCCCAGGCGGAGAACATCCGCCTCGTCTGAGCACCTGACGACCGCGAAGACCGCGCCCTTGCCAGCTGGTGAGGGCGCGGTTTTTCATGCCAGCGGTCGAAGGGGGTTTCGTGCGGTGACGGTTTGCGGCCCTCCACCGTCGGCGACGTCACGCATCGATCAGGTGCTGGCGCGGTCCGAAGGCGCGGGCCTGTGCCCTGCGGACAAGACGACTCGCAGCCGGCCTGCCGAGCGCTCCGCCGAGTGCGCCCAGGAGGAGTGCCGGAAGCGCGAGCCACCACATGCCGAGCACGCCACTGTCGCGGGTACCGCTCGGCACGTTGAGTCCGTTCACGTTCTCGTTCCTGGCACCGCCGGGGTTAGCCGGACTGGCAACCTCGTCGGCGGCAGCCTCGTCGGCCGGTTGGGGGACGGACTCGACCGGGAGGCTTGCCGTCCCGTCGAGCATCCCCCAGCTTCCCAGCAGCGCGAGAAGCCCCTCCGGATCCGGCGAACGGTGCCACACCCCGGCCCCGTCCAGGTCAACCAGGTCGCCTTCCCACGCTTCCCGGGTGTTGATCCACACTCCCTTCTCGGTATCGACCAGGATGCGGTCCAGCCGCCAGATGGAGATGTCGTGCATGAGCCAGGTGACGTTGATCTGTGAACCACCCGGGTCCAGGACCTGATCGACAGGTGCGCCCTTCTGCGCGACGGGACTCTCGTCGAGTGCGCGGGTCAGGAGCGCGTACTCGTCGTCGGAGTGGTACGCCGATGCCGTGACGCCCTTCTGCGGCGAGACGACGAGGACGCTCGTCGGTCCGCCAGCGTGTGCCGTCCCCGGCCCGAGTGCGAGAAGGCCCACCATCGCGCCCACCAGAGCGAGGACCAGGCCGCGCGCGCGACGGACAGGGTGTGTGGATGCGTACGTGGAGCGGGACATGAGTGGCTCCTTCGATGACCGCGGCGTGGTCAGACGCCAGTGCTACACCGCTCCCCGTCCCCGCGTTCCCGGATCCCGCATCGCCCAGGCCCGCGGCGCCATTCACCGTGACGCCGCTCGCGGCACGGCTCGCGTTCAGGACGCTGACCGGGCGATCTCGATCGCGCGCCGCTTGTCGGCCACGCCCTCGAGGCGGAGGGTGACACCGCTCGACTCCCACACCAGCGTGGGACCCGCGGGACGCGCCGACTCGGTGCGTTCTGCTCCCGCCTCGTCGATGAGTGCGACCTCGTGTGGCGTGGGGAACCACAGTGCGGTACGCCCGTCCAGGTCGACGTACTCCGCTTCGCCCCTGCTGACCGACTTGACGAACATCGGCGCCAACTGCCCCTCGAACTCGTCCAGGCGCCGTGTGCCGCCGGAACTGCTCCAGCTGAGCGACAGCAGCCGGCCGTCCGAAGCGACGTCGACCTTGTCCGGTGTACCGAGCGCGCGGGGCACGACAGGGATGAACCGCACCAGCCGCGCCGCGTCTTTCATGGTGAGCGATCCCGTGGCAGACGGCGGCGGCGGCGCCGAGGGGACCCGTGGTCCGGGGCGAACGACCACGCCGAAACCGAACCACTCCGCCACGGTCGCGCGTACGGGCGGCGTCAGCGCGAGCGCCACCACCAGTGCGGTGGCGGCGACGACGGCCACGCGTCGGGGCTCGCGCAGGACCGCCCGGATCGGCTCCGTCCAGGCCGCTGCCCAGGCCCGCAGCCGACCCCGGTGGCCGGTCGGGGCGGGTTCTGCCGCCAGCCGTTCCATGACGGCAGCGGCGAGGGCGTCGCCGTCCGGTGCGGGAGTGTGGATCGTACGACCGAGGACGCGAAGGTCGTCGGCCAACCCGTCGCCGGGTCGCCCGCCGAGTTCATCGGCCGGAAGCCGGCCGCTTGGCGGGAGGTCAGGTCCCATGGCCGGCCTCCTTCGCATCGTCGTACGTCTCCGTCGACGGCGCGTCCACCAACGATGCTTCCGGCGCCTGACGGTCCGGACCGGCGGCATGCCGCGGCTCTGCGGCTTCGGTGGGGGTCACGGCGGTCACGGCGGTCACGGCGGCCGGCCGCGGATCGTTGGTCTCGGTCAGGCGGGTACGCAGGCGACCCAGCGCGCGATGCAGCCGGGACTTCACCGTCCCGCGCGGCCAACCGAGCACCGTGGATGTCTCCTCCTCATCGAGCTCCAGGAGATACCGGCAGACCACCGCGCGGCGCTGCGGATCCGGCAGCTCTCTTACGGCGGCGAGGAGTGTCGCCCGGCGTTCGCTGGACAGCACGTCGCTCGCCGGATCTGGAGCCGCATCGTCCAGACCCTCCACCGAACGCAGCGTCGCGTCCCGGCGCCGCTTCGCCGCGCGTACCGCGTTTCTCGTCTCGTTCGCGACGATCCGCAGGAGCCAGGGGCGGAACGCCGAACCGGCGCGGAAACCGCCCAGCGCCCGATAGGCCTTGACGAACGCGATCTGCACGACGTCGTCCGCGTCGGATCCCGCGCCCAGCAGCACGGCGGTCCGGTGGGCGATCGCCGAATGACGGCGTACGAGGTCCGCGTACGCCTCCCGGTCGCCGGAACGTACGCGGGCGATGACCACCTGCTCGGCGGCCTCCGCGGGATCGGTGATGCGGACCTCCTGACGGTGCCTCCGGCTCAGGATGCCTGCCGGCTCCCGATGGCACCACTGCCCTGTCCTACACCGCCGCCCGACAGCGGGTTCCCGTGGCGCCAGATGCGGCTCGGAGTGGGGACGCCTGTGCGGCCGGGTCACGGAGCTGGCGCGGCTGACCGGATGGTTGCGGCGGGCAGCCGCCAGCTGCGCGGGGCCGGTCAGCCGACCGGCGTGGACTCTGCGGACCGCGCGCCGACGGCCTCGGCCGGCAGCCGTGACTCCAGCGCCACCACGGCCAGCCCCGCCGCCAGCGCCGCCACGCAGACGATCAGCCACAGCGCGACCGGCTGCCAGCTGAACAGCTGGGTGAAGAACGCCGGCGCCACGACACCGCTGAGCGCGAACGAGAACTGGAACGTCGACATGTACCTGCCGCGCTCCCGTTCCGGGCCCAGTTCCGACGCGAGTGCGTTCGACGCGGGCGCGTGCAGCAACTCCGCCACGGTGTAGAGGATCGTGACGGGAAACAGCGCCACCACCACCCACTCGACCGGGATCGCGAACATGGTCGCCATCAGGACACCCCAGCCCGCCCAGCCGAGGCCCGCGACGAACATCACCCGCGTACGCCGGCGCCCGGCGAGTCGCTTCACCACCACGGTCTGGCAGAGCGCGAGCGCGGCCGTGTTCAGCGCCAGCAGTACGCCGACTGCCCAGCTCGCCTTGCCGAGCAGGTGATCGACGTACACCGGCAGGCTGAGCCCGAGAAGCCCACTGCACAAGGCGAAAACCGTGTTGGCCGCGACCAGGACGAGGAACGGTCGGTCCCGCAGTGGGCCGCCCACGGACGCCCGGCCCGCCGACGAGGAAGGTCCGCTGTCGTGCGTACGGCGTGGAATCCGGAGCCACAGGACCAGCGCCGACAGGGCGAAGGTCGCGGCGTCGAGGACGATCACCAGGCGGAACACCGACTCGTCGCCGACCGCCAGCAATGCCGCGGCGAGGAGCGCGCCCACACCGACTCCGGCGTTCTGCGCGGCGCTGGATTTCGCATAGGCATGGTCGCGGTCGGCCGAGGACGCCAGGTCGGCGATCAGCGTGAAGATGGACGACCAGTACGTGCGCTGCCCGACCGCCGCCAGGCCCGCTGCGACGAACAGGGCGACGGCCTCGCTGACCAGGAGGAAGCCGGCGAAGCCGCTGGCCTGCAGAAGGAGCCCGCAGAGCACGACCGCGCGGGATCCGAACCGGTCCACGAGGCGACCGACAAGCAGTGGGAGCGGCAGGGTGAGGAGCTGCGCCGCCGACAGGCACAGTCCCGTCGTCGCCAACGAGATCCCGGCGACCTTGGTGAAGTACAGCAGCGACACGGGCAGGTACAGCCCGCTGCCAACCATGTCGATGACGACGACGGCGATGAGGGCACGCATCCAGCCAGGACGGTGCCGAGGTGGCGCGGACGGTGTGGACACGATCTCTCCCCAGAGAGTCAGACAGTCGTGCGGCAACGAGAAATCGTTGGTTCCGGCGCCGGTGGAATCCAATGATTCTGCTGAGGCAGAATCATCAGCTGTGATCCGGTACGTCTTCACCGCGACGTCATTGGCCGAGACCAGGTTCGGCTACTCGCCGCTTCTCGAAGCCCGCAACGCTCTGCGGCTCCTGCATCCGTTGACCCGCGCCAACCATCCGGTCTACGCCTCGTGGCGTCGCGTGACTCAGCAGGCCATCGACAGATCCGACCTGGACCTGCGGTTTCTCTACGCCCTGATCCCACCGCACAACTACACGCCCGACTTCCTCGCTCCGCCCGCGGGCCGGGAGCCGCAGTCGATCGACGCCGAGCTGTCCGCTGTCCGGCGTACTCCCCTGACGCGCGTACGCACCGAGCTCGGACTGATCCAGCACTGGTTCACGCCCGGCACCAGCCGGCATCGGTGGGCGGAGGCCCGTGCCCTGATCCGGGCGCCCGGGCTCGTCCGGGACCGCGCGGCCGAGGAGCTCGCGGCATTCTGGGACGTCGCCCTACGGGCTGACTGGCCGCGAATCCGGGCATGTCTGGAGGCCGACGTCGCCCGCCGCGCACGGGCGTTGGCGCGGGGTGGGCCGGGCCTCGCGTTCGCCGGACTGCCCGACGGTGTGCGCTGGCGACGGGACACCCTCGAGGTACGCCGGCCCTTCTCAGCCGAGGTCTCGATGAACGACGAGGGCCTCGTCCTCATGCCGTCGGTCTTCGCCGGTCATCGGCTGGGGGGCGCGACGGATCCGCCGAGCCCACCAACCGTGTGGTACCGCGCCCACGACGTGCCCCAGGTGTGGGAGCCGCGCCAGGGTGTCCCGGCACCGATCGTCGCGGTGCTCGGACGCACGCGGGCCCGGTTGCTCGCGGCCCTGTCCCGACCGGTGTCGACGACCGCGGCGGCTGGTGAGCTCGGCATCGCCGCCGGTCACGTGGCCCAGCAGCTCGCCGCCTTGCGCTCGGCCGGGTTGGTCCGTTCCCAGCGGGTCGGACGCGAGGTGCTCTCCATGCGTACCCCTCTGGGCGACCACCTGCTGGCCGGCCCAGACCACCACGACGAAGCGGCCTGGAGGACCTGCGAGCGGGCGGTGTCCCGCTGACGAGCAGGCCCACACCAGCTGAGCAGGAGGCTCACACCAGCTGACGAGCGGGCCCGCAGAGTCGGGGTTCACCCCTACTCCAGCATCTTCCGCGCGTTGTCGGGCGGGGTGTCGCGGTCGCGTTCCAGCTACCTGGCCACTGCCGCGCGGAGCTCCAGGACGTCGAGGCCGAGGTCGAACCCGGTCGAGGAGGAATGCCGCCCCGTCACGAGGGCGTGGAGCACGTGCGCACCCTCGGCCAGGACGAGATGGGGGAAGGTCAGCGTCTGCCGAGCCACCGAGCCACGGTAGGTGTCGACAGGCGGGCCGAGCGGTTCACCGTCGAGCGAGAGCTGATGGATGCCTCCGGCGGGCGATCCGCCCAGCGTCAACCCGAGGTTGCGGGATCCGAGTCCACTCGTGTCGAAGGCGACCTCCGCCGTGTCGCCAGGGCCCGTCGCCCGCACGAGCAGCTGGGCGTCGCCCGACCACTTGCCGCCGTTCATTCCCTTGTTGGGTTGGACTTCCACCGGACAGCTGGACCGGCACCCTGGCTCCAGCGACTCGACCTCGATCCAGACCGCCCGCTCCTCCCGCAGCGCCGTGACCATCCGGCCCGGATGGTCCGTGATCACGCCGTCGATACCGAGCGGCATCATCTCGCGCACGTCCGCGGCCGTGCTCGTGTTGGTGAGGACACCGAGACCGAGAGCCTGGACGCGTTCGACCTGCTCCGGCGGGAACCGCGCCTGCCCCGTGCCGATGAACGCGGCGTACTGGGCGATCCTTTCCAGCTCCGCCAGGTCCGTGTCCGCGCGTACCGTCAACGCCGCCACCGTTACCTCGGGACGAAGTTCCTTGTAGCGAAACGCATACTCTCGTTCGATCGACGCCACCACGAACCTGCCACTGTCACCGGAGGCCTCGAGCGGACCGCCGCGACCATGCCGGTCGAGGCACGCCGCCACTGCGGCGACCATGCCCTCGTCCTGCGACGGTCGCTTCATTTCGATCAGCAGCCGGGCGCGGTCGCCCACGAGGTCGATCGTCTCGTCCAGCGTGGGAATCCGTTGACCGGCGAACCGCTCGTCGTTCCAGCCACCGGCGTCGAGGCGCCGCAGCTCGGCAAGGGTGAAGTCACGCACCCGCCACGGTGCACGATCAGGAAACACCCGCGTGGCGTCAGTTGTCCGCCTCAGGTTCGCGTCGTGGAAGACGACCAGCTCCCCGTCCGCGGTCCGTCGTACGTCGAGTTCGATGACGTCGGCACCCTGGGCGAGCGCCTCCTCGAATGCGGCAGAGGTGTTCTCCGGTGCGTCACCGGACGCGCCTCGGTGCGCAGCAATCACCGACATCTCCCCTGCTCGTGCAAATGACCACGCTGAGCAGGCCCCTGGTAGCTGGACAGGTGCCGATACCTATCCCAGGTTCCGAACGCATGGGCAGCGTGGTCATTTGCGGCTCTCTGGCCACTAGCTGACGAGGCCGGACTGGTAGGCGAACACCACGAGCTGGGCGCGGTCCCGCGCGGCGAGCTTGATCATCGCCCGGCTGACGTGGGTACGCGCGGTCGCCGGGCTCACGACCAACCGCTCCGCGATCTCGTCGTTGCTGAGTCCCTCGCCGACCAGGCCGACGATCTCCCGTTCGCGGTCGGTGAGGGTGTCGAGCTGCGGGTGCGGCTTCACCGCGCGGGGTGACCGGGACGCGAACTCCCGCACCACCCGCCGCGTCACCGACGGCGACAGCAGCGCGCCTCCCTCGGCCACGAGCCGGATCGCCTGCAGCAGCTCGCTCGGCTTGGTGTCCTTGAGCAGGAAGCCGCTCGCGCCGTAGCGCAACGCGTCGAAGACGTACTCGTCGAGTTCGAACGTCGTCAACACGATCACCTTCGTACCCGCCAGCTCGGGATCGGCACAGATCCGCCGGGTCGCCTCGAGCCCGTCGACGCCGGGCATCCGGATGTCCATCAGGATGACGTCGGGCCGATGTTCCCGTGCGGCGGCAACGGCACCGAGCCCGTCACCGGCCTCGCCCACGAAATCCAGGTCGTCCTCGTTGTCCACCAGTGTCTGCAGGCCCAACCGGACCAGATCCTGGTCGTCGACGATCAGCACCCTGATCACGCCGCACCTCCTGTCGGGATCGACGCCCGCACCATGAACTGTCCATCGTCGGTGGGTCCGGCGGTGAACTCCCCGCCGAGTGCCTCGACGCGCTCCCGCATACCTGGGATGCCGAGCCCACCGCCGCGGCTGCGTACGGCTCCCGCGGGGTTGGAGATCGCCAGCGTCACGGCGTCAGTCTGGTAACCGATCCGCACGGTGGCAACCTTCGCCGCGCCGTGCCGGAGGACGTTCGTCAGCGACTCCTGGACGACCCGGTAACCGGCCAGTTCGACGGCCGCCGGAAGGGCGCGGCGCTCGCCGTCGGTTTCCAGGTGGATGTCGACTCCGGCGTCGCTCATGCGTTGGCGAAGCTCGTCGAGCCGCTCCAGACCGGGTGCGGGTGTCCGGTCGGCATCCGCTCCGGTCCTTCGGACGACCGCCAGTGTGGCGCGGAGCTCGTCGAGGGCCGCGGTGCTGGTCCGGCTGATCGCGTTCAACGCGACCTCCGCCTGCTCGGGGCGCTTCGGCAGGACGTGCAGGGCGACGTCGGCCTGCATCTTGATGGCCGCGAGCCCGTGGCCGACCACGTCGTGCACCTCCTGCGCCACCCGCAGCCGCTCCTCGTCGACGTGCTGGCGGACCGTCTCGGCCCGGGCCTGAGCCGCTGCCTCACGGGTCAGGCGTACGGTCACGCCGATCGCGAACGGCACCACCACCCACGCGGAACCGGGGATGACGCCGAGCAACCCCGGCAGCGACGCACTGTTGGTGAAGATGTGCGCCAGCAGGATCACCAGGGCAGCGGCGCACGGCGGCCAGGCCCGCGCGAGCGGCAGATGCCGGGCCACCGTGTAGACCGCGACGAAGAACGAGAAGAGGATCGGTCCGTACGTATACCCGAGCACGAGATAGGTCGACGAGCACAGCGTCGCCACCGCCAGCGTGACGAGCGGCCACCGCCGCCGTACGGACAGGACGAGTGCAGTGGCGATCACCAGGCCGAAGCCCACGGCGTCGATCGGGCGGTCGGGCGACATGAACGCATTCGCCGACGTTGTCCCGGCGAGCCCGACCACGGTGAGCACGAGCGCGAGGGCGATGTCGCCGATCAGCGATCTCGAGAGTCTCATCTGTCCGCAGTCCTCACTGGATGTCCGGTGCTACCCGATGTCGCGGCGATGCAGGAGCCAGCCACCGACCATCGTGAACGCCAGCAGGTACGCCGTGACCACGAGGGTCGCCTGGCCCGACCCGACGAGCTCGGCCACCCCTGGCGTGTCCGACGATGCGCCGAGCGTCGCGACGAGGGAACCGGCGTTCGGACCGGGGAGGCCCTTCTGCAGTTCCGCCACCCAGTCCAGCAGGGGTGCCGCAATGGCGGCGAGCAGGTTCTGGATCGCGAGCAGCCACACCAGTCCGAGCCCGACCGGCAGCGCCACCGACCGCAGCAGGACGGCCAGCAGCACGCCGAACGCGGCCCACATCATCGTGACCAGCCAGCCGGCGCCCACTCCGAGCGCGATGTCGGTCGCACTCGGCCAGTGGAGCGGTTGGTCCTCCACGACGGCGACGAGGGCGCTGGCGGCGGCGGACACGCAGACGAGCGCGCCGACGAGGACGAGCGACCCGGCGGCGACCGTCACCAGCTTGGCGGCGTACGCACTCCACCGGGACGGCCCCTGCGCGAAGACGGTCTTCCATGTCTCCCATGCGTACTCGCTGCCCGTCACGAGGACCCCGAAGATCAGCGCGAGCGCCCCGACGAAGACGGGCGTTCCGCCGATCGCGTTCCCGACGAACGCATCCGGCACCATGGCGGCCAGCCCACGGTCGCTGTTCGGCGGGCCCGAGGTGCCACCGGCATAACCGGCGTACGGAATGAGATAGGCGAACGTCAGGCTCAGCAGCACACCGATGGCCAGCAGCAGCCAGGCGGCGGGCCGGCGCACCTGCTTGGCGAGTTCGGCGCGGACGTTACCCCACATGGGTCGGCTCTCCTGTCAGCTCGAGGAAGATCTTTTCGAGGTCAGGCTCGCTCCAGCGGACCTCGCTGACCGAGATCCCGGCCTGGACGAGTTCGGTGTTGATCCAGGCGGCCTTGGCGGCGTCGATGTCCACCGCCAGCGCTTCGCCGTCGACGCGTACGAGGTCCGGGCCGGCGAGCGACGCGACGAGATCGCGCGCCACGTCGAGCGGGTCGGCGACGATGCGGAGAGCGCCACCGCTGCCCAGATCGGCGACGGTCGTCTCCGCCACCAGCCGGCCGCGCGAGATCACGCCCACGCGGTCGCAGATCTGTTGGACTTCACCGAGCAGGTGGCTCGACAGCAGCACCGTCCGGCCGGCGTCGGCCAGTCTGCGGAGGGTGACACGCATGTCGGCCATCCCGGTCGGGTCCAGGCCGTTCGTCGGTTCGTCGAGGATCAGCAGGTCAGGGTCCTTCAGCAGGGCCGCGGCGAGGCCGAGGCGCTGCTTCATGCCGAGCGAGTACTTCGCGTAGCGGTCCCGCGCCCGCTCAGCCAGGTCGACCGTCTCGAGCACGGCGTCGACGCGGCGTGGGGCGACACCCGCGTGGCGGGCCAGCACCCTCAGGTTGTCCCGGCCGGAGAGGTACGGATAGAACGCCGGACCCTCGATCAGCGCCCCCACCCGGTCGAGGTGACCTGCTCCGGGCGGGTGGCCGAACAGCCGCAGGCTGCCCTTCGTGGGTCGGACGAGTCCGAGCAGCATCCGCAGGGTCGTGGTCTTGCCGGCGCCGTTCGGGCCGAGGAAGCCGTAGACCTCGCCCGGCTGGACGGTCAGGCTGAGCTCCTCGACCGCCGGCGTACGGCCGTAGCGCTTGGTCAGCGCGGTGGTCTCGACGGGATTTCTCATGCCATCGAGGCTCCCCGATCCTGCCTCGGCGAGCGTCCCTCGGGAAGCGGCTCCGTCGCTACGCCACTCGACGTAGCGGTCGGCCGCCTGACCACGCGGGGGCGTACGCAGCGGGTCGCAGGCGTACGTACGTCCGCCCGGCGTACGAACCCACTGAGGCGGTGCCCGGTTCATGATCATGCGTGGGAAAGGGGCGTTCCCCAGCGCCAGAAACCACAGGTTCCCACGCATGATCATGAACGACACCGCCTGGGTGCAGCCGCTCGCGCGGGATGGACCCGCCGCTATCGACCGTCGAGGTGGACGGTCTCGCCGAGGCTGGCCGACCGGTAGATGGCCTCACTCAGCTCGGCGACCCGTAGGCCGGCCGCCGGCGGCGCCGGGTTCGGCGTCTCCCCGTTGATCGCGGACCACCAGGCCTCGTGCAGGTCGGGCGTGCGCGGAAGGTCCAGCCGCTGCTCGATCGACCTCCCCCGCGCGAACGTCACCCGCCCCGTCCGCCACGGATGCTGCGGCTCCACCTCGTAGCGCAGCAGCCCAGCCGACCCGGAGACGACGACGGTTTCCATCCAGGTCGTCGCCAGGTCGCCCACGACGGCGAGCTGCCCCTGGACGCCGCCGGCGAAGGCGACGGTCGCGGTGGTGTTGATGTCGACGGGCGAGCCCACCTGGTCGACAAGGGCCGACACCGACGCCACCGGCCGGTCGACGAGCCAGAGCAGCATGTCGGCCAGGTGGGAGCCGCTGTCCATCAGCATGCCGCCGCCGGACAGCGCCGGATCCTGCCGCCACGTGCCGGCCGTGCCTGTCAGCCACCGCTGCCCGCACGTGATGATGATCGAACGCAGCTCACCCAGCTCGCCGCCCGCGATCGTCTCCCGCATGAAGGTGTACGCAGGATCGAAGCGGCGCTGGTACCGCACCATCACGGTGACGCCCGCCGCCTCGGCCGCCGCCTCGATCTCCCGCGCCTCTCTCGCCGCACACGTGAGGGGCTTCTCGCACAGCACGTGCAAGCCCCGCTTGATCGCGCTCATCACGATCGGGAAGTGCAGTGTGTGGGGAGTGACGACCGTGATGGCGTCCAACTCGACCGCCTCGAACATCTCCTCGGCGGAGGCGAAGGACGGGACCTCCGCCACCATCGGAACCCGCGATCGGAACAGCTCGAGATTCGACTGGCTGGGCTCGGCCAGCGCGACGATCTCGAACTCCGCCGTACTGGCCATCGTCTGCGCGTGCCCCGTCGCGGCTCCCCCACACCCGACGACGCCGACCCGAAGCCGTCCCATCGGCCCTCCCACATCTGTCGTTCGGTCCAGGACACAGATGTGTGGAAACCTTTCCACACATCCCGCCCGCGGAACACGGCCCGGCCACAGGGCGGTCCTGGACCGGTCAGTCCATCTCGCGGGAGGGGCGGCGCCTGTCGCGGTTGGACCAGTGCGCTCAGCGGATGAACGTCACATCCGGATGCCGCGGCGACGGCCCGTCGAGCAGCCGCTGGTGCAGGTGCCGCAGGTGCTGGTCGAAGAAGGCCGTGACGCACGCCCGCACCGAGGCCGTGACCCGTACCGGGTCGACCGTGCCGATCGACCCCGAGACCCGCTCGGGCGGCACGTCATAGGCCGCGTCGATCTGTGGCAGGAGCACCTGCTGGTCAGCGAACGTGAAGTGCTCGCCCTCGGCAACGTACAGGTCCCGCTTCCACCCGGTCGAGTTCGCCCAGAACTCGCGCCACTCAGGTGCGTCACGGTGGGTATGTGGCAGCCCGCTCGTGAGACCCGCACCCATGAGCATGAACGGCCGGTCGAGACCGTGCCCGACGACATCGCCGAGGTCGTTGTCTTCGAAGCTGTACGCCATGCTCCCGTCCATGTCGATGCCCGCGTCGATGCGCCGGTCGACCAGCATCGCCTCAGCCGCGGCGAACCCGCCCGCGGAGTGGCCGAACACTCCGACCCGGGTCAGTTCGAGCATCCCGCCGAGGCCGTCCGGCAGTCGCCGCCGGCCGGCGTCGGGATTGCCACCCGCCGCGAGCACGCCAAGCTGGTCGAGGACGAAGCGCACGTCCGCGACCCGCGCCGCCAGCGCCACGTGGTTCCGCTCCGTGGGCGTGCCGTCGAACGGTGCCGGCAACTCGAGCCGGCCGCCGGGGAACTCCACCGGCGCCTCGTGGGTGTGGTCGACGGTGACCACGACGTAACCGCGGCTGACCAGTTCCTCGACCAGCACGGTGCCGAGCGCACGGGGGATGCGGGCGCCCGGCGAGAACACCACAACGGGGCGACCGCCGGGTCGGCCGAGGACGGGTGGCGAAGTCCGTGCGTGCGTACGAATTCCCGCCCAGTCCACCTGTCCGGGGCGCAGGCCGAGCTGCACGTCGGCGCTCGCGCCGAAAGCCTCGGCGGCGTGCGGCCGGAAGTACGGAGTCGTCGGTGACTCCCCTGGCCACCTGGCACGCGCCGGGTACCACACGCTGACCATCAGCTCCCGTTGCCGATCCGCCACCCACGGGTCGCGGCGGTCGCGGTCGACCAGATGGAGTTCGGTGGTGCCGACGCGATGCGGGCCGGTGGGTTCGGGCAGGCGGGGGCGCAGCGACTCCTCCGCGCGTACGCCCGCACGCTCACCGATCGCCGAAGACGGCGAGCCGAGGACCGAGTCGGCGGTGCCTGCCGAAGCGGGCGCTGTCGTTGCCGGAGCGGGAATGGCGTACGCCGAGGTGCTGACAGCAGTCGGGACGAGGGCAAGGCTGGTGAGGAGGAGTCGTCTGGTGAGGGTCATGGTCCCAGCCTGGGTGGCGACGCTGCTTCGGGCGTCCGCCGAACGGTCACCGCCGGATGCGACGAAGGTTGTAGCCCACCTGGCACCCTCACTGCCCGATGGCTAGCCGCGCCCAGGGATCTCCTGGTCGGATCGTGCAACCGTGCGTTCGGTTCCCCACTCACCAGCGCTCCCCACACCTGCCGGACCCGACGACGCCCCTGGAATAGCCCGGCGGGGCAGAGTGGTTCGCCTGTCGTGATGGCGCCTTGAGGCGTCCGACTTTTCCAGACGTACGAAGGAGTCCACATGCCGAAGCCGCCACTCTCCCCTGACGTCATCACGCTGTTGAGGCAGCCCAACCCGGCCGTCATGGCCACTGTCCGGCCGGACGGTACGCCCGTCTCGGTGGCGACCTGGTATCTCTGGGACGACGAGCGCGGGCGCATTCTGCTCAACCTCGACGCCAGGCGGAAGCGCCTCGAGCACATCCGCGCCAACCCCCGCGTCTCCCTGACCGTGCTGGACGGCGACTCGTGGTACCGGCACGTGAGCGTTCAGGGCACCGTGACGCTCGAACCCGATTCCGATCTCGCCGGCATCGACCGGCTCGCCAGGCACTACGCCGGCAAGCCCTATCCGGAGCGGAAATACCCGAGGTTCGACGCCTGGCTGGACGTCGAGACCTACCACGTCTGGCCATGAACACGACCCGGCAGGCCCATCGCGATGGCTTGACGCCCTCCTGTCTACCGGCTAGACATACGGGGCACCCCGGCAGGCAACGGCGGGCGAATCGAACGTGAGCGGGCACTCACGTTCGTCACAAGGGGTTGGCCGACATCACCGAATCGACTTACCGCGTCGTGGTTTCCCGCGACGGTACGACCTGGCACGCCGACGTGCCAGGCATCGAAGGCGCCCAGACCTCCGCGCGCACGCTTCCCGCACTCGACCGCCGGGTGCGGGACATCATCGTGCGGACGGCGCGGCTTCCGGACGGCACCGGGTCCTCTCTCGTCCTCGACTGGCACTTCCACACCGGTGACCGCGTCCTCGACGACGAAGCCGCCCGGGTCCGCGCACTCCGATCCAGGGCACGCGAACTGGCCGACGCCATCCACTCCTCGACCACGGCCACGGCACGCCGGCTGGTGGCACAGCGCGTGTCGGTACGCGACGCGGCCATCATGCTCGGCGTCAGCCCGCAACGGATCTCCCAGGTCACCCGTACACAGCCGAGGGCGAGCTGATGATCGCCACCCGCCTTCGCACAAACAAAACCGGACGAAATGTCCCTATTGCGCAACCCGCCCCTTGCGCTGACCGTTTCTTCACAGAAGGAGCAAGGGAGTAGACATGCACGAGGACCCGGCGCTCGATGACGCCGCGCGGGTCGATCTGCTGCGAATGATGGTCCTGCTCCGGACATTCCACGATGCGATCCGGCGCGAGGCCGACGCGAGGCGGGCGACGACCGCGGCGGTGCAGGTACCGTCCAGGGCGCGCGAGTGGCAGTCCGGCACAGGTGGACGGACCGACGTGGCCGAGCGGGCCGGCGCAGGTGGGCGGGCCGGCGCAGGTGGGCGGGCCGACGCAGGTGGGCCGCTCCGGCGGAACGGTCCGCGCAGCAGTCTGCTCGGCTGCGAGCCGATGGCGGCCGGGTTCGGCGTACACCTGAACTACGACGACTCCGTCTCCGCGCCACGGCAACCGCATTATCTCGCGATCGCACGGGGAATCGACCTGCGCTGCGTGGTGGGCGAGGCGATCGGAACCGCGCACGGCCATCAGTCGCCGGAGGAATCCGACGGCAGCGCTCCATGGTCGGTCCCCGGCCTGCGGACGTCGGGTCCGAGCGCGGAAGGCGCCGGATATCTTCCCGCCCTGGGACGGGCGTTCGGCTATCAGGAGCAGGGCTCGAATCGGGTCGCGGTCGCGATCGTGGACCAGGCCACGTCGGCGGAGGAGGGTTTCCGGTCGGCGACCCAGCTTGCCGATCTGTGGAAGCTGCCGGTCGTCTTTCTCCTCTGCACAGACCGCCTCGCCGCCGCATCCGAGTCCACCGGTGACCTCGCCGCCGGGCATGTGCATGACTACGGCATCCCGAGCGTCCGCGTGACGAGTGTCGCGGTCGAGTCCGCCTGCGCGGCCGCCGAACGTGCGGTACGACGGGCCCGGGCAGGTGAGGGTCCCTTCCTCGTCGAGGTGCGGACGATGTGGCCCGGGCCGCCCGAGGCAGCTTCTCCCGGCGCGGGCGCGGTCCAGGATCCAGTCATGAGCTACGAACAGGCACTACGAGAGCGCGGTCTCGTCGATGACACACTCATGGCTCAGATTCACGCCGAGGCGACCTACCGGGTCGACGACGCGGTGCGTGATGTCGTGGACAGCCACCGCGAGGGTCCGGACAGCTGCGCCCTCTGTGCGCGGAAAGCGGCTTCCTGAGTGCTGCGGCCGACAGGGCCGCCGATCACGCGACTTTCCGCCTGTTCGCGCGAGCGGCCCGGCGCGTCACGCCAACGGTTCGGGCGGCGGCGTCGGGTCGGTGAGGTAGCGCTGCAACGTGGGTCCGAGCCACGCGACGACCGTGTCTGGACTCGCCGACGCCAGAGGTTCGATCCGTACGACGTATCTCGCAAGGGCAATGCCCATGAGTTGTGAGCCCACGAGCTCCGCCCGCAAGGGTGCGTCGTCGGTACCGATCACCCGCGCGACCTGCCCCAGGATCTCCCCCTGGACGAACTCCCGCAGCAGTCCCGCCGACTGGTCGTCGGTCGGTGCCGAGCGCAGCAGGGCGTACATCGGCTCGAAGCTGCCGGCGTCATCCCAGACCTGGAGGAAGTGCCGGATGATCCGTGGCCCTAGCTCGTCGAGCCCGCCTTCGAGCAGTGCGGCGATGCGGTCCGCGGGGTTGGCCGGAAGTTCCATCGCTGTGGCGAACAGCTTCGACTTGGTGCTGAAGAAGTAGTGCACCATCGCCGGGTCGACCCTCGCCTCGGCTGCGATCTGCCGGATGGTCGCCCGGTCATAGCCGTACCGCGCGAACGTCGATCGGGCGGCAGTGAGGATGCGTTCCCGACTCTCCGCCCCGGAACGCCAGCGGCCCGGCCGGCGCTGACCCTGCCCCCGCTGGCTCGGCTGGGCCTCATCCTGCTGGGCCTCATCCTGCTGGGCCTCACCCTGCTGGGCCTCACCCTCCTGGGCACGCCGCCGAGGTGGGGACCTTCGCGAGCGGTCCGTGCCGCCCGCCTCGTTCGTCACGGCCGCATGTTACTTCATCGCTTGTTGAAGTACGGGTGAACTGCTGGTAACGTCCAACAAACTCCACCATGCGATGAAGAATGACCTGTCGGGTGGGTAACCGCCGGATCCAGGCCGGTTCGGAAGGGTCGCCATGGTCACGTACGTACGACGCCTGGACAGCGCCGACACCTGCGACGTCACGCTGGCGGGGGGCAAGGGAGCGGGCCTCGCGGAGCTGATCCGCGCCGGGTTCCCCGTCCCGGCGGGATTCGTGGTCACGACGAACGCCTACACCGACTTCCTGGGGGGCAACGCCCTCGCCAGCAGCGAACTCGCCGGCAGCCACGCCGACCAACTGCGGGACCGCATCTCCACCGCGCCCGTTCCCGGCGCGATCGCCGACGCGATCCGCGAGGCCTACCGCGAGCTGGGCTCCGGGCCCGTCGCCGTGCGTTCGTCCGGCACCGCAGAGGACCTGGCCGACGCCTCGTTCGCCGGACAGCACGACACCTATCTCGACGTCACGGGCCAGGAGTCGGTGCTCACCGCGGTGCGCGACTGCTGGGCCTCGCTGTGGACACCCCGGGCCGTCGCCTACCGCGCACAGAACAGCTGGGACGAACGCGGTCTCGCCCTCGCGGTCGTCGTCCAGACCATGGTGGACGCGGAGTGGGCGGGCGTGATGTTCACCGCCAATCCGGTCAGCGGACGTCGCGACCGACTGGTGATCGAGGCTGTCCGCGGGCTCGGTGAAGCCCTGGTCTCCGGTGAGGCGACCGGCCACCACCTGGAGGTGGACAAGGGCACGGGCCAGCTCGTCGACAGTGTCGATTCGCCACCGTCACCGCTTCCGCCCGGGCTCCTCGACGAGCTGGTGAAGCTCGGCACGCGGGTCGAGGAGGCGTTCGGCCGACCGCAGGACATCGAGTGGGCCTACGCCGAGGAGCGCTGCGCGCTGGTCCAGGCGCGGCCGCTGACGGCACTTCCCGACGCACCGGACGCCGGCGGGGAGAGCGAAGGCCCGCCACGGCGGCAGAGCCGAGGGCCGCAGCCGGCCGGGGACCAGCGCGACAGGAAGGGGCGCGGGGGACGTCGGCGCAGGCGACGTGGCCCGGACTACCAGATCGCGGCGGACCACATGCCGTACCCGCCGTTTCCGATGGACCTGGGGCTGTCCTTGCGGCCGGCGGTGGGTGCGATTCTCGACGGATTTCGCTCCGCCGGCTTCGCGACGCCCGACGTCGACGACGTTCTGATCGAGATCGACGAGGGCGTCGTGCAGGTCGTTCCACCGCGGATCCGGCCCACGGCGCGAGTGCTGACTCGTACGCCCGCCGCGCTGCCGAAGCTGGTCCGCGCCCTGCGGGTACGCCCGACGGACTGGCTCGCGCGCTGCCACGCCACGCTGGTCCCGCTCGTCGAGCGGATCGAGGCGGAGGACCTCACCGCGCTGTCCGACCAGGAGCTGCTCGACCGGGTGCTGGAGTTGCGGCAGGTACAGGGTCAGCTGGCCCCCACCCGATTCAGTTCCATCGTCCCCTGGGTGCTGCCCGCCGACCGTGTACTGGGGACGGTCCTCCGGCTGGCGGTCGGCCGCGGCCGCGGCGAACAGCTGCACACGGACCTTCTGTCCGGGATCCCCTCCGTCACCCAGGCGGCGAGCCAGGAGCTCGACCGGCTCGCCGCCACGATCCATCGGTCGCCCGACCTGTCGCGGACCTACGCCGAGACGCCCGCCGAGGACATCCCGGAGCGGCTGCGGGAGACCGAGCCCGGGCGCGCACTACTCGGCGAGATCGACGCCTACCTGCGGCGGTTCGGGTTCCGGCAGATCGCCCAGCCACTCGCCGGGTTCCCACCGCTGCGCGAGACACCAGCGGCCGTCCACGGCATGCTCAAGGGACACGCGCCGGCCATGGCCGACCGTCGCCCGACCGTCGAGACCGCACAGGACGACGCGGCCCGCGCTGGACGTGCCCGCGCGGACCTGGCTGGCGGGAAGGTGCGTACCCGCGTGTTCGGGCCGCTCGCGCTCAAGCTGACCGACGCCGTACGCACCGGCACCAGCGTGCGGGAGGACAGCCACTTCCACCTGTTCATGGTCGCCTGCGCGGCCATCCGTCGCGTACTCCTGGATCTCGGGCGGCGCTATGTCGAGCGCGGCCACCTCACCGACGCGCGGGACATCTTCTACCTCGAACTGGACGAGGTGACGACACTGCAAGGTGTGCAGGTCGGTGCCGTCGTCGCCCGGCGCAAGGCCGCGCGCGAAGCCGCCCTCGCGACCTACACGGTGGTCCCCGCCGAGCTGCTCGGCCAGCCGACCCCGGAGGCGGGAGCGATCCATGGCACACCGGCCAGCCGTGGAACGGTGGTCGGACCCGTGCGCGTCATCCGCGACGAGACGGACTTCGGCCGGCTCGCCCCCGGCGACGTCCTCGTCTGCCGGTACACCAACCCCGCGTGGACACCGCTGTTCTCGCTCGCGAGCGCCGTGGTCACCGACGCGGGCGGGGCGGCGTCGCACGCCGCGATCGTCGCCCGCGAGTACGGCATCCCCGCCGTGATGGGCACCGGTGACGCGACCAGGGTGCTCACCGACGGGCAGCTGGTACGCGTCGACGGCGGCACCGGAACCGTCGTCCGCTTGGACGCCCAGACCAGCACCGGGTAGCGGAGGCGCCGGTCGCAGACCTGGCTCGCGAGGCGGCGACGGCCGGTGTTTGATCAACGTTGAGGACTTCGGAGGCTGCCGGCGCGGCTTGGTCCAGCTGGATCCGTGGTTGACCAATGGTGGCGGATTCGCCGCTCGTGGAACAAGCTGGGGTGGTACGAAAGCAACCCGCCTATCAGGCACCGCGACGGGAGGTGGCGGGGTTGCCGAGCGTCGATGCTGACATTGCCGTCGTCGGGCTGGGTGCCATGGGAGCGTGTGCCCTGTGGCGGCTCGCGGACCGCGGGACCGATGTCATCGGCTTCGAGCGCTTCGACCCGGGTCACCCCTGGGGGTCCACACACGGGTCGACTCGCCTGTTTCGTACGGCATGCAGAGAACATCCCGTCCTCGTCCCGTTGGCCCAGACCTCGCTCGGTCTGTGGCGGAAACTGGAGGAGGAGTCGGCGCGCCCGCTCCTCGACATCACGGGCGGGCTGATGATCGGCGCACCCGACACGCCGGTGGTCGCCGGGACGCTGGCGGCGGCCACCACGTACGACCTTCCCGTGCGCACACTCTCCGCCGCCGAGGTGACCGACCGCTTCCCCCAGCATGCCCGCCTGCCCGACCATCACATGGCGGTCTGGGATCCCCTCGCCGGCGTGGTCCGGCCGGAGGCCGGCGTGCTCGCCGCGGTGATTGCGGCGCAGAAAGCCGGTGCCACGGTCTATCCGCGCACCGACGTGAGCGGCATCGACCTCGTTGCCGGCGGGGTCCTCATCCGTACGGCGGCTCGCGACTTCCGTGTCCGCCAGGCGGTCGTGACGACCGGGCCGTGGTTGGGGAAGCTCGTGCCCGAACTTCCTCTGGAGGCGGTGCGTACGCCGATGACGTGGTTCGACGCCCGCGACGATCCGGCGTCGTTCGAGCTGAAGCGGTTCCCGGTCTTCATTCGTACCCTCCCGGACGGCACCGGCATCTGGGGACACGGCGCGGTCGACGGGCACCCGTCCAAGGTCGGCCTCAGCGACGACCCTTCGCTGCCCGTCATCGACCCGGACCAGTGCGACCGCGCGATCTCACCCGCCGACTACCGCCTGCTCAGCGAGATCGTCACCGCCGCGCTGCCCGGTCTGCATCCCCACCCAGTCCGGACGACCACCTGCATGATCACCCGCTCACCCGACGGTCAGTTCCAGGTCGGCCGACCGCACCACGATCCGCGGCTCGTCGTCGGCGGTGGCGGCAGCGGTCATGCGTTCAAGCACGCCACCGGCATCGGCGAGCTGCTGGCCCGGATCGCCTGCGACGAGGCGCCATTCGTCGAACTCGACGTGGTCGACCCGAACCGATTCCTCCGCTGAGTCGATCTGGCGACCCGACCACCTGCGTGGGCGTAGGCACGGGCGTGGCCGATCGGTGGTCAGTAGCGGTGCCGGCGATGCGGGTACGCCCGGAACGGTACGCGGGGCGCGACGCCGGACCAGTCACCGGGCCGGAGCTGGCGGAGGCTGCGGAGGAGGTCGAAGGTCAGCCAGCGACTGAGGTCGGGATGGTGGGGGTGTTCCCACAGGCCGAACGGTCCGCGGCGTTGCTCGAGGAACTCGACCAGGCCGGCGATCCGTGCGTCGTCGAGTGCGGCTCCCGCCCGTGCCGCGATGTCGAGAACCAAAGCCGGGTCGAAGCGGGCGTAGTAGGTGACGAACCCCGACGGCGGCTCCCGGCCGGTCAGTCGCGCGACCTCGGTGCCGAGGGCCCATTCGTCGCGGGACTCCCGCTGCAGGAGGAGGTCGAGCGCCCGCCGGGTCCGCGGAGCGTGGGCGAGCTCATCGTGGAGGACGAGGCACGCGAGTGCTCCCTGCGTGGTGGTCCGACAGCCCCGCGATCCCGGCAGCTTCCGGTAGCCCGCGATGAAGCCCGGCTGGCCGTGCGCCTCACCCATCGGCCACGCCCCGTCGTCGAGCTGGTGGCCGAGGAGCCAGTCGTACGCACGTTGAGCGCGAGGATCGGTCGCGTAGCCGGCGGCGGCAAGGCCGCGCAGCGGCAGCGCGACCTGCAGCGGCGCCATCGAGTAGACGCCCTCGGATCTGCCGCGGCGGAACAACCGGAGTGGCCACGATCCGTCGCCGTCCTGGAGAGCGAAGAGTCGCTCGGCGAGTGCAGCTACGGCGGGGTGGTCGCGGCCGATGCCGTGATACGCCCACCGGCACAAGGCGAACGCCAGTGCCTTGGGATCGGCAGACGCGCCAACGCTGAGCTCGAGGGTCGCGGCCCGTAGCCGGGCCAGGTCGGTCACCTCGGGATCGTCCGCCGGCACGTCCATCAGTTCGGTGAGGACCCGGTAGCGCAACGCGGGCGAGGGATCGCACAAGAGCAGCGCCAGCCCGTCCGCGAGGCCCGCCGTCATGGGAGGACCGCCGCGAGATAGGGCGCGGTCGGCGTGGCCCCGAGAGCGATCTCCTCAGGCGTACCGGTCGCGATCACGCGCCCGCCGTCGGGTCCGGCGCCGGGACCGAGTTCGAGGAGCCAGTCGCATCCGGCGAGCAGGCCCGGGTCGTGCTCCACGACCAGCACACTGTGGCCCGCGTCGACCAACGCGTCGAGTGCGCCACGCAACCGGGCCACGTCGCGCGGGTGCAGGCCGAGGCTCGGCTCGTCGAGGAGGAACAGCGTCGGTTTCCGCGTCTTTCTGCCTATCTCGCGGGTGAGCTTGAGTCGTTGCGCTTCGCCGCCGGACAGGCTGTGGCTTGGTTGCCCGAGGCGCAGGTATCCGAGGCCCAGTGCGCAGGCCTGCTCCAGCGGGCGCGCGACACCCGGACGGTCCTGCCACACCTCGCTCACCTCGGCGAGAGTCAGGTGGGTGAGTGCCGACAGGCTGTGCCCACGGACGGCGATCCGGCGGGCCTCCTCGCCGTACCCCGTCGCGTCGCACGCGTCGCACGGGCTCTCGATCGACGGCAGGAATCCCATGTCCTGCTTGACGAAACCCCGCCCGTGACACGCGTCGCACGAAGGCGCGAAGTCCTTCTCGGTCAGGTCGAGCGCCGCGGCGGCGTCGGACTCCGCGTACGCCTGCCGCAGCGCGCGCAGGACGCCGAGATGCTGGCCGGGCGAGTGGATACCAGACCGACTCTGGTCCGACCACACGGTGCGGGGCGGTGCGCTGACGAGGAGTCCTGGGTTGGCTTCTTCCCGGTCGTCGCGGGTTGGGACCAGGGCCCATCTGCAGCACAGGCAGCATCTGCAGCACTGGCACCATCTGCAGCACAGGCACCATCGCCGGACGGCACCAGCTGGTTGGCCGACGTGCTGTGAAACGCGCTTCTGATCGTCCGGCGTACGGCCCCTTTCATCGTCACGGGAACGATCCGTCCGTTCACTGCCAGGCGTTGGCCAGATCGTGACCAATTTGGTGATCGTCACGAGCAACATTTCACCGGTCCCCGGCATCTTGTGTGTGTCGCACCACTTCAGGGGGAGCCCATGCGCCGCCGTCCGCTCACCATCGTGATCGCCTCTTCAGTACTTGCCGTTGCTGCCCTTGGCGGAGTGGCCTACGGGACCGGTTTCGCGTCGTTCGCCGACCGGGGAGCCGCCGGGGAGAACGTGACTTCGCAGGTGCGTTCGCCCAGCCCGACGCCGTCGAAGTCGACGTCGGCGCGGCCCACTCCGACGGCCTCGCCCAGCATCACCACGCCCACCGCCACGGCAACGCCCACGCCGACGCCCACGCCGACGGCGACCTCCACTCCCACGCCGAAGCCGCAGGCGCTGATGGAACTCGAGGACCGCAGCGACGACGTACGTGAGCTCGAGGCGCGGCTGCACCAGCTCGACTGGCTCGCCACCGAGTGGGTCGACGGCTACTACGGCACCACGACCCGCGAGGGCGTCAACGGCTTCCAGGCCCGCCGTGGGATGCCGCGGCTGGGATACGTCGACGCCGCCACCTGGGACCGGCTCGTGGCCATGACCCGCACGCCGACGCGCGCCGAGCTGTACCCGCCGAAGCCCACGCCGGCGCCGAACGCGTCGGCCCTCGACTCGCGCTGCACCACCGGTCGCGCGATCTGTATCGACAAGTCGACGCGTACTCTCCGCTGGGTGGTCGACGGCAATGTACGTCTGAGCATGGACGTCCGTTTCGGCTGCCCGTCCAGCCCCACCAGGGAGGGCGCGTTCACGGTCAACGCCAAGGTGCGCGACGGGTACTCCAACTTCTACGACACCCGGATGCCTTTCTCGCTGTTCTTCAGCGGCCACCAGGCGGTCCACTACTCCGACGACTTCGCGGCGCGCGGCTACAACGGTTGCTCCCACGGCTGTGTGAACGTCCGCAGCTGGGACACCCTCTCGCAGCTGTTCAACGAAGCCCGCGTCGGCGACAAGGTCATCGTCTACTGGTCCTGAGCTGCAAAACTGCCGCCGCGACCATTCGGGGGATTCGGCGACGCGTTGCCCTCACCGGTCAGGGTACTGAAAATCGACGAAATCCCACCGGTCAGGAAGCCCACTGGAGAAGCTGACCTCGTCAGGTGTGAGGGAGTCGTCAAGCATGGCGACCGTGCAACCCTTCACTGTCCTTCCCGGTGCCCAGGCAAATGGTTCGACGTTCGCCGTGCAGTGTGCCGGTGCGTTCGGTGCATTGTGTGCGAACCGCATCGGGCCCGCAGGTACGACACCGGCGTTGACCGAGAAGCTGAACTGAAGTGGATCCTCGGGGAACGTGACTGTGCGGTCACCGATATGGGTCGCCTTGTAACGCAGCAGTGTCACCGTCATGCCGTCGAATTCTGCGGACAATCCGGACCGACGTACGTCGACGGCCAGCAGCGTGACCCGAACAGGAATCCAAACCCGCTCGTTCTTGGCCACGACTGCGGTGAAGGGTTGACCCACTCGAGGTGAGGAGGGTTTGGGCAACGGCACGCCCGCGCGGTCCTCCGTCGGCGAGACGGACGCCAGCGGCGGCACGCTGGGGAGGTCGGTCGGGAAATCGGTGGGGAAGTCGGTTGGCAGGTCCGTCGGGAGGTCCGTGGGCAGATCTCCCGTCGGGAGGTCCGTCGGCCCCGTGGGCTTGGTTCCCGGCGTACCCCACTGGCCAGGCCCGAGCCACCGCTCGCAGTGGGTGTCGAGGAACGTCAGCGCGCTCTCGAACAACGTCCTCAGCGAGCGCAAACTCTTGTCGAGCGAGGCCATGTCCCTGTTCTCCAGGTCCTCCTGCATCGTCTCGATGGCGTCCACCCCGGCGTAGATGTCCTTGGCGAACTCGCGATCGGTGAGCTTGTCGGCCACCTCACGCAGGTGCTTCGCCTGCTTGGTGAGCCACTGCCTCCTCGCCGTCCGGTCGGCGCCCATCTGCTGCAGCGTCACCATGTCCTGACCGAACTCGGGGGCCTCGTTCTCGATCACCCGGCAGTCCGCGGCGTAGTCGGGCCCGTTGCCGCCGCCGTAGAGCGCCCACAGTCCGATCCCGACCCCTGCCACGAGCAACACCACCGCGGCGATGATCAGCCACGTGGTGGTACGCCTCTGCGGCTCCCGGGACTCCGGTGGCGGTGAGTCGGTCATCAGTGCGTACCTTCCTGTCGCGGACGACGGGCGTGAAGGACTGCCAGCGCCACCAGACCCAGGCTGGCCAGCACCAGAATCGCCACCAGGTAGGGCGCCGCGGACCTTGCCCGGCCGCTGAGTGTCTGGTTCTCGTGACGGGCTGCGGGCTCGTCGTCGAGCGGAAACTCGCGCGCCAACGCCGCACGATCGACCTTGGATTGGCCACCCATCCACCTGTTGCCGTTGCTCTTGTCCACCGCACCGCCTGTGACTCCTTGCCTGGCCAGTGCGCCCAGCCCCGGCCAACGATCCTGGAACGCCCGGCTCCCGACGGACCTACTCGGCACCAGGGCGAAGTCGACACCGCCTACCTGGAGCGTCCAGGTCTTCTCGACGTTGCCCTCGGTCCACTTCTCCGTGGCGCGGTACTCGCCCTTGGTGAACGACGTGACGTACCGCTTGAACGTCTGCTCCGGACGCCACCGACCCGCGTCGGCCCAGCGGTCGATGGTGCCGCTGTCGACCAACCCGGCAAATGACGTGTCACCATCCGTGGCACGTTCGCGGTACCACTCCGCGGCGACCCGGCTCAGGTAGATCCGGCGTAGAGCCGCGAACTCCGGAGCGGTGTTCACCTTCTTCTTCAGATGCGGCAGAACGACTCGCGCGTAGACGTCGAACACTCTCCGCTTCTCCGCCTCCGACATGCCTGGACACGCCGTGCTGCCTCCCTGAAGCTGCGGATCACCCGCGCGAGGCTGGTAGTCCCACTGCTCGACCTTCACGTCCAGAGGTGCGTCCAGGATGTAGAACTTGTTGCCCTTCTCGTAGACCTGCGCGATGTCCGGAGTGATCCACAAGCGTGTCCCCGGGAAGCAGTCTCGACCGGCCTCGCGCCAGAACCGCGCACCGAGACTCCGCTTCGGGTGGAGAGCCCAGGAGGCCTGCTTCTTGAGCGTCAGATCGGCCTCGAGCATCACCTGACCGACCTTCGTACGGGCGAGCTCGGAGTCCATGATCTTGTCCGGCTCGTTGGGCTTGAGGTTCACCCAGAACGCCGTACGCGGCAGGGCCAGCCACACGAAGAACGCGTCCGACGCCTGCGCCGCGTTCTCGAGCCCGTCCCCCAGACCCGCGCCGCCGCTACCCGGTCTGACCCGGAAGGCGTAGTCGATACCGACGGCACCGTTCTTCCGGTCTAGAGCGAGGTATCGGAGCTCGAGCGTCGAGAAGTCGATCCCACCTGCCTTGGCGCTGTCAAAGAACGTCTTTGCGTGATTGGCGGAAACCGCGGCTGCCCTCGACGCCGGCACCCTATGGGGGAATCCAAAGGCATTCTCGCCGACCGTCCTCAACGCCTCGAACCACCTCTGGCGTTGGTCGGGAGGGAGCTTGTCCGCACCATCGACAAAGAACCATCCCCATGCTCGATCGATGATGTCCCGCTGGCGGTAGAAGTCTTCACGCGTCGCCCGACATCGACCATTGACGATGAAGTTTGCATCGAATGCCGCCCACATGAACTTGTGGAACATCCGAAGATGAAGCCTGTTGTTGATGATCCAGTCGGCCGACTTGGAACCATCGTTGCCGCCCTTGATGACCCCGCGAAGATTTTCCATCGAGTGCAGCAGGTCGGGAGGAAGAATCCCTCGGCAGGGGTTTGGCACTTGCTTTCCATTTCTCTGCCAAGTCTCAGCCCAGTATTTTTGCGGGATGGCATGGTGGATGACGACGGCTCCGAACCATTGGGGTCGGGCCAGGAAGTAGCGCTGCTGGTACACCTTGTTGGCGCCCTTTCCGCCCCACACTGCTTTCAGCCGATCCCAGTGTTTTGGATCGACGCCCGGTGGCGGTGGCCCGGTCGGTCCTGGAACCTCGTCTGTTGCGCCGCGGGCCAGCGACGGTGGAGCCGTAATCAGGCAGGTGCAGAGGCACAGGAAGGCCACCAGGAACCGCGATGCCGTACGGCGCCGACGGTGTGTTGGTGTTTCCCCGTCCGGAACACCGCCCTCACCGCCACGCGTGCGCCCGGACGTCGTGGTTCCCGCCTCGCCGAAGCGCGAACGTCTTCGGACTGCCTCGTGATCGGACACGAACATCACCCCGTGAGATCCGGTGCCGCATGCTCGGCGGACGCCGACATCGGCAACCATGATCAAGGGCGGGTAGTGGTGCGCCAAGGTCTTTCGATCACAGTCGAAACGAGCCGGCGCCGAACCCCGCGGAAGCTCAGGATGGGCGGGCGACGTCAAGGTCGAGCTGGGCGATCACGTCCTCGGCGCAGGCATCGGGCGTGCGCGTGGACGTGTCGACCTCGGCCGCGAACCTCAGCCCGTCATGAATGTCGACCGCCTGCGTGGCCGCCCAACCAGCGGGGCGGGACTCGGGGCGACTCGCCTCACGCTCGTTGAGGATCGCCACGGAGCAGACCACTGCGACCAGCCGGAGGTCGTACGCGTCGAACATCGCCAGACACTGGTCCCGCAGCCCTAGGTCCCCGTACGGAAGTGAACCGTCGACGATCAGGTGGAACCCGGCCTCGACCCAGGCGGCCAGCGACCGGTGGAACGCCAGGACCACCGCAGCCGGCGACCGTCCCGACGATTCCCATCCGGGATGCGTGGTGGGTACGGCGGGGAAGGACCGGTCCGCCTCCACCCACACCGCAGGGAGCGGCAACCTGCGTTGCAGAGCCCCTGCCAGCGCCGTCTTCCCTGCCGACGAGGGACCGGACAGCAGGATCACCACCGGCTCCGCGCCGGCAGGCACGCTAGCTAGGTACGTCCACAGCCAAGATCCTCTCGCGGACCTCGTGCGCCCGGGGTGCCTGGTGGAGTGGCCGCCCGGGTGCCTCCCGCTTGTGGTGGGTCACACCGCGCGACAGCCGTTGCCAGCCCCCACTCGTCACCGTATGGTCGTAGACGAGTAATCGTCCACGAGGAGCCGGGCAAGAGGAGGAGCCAGCACCGTGGCCAAGCGGCGAAAGGTCGGCAATCTGCTCGCCCTCGCCGTGCTCTCGGTGGTCCTCTCGAGGCCGATGCATCCCTACGAGATGGCCTCGGTCCTTCGCGCCCGCGGCAAGGACCAGGACATGAAGATCAAGTGGGGCTCGCTCTACACCGTCGTACAGAATCTCGAGAAGCACGGCCTGCTCGAGGCGACCGAGAGCCAGCGCCAGGGCGGCCGCCCCGAGCGCACCCTCTACCGGATCACCGATGCAGGACGGGAAGAGCTCGAGGACTGGGTTCGCGAGCTGGTCGCCATCCCCGAACGCGAGCAGCCGAGGTTCGAGGCCGGCCTCTCCGTGATCGGCGTTCTCCACCCGGACGAGGCGACCCAGCTGCTCCGCGACCGGCTCACCAGGCTGGAGCAGCAGATCGCCACCCAACGCAACGCCCTGGCCGAAGCGGGTCGCGAGGTTCCACGGCTGTTCCTCGTCGAGTCGGAGTACGACCTGGCGATTCGCGAGGCGGAAGCCAGCTGGATCCGGTCGCTGCTGGACGAGTTCACGACCGGATCGCTGCCCGGCCTCGCGGAATGGCGGGACTGGCACGAGACCGGCCGGATGCCGCCCGAGTTCGAAGCACTCGCCGAGAAGGGCAGCACCAACGACTGACCCACAAGAGAGCAGATCCACGACAGAACGGACCCCGGCGGGTGCGGGAACACCGCGCCGGGGCCCTCGACCTCGAACCGGACCCGCGGAACGGAACCCGGCCACAAGGTGGCAACCGCAACAGTAGCTGGGCCTTCGCTCCCTGAACGGTTCGTACGACACGCATCGTCACGACACCCGAAGGAGCAGACCATGAACGACACGACGAACGTCCGGCAGAAGAGGCGCAAGCTGGTGCCGGAGATGGAGGGGATGACGGCCCGGTGGTACGCCCGGCAACGCAGCTCGGGTGACCAGCTGGAGTCCTACCGCACGGGTGCCGCCAAGCTCGCCGGCGAGTTCCCCGACGGCACCGCCGTGCTCGAGGTGGCGCCGGGCCCTGGGTTTCACGCGATCGAACTGGCCCGAACGGGTCATTTCCGCGTGACCGGCCTGGACGTGAGTCGTACGTTCGTGGACCTCGCGAACGACCGCGCTCGGCAGGAGGGTGTGACCGTCGACTTCCGCCATGGCGACGTCGCGGACATGCCGTTCGCGGCGGACTCGTTCGACCTGGTGGTCTGCCAGGCGGCGTTCAAGAACTTCGCCCGCCCCATCGACGCGCTCGACGAGATGCACCGGGTGCTGCGCGGTGGAGGGACAGCCGTGATCCAGGACCTGCGCAGCAACGCCTCGGCGGCCGAGATCGATCAGGAGGTCGCGAGGATGCGACTCAGCCGAGTGAACGCCTTCATGGTCAGGCGGACGTTGGGGATGCTGCGGCGACGGGCGTACGCACCGGACCAGTTCCACCGCCTTGCGGAGCAGTCCGCCTTCAAGGAGTGCACCCTCACGACGGAAGGGATCGGGATGGCGATCCGGCTACGGAAGCAGTGAGGCGCCGGCCCATCCGGCGACGGGTCCGGCGAGTCCGGCGAGTCCGCCCCCCGGCGAGTCGGGTGGCCCGGTCACCCCATGTCAGGCGTGGCGGGATAGGCGCGGGTCTCGGCGGCCTTGACGGCAGCCCAGACCCGCTGGCCGATTACGAGGTCGAGGGCGGCCGCGCCGGCCGGCGTGACGTCGGCGGCCACCACGATCGGCCCGTCCAGCCCGATCCGCAGGTTGTCCCCGTGCCGCTGGACACCGGTGACGGTGGCCGGCCAGGTGTTGCGCGGGCTGCCGTCCGGGCGGGACCGGTGCAACGCGACGGCAGACGGTGGGAAGGCGACGAACGCATCGCCGTCGAGCCGGTCCGCCACTGCGAGCGCGAGGTCCGAGCCGACGACGACGGTCAGCCCCTCAGCACGGCCGCGGTAGAGGTTGAGGCCGACGAGGCGGGCCACGTAGTCCGTCCGCGGCTGAGCGGTCACCGTGGCGGCGTCACCGACCTGCACGACCCGACCGTTCTCGAGGATGACCAGCCGGTCCGCGAGGACCAGGGCGTCGAGCGGGTCGTGGGTGACGAGCAGGGTGGCGCCGGGATGTTCGGCGAGGTGGCGGTGCAGGTTCGCGCGCGTGTCGAGCCGGGTCCGGGCGTCGAGTGCCGCGAGCGGCTCGTCGAGCAACAACAGGCTCGGGTCGACCGCGAGCGCCCTCGCCAGCGCCACTCGCTGCGCCTGTCCGCCGGAGAGCTGCCGCGGCTTGCGCCGTGCGTACTCCGAAAGACCGATCCGGCCGAGCCACGCCGCCGCCTGCGCACGGGCCTGTCGCCGCTCGACCCCGTGCCGGCGAGGTCCGAACGCGATGTTGTCCAGGGCGTTCAGGTGCGGAAACAGCAGGTAGTCCTGGAAGACCACGCCGATCGAGCGGAGCTCCGGCGGCGTCCACACGCGGCCGGCCGGCCGGTCGAGGTCGTGCCCGCCGAGGGTGACGTGCCCGGCCGTCAGCGGGTGGAGACCGGCGAGGGCGCGAAGGGCGGTCGTCTTGCCGGCGCCATTGGGCCCGAGCAGCGCGACGACCTCGCCGGCGTCGATCCGCAGCTCCAGCTCGAGCCGGAACGTCTCTCGCTCCACCACGACATGAGCGTCCAGCAGCGGCTCCCCAGTCGTGCGCCCCTGCCGTCGTTCGTACGTACGGTCGCGATCCGTGCCGGTCATGGGGTGGTCATCCAGCGGTCGCGGAGGCTGACGAGGATCGCGACGGACACGAGAAGCAGCACCAGGCTGAGGACGATCGCCGCCTCCAGGTCGGTCTCCAGCGCGAGATAGACCGCGAGCGGCATGGTCTGCGTACGGCCTGGGAAGTTGCCGGCGAACGTGATCGTCGCACCGAACTCACCGAGCGCCCGCGCCCAGCACAGCACCGCACCGGCGGCGACGCCGGGCGCGACGAGCGGCAGCGTCACGTGGGTGAACGTTGTCCACCGCCCGGCGCCCAGCGTCGCCGCCGCCTCCTCGTAGCGGGCGTCCGCACCGCGCAACGCTCCCTCCACGGCGATGACGAGAAAGGGCATCGCGACGAACGCCTCCGCGAGCACCACACCCGCCGTCGTGAACGGCAACGTGACACCGAACGCGGCGTCGAGCCACGTACCGACCAGGCCTTGGCGGCCGAACACGAGCAGCAGCGCCACCCCGCCCACCACCGGCGGGAGGACGAGCGGCACCGTGACCAGGGCCCGCACCAGCCGCCGGCCGGGAAACGGCGCGCGGGCGAGCAGCCACGCGAGGGGTATCCCGAGTACGAGGCAGAGCAGAGTCGCCAGGGTGGCGGACTGCAGGGACAGCCGGAGCGCGGTGAGGACTCCTGGCTCGGCGAGCCGCTGTGGGAGCGTGGTCCATGGCGTACGAACGACGAGACCGACCAACGGCAGCACCAGAAAGAGGAGACCCAGCCCGGCCGGGACCAGCAGGGCGAGAGGAACCCGGCGGGCCCGCCGAGGTGCTCCGGTGGTCATGGGCGGCTACTCGTCCGGCGCCTGGAAGCCGGCCTCGCCGAGCACGGCCGCACCCTTGTCGGAACGTACGTACGAGACGAACGCCTTGGCCGCGCCCGCGTTGGGTGCGTCCTTCAGTACGACGATCGGGTAGTCGTTGATCGCACTTGCGGCCTCCTCGAAGGCGACTCCGTCCACCTCGCCCGCGGCCGCCTTCACGTCCGTGCGGTAGACCAGCGCGGCGTCGACCTCGCCGAGGGTCAGCTTGGACAGTGCGCCCTTGACGTCCTGCTCCAGTGTCACCGGAGTGAGGTCGACGTGGCCCGCGTCGAGGGCCTTCGCCGCGGCCGCACCGCAGGGCACCTGCTCGGCGCAGAGCGCGACCTTCACGGCGGGTTTCGCCAGGTCGGCCAGCTGCTTGATGCCGCCCGGGTTGCTCTGGGGAACAGCGATGACGAGCTGGTTCCTGACGAACACGGCCGGCTCGCCGGTGCCGTTGCCCGCGTCGGTGACCGTCTCCATCGAGGCCGGTGCGGCCGAGGCGAACACGTCGGCCGGCGCGCCCTGGTTGATCTGTGTCGCCAGCGCCGAACTGCCGGCGAAGTTGAACGTCACCGTCACCCCGGGATGGGCGGCCTCGAAGTCCTTGCCGATCGTCGTGAACGCCTCCGTCAGCGACGCCGCCGCGAACACCGTGACCGTGCCGGTGAGCGTCGAGGCTCCGCTCCCGGGTTCCGGACTGGTCGTGCTGGCGGCGTCGGGTCGATTCCCGTCACACCCGGGCAGCCCCACCAATGCCAGCGCGGTCACCACCGCGAGCCCGACCACCGTCGCGAGGCTGACCACGGTCGTACCGCCGACCACCGTCGAACGCATCCCACCGGCTCTCACGGGCGGGACCTCCGTCTGCTGCCCCCGGCGGCGAAGTCACCGGTCGGCGCCCCGCCGGCCGCCCGTCGGCGCCACGCCGTCATCGGGCTTCTCCACGACGACCGTCGTCGACTTGATCACCGCGACAGCGATCGAGCCGACCTGGAGATCCAGCTCGTCGACCGCTTCGCGACTCATCAGCGACACCACGCGGAACGGCCCTGCCTGGATGTCGACCTGCGCCATCACCGTGTCCTTGGCCACGGCGGTGACGATGCCGCGGAGCCGGTTGCGGGCGGAGGAGTGCTCCGAGCGTTCCTCCTGCTCGCCGGCCTGGGACCGCGCGAAGCCGGCGAGGTCGACGCCTTCGATCACCCGGTGCCCGTACCCGTCGCGAGCCGCGGCGAGCCGACCAGCGTCGACCCACCGGCGTACGGTGTCGGCGCTGACGCCCAGCAGCTCGGCTGCCTCGCTGATCCGGAACGCTGTCACGGGGGCGATCCTAGCGCCGCGTCTGCGGGTCAGTACAGTCGATATCCATTGCAAACTCTGCCCTAACACACCTGTAAGCATCGCACTTGCGGCACGGCTGCTGCGGTCCGGAACCTCGCCGGCACCTTCGACCCCGACCTCCTGACCCGACCTCCTGACCCGACCTCCTGACCCGACCTCCTGATCCCGACCTCGTGACCCCGACCTCGTGACCCCGACTCGTGACCCCGACGCCGTAGCACGCAGGCCGAGAGCCGGCCTCGGTAACGTCAGGCCTTCGCGAGCGTCGGAGGTCAAGCGATGGCGGCGTACTTGCGCAGGCAGCTCCTGGGGCAGACGTTCACCGGCACGCCAGTCGAGGTGGTGGAGGCCGTCGCCGGCCTCAACGCCCAGACACCGCGGGCGCCGTCGGCCGGTCTGTGGACGAGGCTGGACAGCTTCGACCAGGACGACCTCGACCGGGCGCTCAGGAGCTACCAGCTGGTGAAGGCCAACCTCATGCGTGGCACCGTGCACATGGTGACCCGCCGGCAGTACGTCACCTGGCGGCTCAGCCTGCAACCGATGCTCGAACGTACGGTCAACGGGTTCTGTCCTGGCCTGTGGCGCACCGTCGACCACGACAAGCTGCTCCAACGTGGCGCGCGGCTTCTCCGGGAGCACGACGGCCTCACACGCGCCGAGATCAGCGCGGAGCTGGGCCAGGAGTTTCCCCTGTCCGAGCCGCGGCAGTTGGGCTTCGCCGTACGCATGCTGCTTCCGGTCGTGCAGGCCGCTGACGACGTGTCCTGGCGACCCGCGCGGACCCGCTACATCCTCGCGGAGCAGGCGTTCGACGACGTAGCCGGTTCGCGCCCGGAGTCGCCGGCCCGGGCGAGTGGTTCGACCACGTCCGGCGCCGCCGTTCATGATCAAGAGGCAGAAAACGGGGAACTGGGGCCCGCAAATGCCCGTTTTCTGCCTCTTGATCATGAACCAGGAATCCCGGGACAGTCCGGTGACCTGCTTCCCGCGCCGCAGGGCCTGCCCGACTTGGTGCGGAGCTTCCTCCGGGCGTTCGGTCCCGCATCGAGCGCGGACGCCAGCTACTGGTCGGGGGTCTCCCGGCTGGCACCAGTCCTGACGTCGGTCGGGACGCCATCGGTCGGGCGCCCAGCCGTCGGGCGCCCAGCCGTCGGGCGCCCAGCCGAGAGTACGGGTCCTGCGCGGAGGACCTGGTACGACGCCAACCAGCACATCGACGAGGAACCGCGGCGGTGTTACGTCCTGCCCGAGTACGACAACGTGTACTTCTGCCGCAAGGGGCCGGGGTCGCCGCTTGTCTCCGCCAAGAAGCGACTGGTCGGACCCGTAGGCCACATGACCGGCTCCTTGGTCTCCGACGGAGAGGTGTGCGCGCAGTGGAAGTGGACCGTCGACGCGGGCACCGTCACGCTGACCCCCTGGAGGGACCTCGACACGGACGAGGCGACCGAGTTCGAGCGGTTCCGCGCCTGGTGCTCCACCATCGACGCCGCCACCACCCGCCGGAGGTGACCGTCACGGCTGGTCGATCGAGGTCGCGGAGGAAGGCGTACACCTCCTGCAGGCGTTGCCGATCCTCCGCGCTGCGAAGGTGCTACCTGATCTGGCCGAGCGTCGTACCGCGGCGACGGCGCCACGTCCTCGCCGGCAAATGAGGCTCCCCCGACATGTGTCAGGAGAGCCCCAAATGACCACGCTGAGCAGGCCTGTGGAGTGCCGCACATGTCTCCGACGCCTTGCTGGGTTCCACAGGCCTGCTCAGCGTGGTCATTTGCGGGCCCGCCCCAATCCCCGGGCGGAGGCGCGGCGCGCCGGCCAGGCGGGTCCGATCAGGGCGGACGGCGAGCTGAGGTCAGCTGGACTCGCGGCGGGCGCGCGACGAGGTCTGGTACGCGGTCGCCTCGCGCAGAGCCGACGGCCCGGCGAGAGAGCGGGAGATGCCGCGCGCGGCCGTTCGGACCAACGGCGCGAGGAACGCCGGATCCACCGAGCCGGCGTGTACCACCACGGACACGGCGGCGACCACCGTCCCGGACGCGTCACGTACTGGGGCCCCGACGGACAGGCTGTCGAGGGTCACCTGTCCGTCGCTGACGGCGATCTCCTGGCGGCGGGCCTCCGCCAGGATTGCGCGCAGGCGTACCGGATCGGTGAGGGTCTTGTCCGTGAACCGCTCGAACGGGCCGGCGAGGACGGCTTCCTGCACGTCGTTCGGCGCGAACGCCAACAGCACGAGTCCCGCACCGCTGGCAGGCAAGGGAAACCGCAGGCCCACCCGGGTGTGGACGCCTACAGAGGTACGGCCGGCGAGCCGTTCGATGAAGACCAGCTCCACGCCCTCGCGGACCGCCAGCTGAACCACCTCGTGGGTGACTTCGTACAGGTCTTCCATGAACGGCATCGCGGCGTCGCGCAACGCAACACCGCGGGGCGCCAGGGCGCCGACCTCGTAGAGCCGGAGGCCGATCCGGTACCGGCCGTCCGTTCCTCGTTCGAGCGCGCCCCAGGCGACCGCCTCGGCGACGACCCGGTGGGCCGTACTCAAGGCCAGCCCGGCCCTGCGCGCGATCGCGGACAGGGTGAGTGCGTCTGCGTCCGTCGTGAATGCTCCGATCACACCGAGCACCTTGCCGGCCGCCGTAGCTGCCGCGGGCCGGCGGGCCGGCACGCCTCCTTGGCCACCAATCCTCGCGGCTGGTCTCTCCGACGGCACACCTGCTCCGCCCGCAGCCGTGACCGATCCACCCGCAGCCATGGCTGATCCACCTGCAGGCGTGCCGGATCCACCCGCAGGCTGGGCTGGTTCCACTGAGGGCTCGGCGGTCATTCGCACAGAGTTCCAGGACCCGGGGCGGTCCGCACGCCGCGGCAGGCGGAGATGGACAGCCAGGCCCCGGGCGATTGGCGAGCCGGGTCAGGTGCGCGCCCGTTGCCTCCGCGCGTTCGCCGCCGTCGTTGCCGGACGCGAAGGCGCCAGGCAGGCTTCCGCCAGACGGAAGGGCCACTGTCGGCGGCGCGAGCCCGTCCTAAGCTGGCGGCCGCGTCAGTCCGCGCGCCGTTCGTGGTCCCAGCCTGCCGTGTCACCTGTCAGGCAGTTGACCAGGTCGGTCAGGTCGGTCGGCCAGGTCAGTCGGCGGGGCAACTCGACCGGGCCAGCCGGCCGGGCCAGTTGATCGGGACAGCTGATCGGGGTCGCTCGTCGCGCCGGCCGGCGCGGCACCTGTCTGTACGTTCGAGCCCGGAGGTCACCACGATGACTCGTATCTCGCCGCCCTTCCGCGCCGACCATGTGGGCAGCCTGCTGCGGCCCGCCGCGCTCCTCGATGCGCGCCGACGGCACAAAGCGGGCGAGATCGACGGCGGCAGCCTGCGCGCCGCCGAGGACGCCGCGATCCGCGATGTCGTACGCATGCAGGAAGAAGTCGGCCTGCAGACCGTGACCGATGGGGAGTTCCGGCGTACGTCGTGGCACATGGACTTCATCTACCAGCTCGGCGGGATCGACCCCACCGACGAGAAGCTCATGGTGCACTTCCGCAACGAGCAGGGCGAGCTGGACTTCGAGTCCGCGGCGCTGAAGGTCCACGACCGGATCACGCTGGCTGACACGATCTTCGCCGAGGCGTTCACCTTCCTGCGCGACAACGCCAGCTCCGCCCAGACGCCGAAGCTGACGATCCCGTCGCCCAGCATGGTCCACTATCGCGGCGGGCGGGCCGCCATCGACCGATGCGTCTATCCGGAACTCGACGGTTTCTGGGCGGACCTGACGAGCGCGTACGCCGAGCAGGTGCGGCGCGTCGCCGATCTCGGATGTACGTACCTCCAACTCGACGACACCAGCCTCGCCTACCTGAACGACCCGAAGCAGCGGGAACTGATCGCCAGCATGGGCGGCGACGCCGAGCACCAGCACGAGCAGTACATCCGCACCATCAACGCCGCGCTGGCCAACCGGCCCGACGGCCTGCGGGTGACCACGCACATGTGCCGCGGCAACTTCCGCTCGTCGTGGGCGGCCGAGGGAGGGTACGACTTCGTCGCCGAGGCGTTGTTCTCCGAACTGGACGTCGACGGGTTCTTCCTGGAGTACGACGACGACCGCTCGGGCGGCTTCGCGCCGCTGCGGTTCGTACCCCCCGGCAAGCAGGTCGTCCTCGGCCTCGTCACCACCAAGAAGGGCGCGCTGGAGGACAAGGACCAGCTCAAGCGCCGGATCGACGAGGCGTCCCGATACGTGCCGCTCGACCAGTTGTGCCTGTCGCCGCAGTGTGGGTTTTCGTCGACGGTGGAGGGCAACGTGCTGACGTACGACGAGGAGGTCGCGAAGCTGCGGCTCATCGTCGAGACCGCCCGCGAAGTCTGGGGGTGATCATGATCGTGATCATGAAGATCTTGCGGCGTATACGCGACTTTTCCTTCAGGATCATGGACGTGTTCCTTGCTCTCACATGGAGCGCGCCTGCGCCCTGAGGCGATCGAACGCCGACGGCGGTGAGCCGTCGTCCAGGCGTCGGCGAATCTGGTCGGCGGATTCCTCGGGGCTGAGGACCGACGTGTCGACCTCGAGGTCGTACACCCCGGGTTCGTGCACTGCCTGTTCCCACAGTTTCACCGGGTCGCGGACGGTGCCGCCCTGCGCGTAGCCGACGCCACCCCACGTGGCGCGCCGGCGCTCCAGGACCACCTCAACCGGGCATCGGACGCCGACGAACAACGCAGGCAGTCCGGTCAACTGGTGAGCACTCGCACCGAGAATCCCGCGCGGGACAGAGTACGCGTCATGGTGCGCCGCATCGACCACCACATTGACACCCAGCCGGCTGTGCCTGGCAATTGCTTCGTACATGCCGCGATACAGCGTCACCACGAGTGGCTCGAGATCGGGTCGCTCGCCACCCGGCCGCTGCCCCAATCCTGGCTGAAAACGCGCGGGGGTCATCCGCTTGAACGTGTCGACTCCGAGGTTCATCCACACGCCCGCGAACCGCTCCTGGATCGCCGCAGCAATGCTGCTCTTACCCGAGCGCGGGGTTCCGTTCAGGATGACAATGGTGCCGGGCGCGCCTTCGCTGGCCATGCATCTCCTTGTGCCGTTGGTCTCTGTCGCATGAGGCAAGAACGCCACGTGCGCACAGGCAGGATCAGAAAGGTCGAGGCTCCGGCGGCGCGAGGATCCACGGCTCGTTCAGAGGAGTGGCTCGCCATCTCCACCCGCCTAGCTCGGGCAGACCGGGAACGTCAAGCCGCCCCGTCACCCATCGCAGTGCCGTCCATGGATCCACGCCGGCCTGGGCCAGCCTCGATTCGTGATGGGGAAACATCCGGGCGACGACACGTTCGCACACATCATGAGGTGGTGCGAAGTCCACGCCGAGCCCGGTGGCGATGTCGTGACCATGAACAAGCGCTTCCACGCATCCCCCGCCTGCGAATCCTCCTGGATCCGCCATCCCGTACGGATGATAGGTCCGTACCTGCGGCGACGAGGCACGAACCACCATCGCGAGAATCCGCCCGGTCGCCGTCACGAAGTCAAGAACGCCATCAGGAGGGGCGTCGTTCATCGCCCTGCCAGCCCATCGCACGTATCGAGTACGAGCCCGGATCGCCAACTGAGACGCATAGTGTGCGAGACACTGACCGATGTGCTCAGCGGTCGACCAGCACGTCCATTCCAGCTTCCCGGCACGAACCGTCCAGTTCCTGTCCACTGCGGGGCGAAGACCGTCTTCCACACACGTGATCACGGCGTCCAGATCATCGGCGGTGACCCGCACATGGTCCTCCACTCTCGGGAAACAGGCACGTCGATGATCCGTCCGTACGCCAGCAGAATTCAAGTCTTGTATTCAGCTGTCGACGATGATTGATTGAAGAGGTAGGGGGAAGCTGCCCGGGGTTCCACCGGGCCGAACAGCTGGTCGAGGCGGGCCGGGTCGAGCACCAACGACGGGAGAAGCCACCGGCCTCCGCGGCTCTGTTATGTTCAGGCGTCCGGAGTTGCGCGTAACTACGCTCCGATCGAGCGCGGCCCACAAGGGGAGAGAGTGGTATCTGACGAGCGGATGGCCAAGGAGCTGTCCGGGACACTCGAGCGGACGTCCTTCACACACCTCGGTGTCGCCCATGCGGGCAAGGTTCGCGACAGCTATGTCAGCGGCGGAGTTCGCACCATCGTCACGACCGATCGGCAGTCCGCCTTCGACCGGATCTTGGGCACCATCCCCTTCAAGGGCCAGACACTGAACGCGATCGCAAACTTCTGGTTCGACGCCACGGCGGACATCGTTCCGAACCACCTGCTCGAGGTGCCCGATCCCAATGTCATCCGCGCTCGTGAGTGCGAGCTCGTCACGCTCGAGTTCGTCGTCCGGGCGTACATCACCGGAGTGACGAGGACGTCGTTGTGGTTCAACTACGAGTCCGGTCAGCGTGAGGTTGCCGGCAATCGTCTGCCGGAGGGGTTGCGCAAGAACGAGCGACTGCAACAGCCGATCCTGACGCCCGCGACCAAGCTCGACGAGCACGACCGCAATATCAGTCGGGCGGATGCCATCGGCGAGGGACTGATCACTGCCTCCCTGTTCGACCGCATTGCCGATCTCAGCTTCGCCCTGTTCGCTCGGGGAACCGAGGTGGCCTCCCAACGGGGGCTCATCCTCGTTGACACCAAGTACGAATTCGGTGTCCTCGGCGGGGACATCTTCCTCATCGATGAGGTGCACACGCCGGACAGCTCGCGCTACTGGTATGCCGACACGTACGAGTCCTTGTTCGAGGACGGCAAGGACCAACGCTCGCTCGACAAAGAGCCCCTGAGAGAGTGGTTCGTGGAGCGTGGGTTCGATGGCGATGGCACGCCACCGGCACTTCCAGACGATGTGCGGGTGGCAACTGCTGCCAGGTACATCGCTTTGGCCGAGGAGATCACTCAGCGGCCGTTCGAAGCAACGCCTGACACTGCCGTCGACCGCGTGACCTCTGTCCTCGCCGGTTAGGGACCAGCCTTCAGTGCGCTACCTGTGGCTGCTGCGCGACAACTCGGGATGGCCGTTGTGACCTGCGTGGGCGTCATCTTCTGGGACTTCGACGGAACGCTTGGCTACGGCCCGCATGGGCCGGGTTCGTGGCGGCCGTGCTTGATCGAGGCGCTCGATCAGCTGCATCCGGGCCATGGCGTGACACCCGCGGACCTTCGGCAGTACACGAGGAACCGGTACCCGTGGAGCAACCCCGACGTGGCGCACACGCACCTGGTGTCGGCCGCCGAGTGGTGGGCCGAGCTGGAAGCAGTATTTGCCGAGGCGTTCAAAGGTGTTGGATACGTCGAGACGGCCGCCGAGCTGGCGAACTTGGCGGGCAGGTTCTACGCCGATGGCTCGCGGTGGGGTCTCTTCGAGGACACCATTCCCGTTCTCCAACAGCTGCGGGACGACGGCTGGCGGCATGCCGTGTTCTCGAACAACGTCCCGGAGCTCGAGACCAACCTCGGTCTGCTCGGACTGAACCAGGTCGTCGAGGTTGTCGTGTGCTCAGCGGCGATCGGCTACGAGAAGCCGCACCCTGAGGCCTACCGGTGCGCTCTCCGCGCGGCCGGCCATCCCCGCACGCGGTGGATGGTGGGTGACAACTTTCAAGCGGATGTCGTCGGCGCCGAGCACGCCGGCATCCCGGCGATCCTCGTCCGAAGCGAACACCCCCAAGCACAACGCCGGGCAAAAGACCTCGTCGAGGCGGCGTCCATCATCACGGCTCGCCCCACCGGGTAGAGCGCCTCGGCACGACCTGCCCGGCCTCCCGTCGCCCAACACATCCCCGGTGACCAGCGACAACACCCCGCCCGATCGCCGTATCCACCCACGTCAATGCCAGGAGAGCCGGATGCGCTCCTGACACCAGATGTCAGGAGCGCTCTGGCAGGGTCGACTTTCGTCCACGCGTCCGCCCACACATCGGCCTCGACTGGCCGACCCGCAGAGCCAGTTTCTGCCGAGCTTTGGCCAGCCGGTCAGCGATCGGCTGATCGAACGGACCGGTGGGCGACGAGGCGTGACAGGACACGACGAAGCTGGAGGCGGGTACATGGGCGACGGCCCACGAGAATGGATCGCGGAAATCAACGATCGCACAGGCAGCGGCCTCTCGTTCGTCGATGTCGCGCCACAAGGCGAGACCGGGGGCGCGGCCTTCGTACGCTGGCCAGACGGCCGCGACGGCGTGGTCACCCACGCACCGATCCCGCCGCATCAGGCACGGCAGACCGCCGAGGTCCTCGCCACGGTCCGCGCCGCGGGTCTGCCGGTTCCCCGCCACGACCTCGTTCTGGAACTCGCGGACGGCACCGCGGCAGTTGTGCAGGAACGCCTGCCCGGGTCACCGCCGAGGCGTACGGACGTCCGCGCGATCGAGGCGATGCTGGCGGTCAACGAACGCTTCGCCGGTCTGTTGGCCGACCGGCCCGACGTCGCGATCCCGCCCCTGTACCTGCGGAAGAGTGGTCCGGTGTTCCCCCGGCACGAGACCCTGGCGGACTACTGTGACCGCAGCCGACGGTTGCTCCAGTTGATCCGCGAAGTCGGCAACGCCGAGCGGCACGAGATGGCCGGCGATGATCTCGTCCACACCGATTTCACGGTCCCGAACGTCCTTTTCGACGACTCCGGCCAGGTGACCGGCGTCGTCGACTGGAACTTCGGCGTGGCACGCGGGGACCGCCACTTCGCACTCGTCGGGCTCCGCTTCGACCTCGCCTGGGCAGCGGCGGATCCGGATGGCGGATACAACGGTGTTGAACGAAAGGCCATCGACCGGGTGGATGTGGCACTCGAGACCACGATGACGCCGGAGCTGTTACGCATGTACTGGGCGTACTGGACCCTCTACAAGCTCCACTGGGTGATCCGCTCCGGCATACGAAGTGTCATCGATCTTCATCTCCGGTTGGGTGAGAGCCGCCTCCTGTGACCGTCGGGCTTGGCAGAGGGGTGGCGGTTGCGCAGTGCTGCGACGGCGAAAGCGACGGCGGACCGTCTCCGCGGAGGTGCCCCGAGACGCCTGCTCGGGCAGACTTGTCCGCTGTGAACATCGCGATCCGAACCGCGACAGGCGCTGACGCCGCGCGCGTGGCGCAGATCTACGTCGACTCGTGGAACGCGGGATTCGGTGACCTGATGCCGCCTCAGGTGCTCGACGACGACCGGATCGACCGCTGGACCGCGACCCTCACCACGGCGGCTTCCGCGGATCCGCAGCCTGCCGCCACGTCGATCCGAGCCCAGACAGGACCGCGCATCGCGACCACCCCGCGTGCACCCCGATGGTGGGTCGCCGACCGGTCCGGTGAGGTCGCCGGCTTCGTCGGCATCGGGCCCAGCCGCGACCCGGTGGACCCCGACCTCGGCGAGGTCGACACCATCGCGGTCGCTCCGGCCCATTGGCGCAGCGGCGTCGGCACCGTGCTCATGCGTACCGCCCTCGACGCACTTCGCGACGACGGCTACCGCGAGGCGATCCTGTGGACTCTCGCCGACTATGACCGCGGGCAGCGCTTCTACCTTTCGGCCGGCTGGACGCCCGACGGACGAAGGCGTGACAACGGTCATCAGGTGTCGTTCCGGCACCGCCTGCGCGACACTCCTCGATAATCCACAGTGCCGCGCCCCGGGGGCGGCGGAAGAGGCGGCGAGGCACCAACCGCCTCAGGCCTGCAGCGAGGGGCGTTCACCCGACTCCTTGTGACCCGCGAACAGCGGCCCGCCAGAATGGTCGAGTACGCCGGTGAGGAAGCGGGCGATCGCGGTGGGGTCGGCGTGGGCCGCGAGCCAGCGTTCGGTGAGCTCGAGATCGTAGGCAATGAGCTCGCGCAGCAGCCACTTGCCGGTACCGGTCCAGCGCCCGTTGAGGGCGAGGACCCGTTCGCCAGCAGCGGCCCAGGCCGCGGCGGCGACCACCGTGCGCTCCGCCGGATCGGTGGCGTGGGTCAGATCATCGAGCAGATCGGTGAGCTGGTAACGGATTCGGTTGCGTTCGGTATCGGTCAACGGAGCCGGACCGGCCGCGAGCACGTTCGTACACAGAGTCTGGATCTCACCGGAATGTGTGCGATCGCCGACCAGGTGCACACCAGTGGCGACCATCCGGTTCAGGGCCGGGCGCCGACCTGGCAGTTCCTTCGTCAGGTAGTGGGCAAGCGTCTCCTCGTCGTGGACGAACAACTCGACCGGCCAGCCGCGAAAGTGCCGAGAGTCACGGTGCGGTGCCTCCGGGTCGCCATCGGGCAGCAACACCACGATGTCGAGGTCGGAACCGGCCGTGCGGTGCGTCGTGATGACACTGCCGGACAGGAGCGCCCAACGCGCATGGGGAAAGGTCTCGACGACAACATCCCGCGCGTCGACGATCGGATCACCTCGGCCGTCTCGGCCATCGTGGCTCATCTCGCCAGCGTGGCAAGCCTTCGTGACTCGGCGCAAACCAATTGGCCCTGCGAGCGAAGCGCGTCATCCGACCCGATAGCGCACGGGACCGGCCGGCATTCGCGTGTACAGACCGCGCAGGCTGACCTCAGCTACATGACTCGTCCACTGCCGACTCGTCCTACGTTGGCGTGGACGATGGCCTCGATCAGATCATCCGGATCACAGGGCACAGCACGCCTTAGTCGACCTCCGCGAAGCCTCCGATCGCCACATGGTCGACGACCCAGGACGTCAGCTCCAACAACGGGACCAACGCGTCGCGTACCCGGTCGACGACCTCGGGCGTGTGGACCCATGCCCCCGCACCGAGCCACAGTTGCGCGAACGCCGACCGTCGGCGAAGAAGGTCGGCCCGCGGATGGTCCGGCGGGTAGCCACGCGGTGGGCGGGTCATGAGCCGACCGGTGAACTCGTACCCGGTGCGGTCCAGGACGGCGGCGATCTCCGCCAACTCCTCACCGCTTCCATCGGCTGCGGCCGCCTCACGATACCGAGTCAGGGCAGGGCCCGCGCCACCCGACCAGCCACCCTCGACGGTCAGCCCGTCCAGGTCGAACTCCACCGTCATCCGTACCCGACGCGCGATCCATGCAGTGGCGTTCGTGCGCTGCCACGACCGTGGCTGACCGCTGCGCCCGGACACACAGAATCCGCAGCCCGCCACAGGATCGAGCGCCGCCGCCAACTGCTCCATCGGTCGGCGGATCAGCTGGTCGTGTGCGGTGCGGTGTGCGTCCAGCACGGCGGATGACGGCTCACCGTCCAGTTTCAGCAGCACGTCGTAGGCAGATTCTGGCAAACCCGTCATCTCTTCAGCCATCCCGCCACACTGCCAGCCCGCACCGACAGACCTCCCGCGCGTGGGTCACGCGCGAAGATCGCGATGCCGGCGGTGACGATCCCGGACGTCCGATGGCGTGGTGAGTCCCCTGACCGCCTCCTCACCACCATCCACGGCGCCCGTACCATCGGGGCGCATGGCTGCCGACGACGTTCCGTTCCTGGTCATCTCCGGACCGCCCGGTGTCGGTAAGACCACCGTGGCGTGGGAGATCTTCGATCAGCTCATCGAGTACGGCAGCCAGCACGCCCTTGTCGACCTTGACCTGCTGGGCGCATCGTGGCCCGTGCCGGCTGACGACGAGCACAACGAACGCCTCAGGTCGCAGAACCTCGCCTCCGTGTGGTCGAACTTCAGCGCCTCCGGCGCGCGGCGACTCATCGCGGCCGGCGTCATCGAGAACGCGGAGAACCTCGCTCGGTATACCGACGCCGTGGCCGGATCCAAGCCGGTCCTCTGCCGACTCAGCGCCACGGACGAGATCCTGCACGCCCGCATCAGGCGCCGCGGCCGGGAACGCGGTGACGGCGTCGAGGCGCTCTCGCGGCGCGCTACCGAACTGTCTGCCCAACTGGAGGCCAACGATGTCGCCGACTTCGTTGTCGAGACCACCGGGCGCGAGGTTTCGGAGATCGCGCGGATCATCCTCGAGCGGGCCGGGTGGGCGGCAGCCCGCGCACAAGGGCCTGAGTCGGTCGGTAACGCGCGCGATTACCGACGGCCGTTATCGCGGTGCGGCGAGTGAGCTGCCGCGGGTAGCCTGCCCGGATGCGGTCGATTCCTGAGTTCCTGCTCGTCGCGATCCTCCTCACCGTCACGCCGGGACCCGCCACGGCGGCCATCGTGCGTACGGCCGCGAAGGACGGTCGGGCAGCGGCGCAGGGCACTGTGGCCGGCAACAGCATCGGTGTCCTTCTGTGGGGTGGACTGTCGGCCGTCGGCCTCTCCGCCCTGATCCTCGCCTCACAGATCGCATACGACGTGCTGCGGATCACCGGAGCCGTTGTCCTCGTCGTCCTGGGCCTCCGGTCGCTGCTCGCCCGCCGGCGGGAGGGCTACCCGACCGGTGTCGACCCGCGGACCAGCCAGCCGTCGGGCCGGATGCGGGCGGCCCTGGCGGGCGGTCGGATCGGTCTCGTCACGAGCGTGTGCAATCCGAAGCTGGCGGTGTTCTTCGTGGCGCTCTTCCCACAGTTCCTGGAGCCAGGGGCCGCAGTCCTTCCCGCCGCGTTGGCGATGGCGCTCGTCATCGTGACGCTGGACATGTTCTGGTATTCGACACTCATCTACGCCGTGCACCGGATGCGGATCCTGCTCCGGCCGCGCATCCACCAGTGGATGGAACGCGTGACCGGTGGAGTCCTTGTCGCGTTGGGCATCCGCCTCGCCGTCGACACCAGATGACGTACGTATGAGCGGTCTGCGTCGCTACGTCGCAGCGGCGTACGCAGGCCGGAGCGCGGCGGCCCGCTCGTGTTGCTCAACCAGGGTCGTGATGCGCCTCGTCGCCCCGGCCGCGCCGAACTCCTCGCCATGCCAGCAGGAGATCACGTGGATGTGCAGGTGCCACACGTCCTGACCACCCGCGGGTTCATTGTGCTGGCGTACGGCAATGCCGTCGCACTGGTCGATCGCCAGCAGCGCCGCCGCGGCTCGCCTCGCGGCCGGAAGCAGGCGCGCGCCAAGGTCGTCCGGCAGCGCGTAGAGGTTCTCGACATGCCGCGTGGGGATGACCATGAGCTGGCCCGGTCGGCCGTTCCAGCTTGTTGGATTGACGATCACACCGATGTGCTCATCCTGATGCACGATCCCGCCGGGCGTACTGATGTCGGTGTCCTCGCCACGCAGCAGCCGGCAGAACGGGCAGGCGTATTCGTTCGGTTCATGACGATGCATGATCCGGGACCATAGCGGCCCGGGGTTCACCGGGCCCCTGCGAGAGCTTGCCCACCGGGGCCGCCGGATGAGCGACGGAATTCGCCGACCACTCGAGCACGCTGGTCCCTCTCCTCGAATACACCATGAACGACCCGCGGAGAACAAGACTTCACATTTTCCGGAGGCGGAGTCACAGTTGCCGGCATGGTGTTCCAGCAGACGTCGAAGAGGCCAGCACCGGAATTCCGCGACCTTCCGCCCGTGATCTGGATCGGCGGCGGTAGCGGTGCAGGCAAGTCGACCGTCTCCCGGGCCCTCGCCTACCGCTTTGACCTGGCGTGGTATCGCATCGACGCATCGGCGTACGCACACCGCGACCGCCTCATCGTCAAAGGCAAGCTCCATGCCGATGCCGCGGCGGAGACCCATGACCAACGCTGGCTCACACCGAGCGTGGAGAACCTCGTGGACAGGTTCGTGGAGGGCTCCGTGCATGGCTTTCCGCTGATCCTCGAGGACCTGCGCGCCATGCCGACCGACATTGCGGTGATCGTCGAAGGGCCGCAGTTGTTCCCAGGGCTCGTTGCACCATATCTGCCGGATCCGGGTTGGGGGCTCTGGCTTCTGCCGACCCCGGAGTTTCGGCGCGCCGCGCTGGCATCGCGCTGGAATGCCTCGCGCTCCACGTCCGACGCTGAGCGCGTCCAGGAGAAGCTGCTGGCCCGCAACGATCTTCTCGACGCTCGGATCCGTATCGAAGCTACCGCCCACGGCCTACGCGTCGTGGAGGTCGACGGCGTACGAGACCTGCCGACCATGATCGACCGTGCGGCTGACCTCCTGGCACACCCGCTCGCGAACGCTCCGCGGGCGCGAACTGGGCGGCAGCGTCGGGCTCTCCGCCAGTCCGAGAACGACACCATGATCACCAATGTCAGGGCGTGGCTCGCCGACATCGGACCAACCGGACCACCGGACCCGCTGCTGTTGCCGTTCGCCTGTGAGTGCGATCGGCTCGGCTGCACGGCCGAGGTCGAACGAACGCCCGCCGACCACGAGGCACTGCGCGCCACCGATCGCCACATCACCGCGCCAGGTCACGCAGTCCCCGCCGATGAGCCGCGACCAGCCGGATAGCTCGAAGGATCGCCGGTACCTGAGAGAGGGCGCGGCTGTAGGACCCTTCCCGGTCAGTGCTTCAGCGGGTCGTGGCCCCAGTTCATCAACGAGTACCTCCACCGGCTCTCCGTCACGTCCTTGGCCGGACGCTGCGCGAGGTGACGCTTGACGTAGCCGACGACTTTGCGCATGTGGTCGACGTCCTCATCAGTCAGTTCGTTCTTGTTCTTGGCCAGCAGCGTGACGATCCTTCGGCCGGACTCGTGGCCCGTCGATTCGCCGCCGTCGCGGCGCTGGCCGACCGACTGGGACTTCTCGGTGTCGAGCCACCGCTCGAGTTCCTTCGCCGTCATGTTGACGGCTGCCTTCCAGTCATCCCAGATGGCATCGACAGACGAGGACTTCACCATGTCAGGTCTTCCGCCATCAGCGGCGGCTAAACGCGGTCGTGGATGCGACTCGTCCAACCAGCCGGCCGCACGCCGCCCCTGCTGTCTCGGCGGTCGGGCAGGGACCGGACGATGAACGCGAGGCCGAGAGCGATCCCGAACACCCACCAGACAAGAACGCGCAGCGAGGCCGCGAACGCGTCGTAGGCCGCCTCGCCGAGCACCCGCTGGTCGGGGGCGAGCGAGGCCAGGGTCGGCTCGCGGGCCATGGTGATTCCGAGGACGAGGACGCCCATCGCGACCGTGGTCCCAGCCAAGACCGCCAAGAGCGTACGCCGGCTTGGCGACGCGGCAAGCGCCACCAGGAAACTTCCGGCCGCGATCACGGGAAGGATCACCCCGAGAATCGCCACCACGTCGTACCACCTCTGAGCTTCGGCGAGAGGTGCGGACTCGACGACCACGAACCGAAGCGACGGCGAGCGTACGTCCCGGACGGCGTCGAACCCGTCGTCGACCAGTCGCCGCTTCGCCTCCTCCACCAACGGAGTCAGCTCGACGGTGATCGGTGCGTTGCGCGGTGAGCCGGTGGCGATGGCGTTCCGGGCGTCCCTCAGCGCCGTCGCCCAGACCTGCGTCGCGACCGGACTGTCGAGCGTCTCGCGGACGTCCTTCTCGATGAGCGCCGCAAGTGCCGCCTCGGTCGGATCGAGGACGCTGCCCAGGTGGCGGCGGACCAGGGATCGCGGAATCCCCAGGCCGGCAAGGGCATCGACGGTGCCGTCGACGATCTTCGGCAGGTCGGCCTGTCGTCGGATGTCGTCGGTCACCCGGGTCGCGATGGCCGCCTGGATCTCAGGATCCTTGATCAGCGGGCCGGCGGTCTCCGCGTACCCTTCGGTGCGCAGCTCCTGGCCCGCCCAGATCACGGGGACGGCGGCGAGAACAGCCAGGCTCCCCACCAGCACAAGCACGCCCGCCACCATGTCGCGGACAGTCATGCCCGCCAGAATCTCATGGCGAGCCCGGCGTGCCGGTGCGCGTCCCGGCCGGCACGTCCACGTGCGGCCACTCTGCTGGGCGTTCAGCGGCGATTGTGGGGTTATGGCCCGGAGGTGATGGCTTGTGGCCATCCGTCGGGTGACTGAGCAGTGGGACTGCTGAAACCGAGCGGATTCTTCTGTTGGACGTCTCACCGGGAAGGCGCGCAAGATGGGCACCATGGACTTCACTCAACTCGGTCGTACCGGCCTCAAGGTCAGCCGCCTCTGCCTCGGCACGATGAACTTCGGACCGCACACCTCCGAAGCCGACGCGCACGCGATCATGGACGCGGGCCACGACAAGGGCATCAACTTCTACGACACCGCCAACGGTTACGGGGGCCAGGGTCATAACGGCCGCACAGAGGAGATCATCGGCCGGTGGTTCGCGCAGGGCGGCGGGCGGCGTGAGAAGACCGTCCTCGCCACCAAGGTCTACGGCGACATGGCCAACAACTGGCCGAACTCCGGGCGCCTCTCCGCCCTGAGCATCCGCCGGAACCTCGACGCGAGCCTCAAGCGGCTGCAGACCGACTACGTAGACCTGTACCAGTTCCACCACGTGGACCGGAACACGCCGTGGGACGAGATCTGGCAGGCCCTTGAGGTCGCCGTCACCCAGGGCAAGGTCCTCTACGTCGGCAGCAGCAACTTCGCCGGCTGGCACATCGCCCAGGCGCAGGCCGCGGCGGAGCAGCGCAACTTCCTGGGCCTGGTCAGTGAGCAGTCGAAGTACAGCCTGCTCACCCGTGCCATCGAGCTCGAGGTCATCCCCGCCGCGGAGCACTACGGCCTCGGCATCATTCCGTGGTCGCCGCTTGCCGGCGGACTGCTCGGGGGCGTCCTCGGCAAGGTCGAAGGAAAGCGCCGGCAGCAGGCCGAGGCGATCGAACGCCACCGGCCGCAGCTCGAGCAGTTCGAGAGCCTGGCGGCCGAGCTCGGTCACCAGCCCGGCGACGTCGCACTCGCCTGGATCCTCGCGCAGCCCGCGGTCACGGCGCCGATCATCGGGCCCCGCACCATGGACCAACTCGACGCCGCGGAACGCGCACTCGAGGTCAAGCTGGACGACAAGGCCCTGGGTCGCCTGGACGAGATCTTCCCCGGTCACAAGACCGCGCCGGAGGACTACGCCTGGTAGGACCCGCACGAAGCGGGTGGTCGCGTCGTACGGCAGAACGGCGCGACCATCCCCTACGCGAACCCGGTCAGCCGGCGGGCGTCCTCGATGATCTGGATCTGGCGACGTACGCTCGCAGCCGTCACGAACACCTCGGCCCCCTCGCGAAGCGTCGACTCGAGCTTGTCGTAGTACCGCAGCGCCGCGGAGCGGGTCCTGCGGCCGAGCGTGCGGACCTCCTCCTCCCAGCTGATCTGCTCACCCGTGCCGTACCGCCGTCCCGCTGCCGGACCCTCGTTGAGTTCCAGCGCGCCCAGCGAGTCCGGATCGAACCACCGCAGCGTGAACGTCGTACCGTCGCCGACGAGCGCTCCGGTCGTGCCGGAGAGCTGCCACGCGGGTTGCGGCAGCGCCACGCAGAAGCTCGACTCGATGTCGGCCAACGGGCCACTCTCGCCGCGCAAGCAGAGCTTGACGTGATCCTCGGCGTCGCCGAGACCGACCGTGTGCCGTAGGTCGGCGTACACCTCGATCGGTCCGTCGCCGAGAAGCAGGAGCACCTGGTCCATCAGGTGCGGCACCGTGTTGGAGAGTTCGCCGCCGCCGTACTTCCGCAGCATCTGCCAGTCCGCGCGCCGTTGGAACCGATGGGACGTACGACGGACCAGCACGAGGTCGCCCAGGCGCCCGGACGCGAGGACCTCCTGGACGTACTCGAAGTCGGCGTCGAGCCGGCGCGGCTGGTAGCAGGTCAGCACCCGGTCGGCGGCCTTGGCCGCGGCGATCATCTGGTCGACCTCGGCGGCGGTCCCGGCGAACGGCTTCTCGACGACGACGTGGCGCCCCGCCTCGAGGGCGGTGATCGTCAACGGAACATGGGTGTGCGACGGGGAGGCCACCACGACGACCTCGAGGTCGGCGTTCGCGAGCAGCTCCTCGGGCTCGGTGTACGTCGCGCAGCCGAAGCGTTCCCGCGCCTCCCCCCGCCGGTCCTCGACCGGATCTGCCACGGCCGTCACGTCGAAGCCGTCGTGCTCGGCGATGGCGTCGGCGTGGATGTTCCATCCACTTCTGCCGAGGCCGAGAATGCCGACCCGGAGCGGTGCGTCGGGCATCGCGTGGTCCTTTCGGTCGAGGTTCGTCGCTTGCCAGCCTGCCGGCTTGGTTGGTTCCCGGCCAAGCGGACCGACCAGTCACGGCCAGCCGGGCCAAGAGAAACGATCAACGGCGGCGGCACCGGGCACGTGCGGGTGACTTGTCCCAGGTCTGGAGCTTGTCCCGATTTTGTCCCGATCTGGACGATCCAGGCCAGCGGCTACCGGAAGCCGCCGCCGTCCAGATCCCGGGCCGTGGGCGACAGGTCGCCGACGGCGTGGCGCACCCAGACGTTGGGTTCGACGTAGACCGCGTACCCGGCTTGCGTGTCGCACTGCACCGGCACCAACGCGTGCGGGACATCGACCGGACCGTCCTCGTCGAAGGGCAGGCCGGTCCACCCGCGCCACCGGCTGAGCGAGGCCGCGATGACCCAGGACGTCGGCGCGACTCCGACGAGTTGGCCACCGGCGCGTACATGCGTACGCAGCCATGGGTCGTACGGCAGGCCGTCCGCGCGGACGCGCTTTGCGTACTCCTCCATCGGCGTGCGCGGCTCGCGGTCCTTCCAGGTGGGGCGTACCGGCGCGACCAGGCTTGTCAGGCCGCTGTCGGCGGTTGCTCTGCGCAACGCGTCAAGCATCAGCCTCGCCAGACCCTGCCCCTGCACGGTTACCGCGACGCTGATGTCGAGCGCGCAGGCGGTGGTCGACGCGACACCCTGGCGATCGTCCATGAACGCCCACACCACGACCTGCTCCCAGCCGCCTTCGGGCAGTTCCTCCCGACCCGGACCATCGGCAGCGAACCTGACCGCATGCGCATTCGCCACCACGGTGCCGTCCTCGGTCGTCGCGGTCAGGCAGATCTCGGGAAACGCCTGCCGCGACTGCCAGAAGTAGGCGTCTGAGATCCGGTTGTGACGCATGAACTCGCTCGAGGGCCCGGCGTCGAACGGCGCGCCACTCGGATGGTCCGATCGAACCGCCAACGTGGTGATCTCGACTGGTTGCCCGGAGTTCAAGGTGGCGTGCATCGGCTACGCCCCGTCACTCATCGCGTCGAGAGGAGTGTCCAATGTCTTGACGTAGCGAAGCCAGCTGTCGGCATCTCGGTCCTGATACTCACGGATGACGTACGAAGCGCACACGGAAGAACTCCAGGGGGAAGCGAGAACGAGTCGGGTCCCACGCGACGGATCGCAGCGGGGCCGAAGGTCATGACGGTCGGACTCACTTCGAGCGCATCCCCAGATCCTGCACGAGCGGTCGCCAGGTCGGCAAGAGCGTGTGCGTACTCCCCTACCCGTGATCATGATCGTGATCATGATCGTGATCATGATCGTGATCATGAAAGTTCTGCGGCGGATAGCCGACCTTTCTTTCATGATCATGGAACAGCCCTTGTTTTGCAGGGCTTTCGGGCGTTCGGTTGTCGGTGGTCGGGTCTATGTTGAGATCATGGAAACGGCCACGACGACCGCTTCACACCCCAGCGCTGGTGCCCGTGACACCGGCGTCGGCGAAGCGTCGCGACACCCGCTGCCGGTCCTGGTGGAGCGGGTGCGTGCCCGGTTCGGTGCGGAGTTGCCGCCGGTGCTGTGGTCGATGCCCGACGACGACGTGGTGGGACTTCTCGTCGACCTGCAGGGGCTTGCTGCTCAGGTCGACGCAGCCCTGCTCGCCGGAGTCCGCGAAGCTGACCGCCGCGACCTGGGCAGGACCGCTGGCGCCACCTCCACCGCGAGCTGGGTCTCCGGACTGCTGAAGATCCGACCCGGCCACGCCAGCCGTAAAGTCAAACTCGCCCGCGACCTCGACACCACGCTGATCCTCACGCAGTCGATGGTGAACACCGGCGAGATCAGTGTCGAGCATGCCGATGTCATCGCCCAGACCCTCCGCGACCTACCATCCGAGGCGGGCCCGGACGTGCGGCACGAGGTCGAACAAGCACTGCTGGACCACGCCCGGGTCTTCCACCCCAAGGATCTCGCGAAGATCGGCGCCACCATCCTCGAGATCGTCGATCCAGAGCTGGCCGACCGGGTGTTGGCCAAGAAGCTCGCCGACCAGGAAGCCAGAGAACTCCGCTTGCGGGAACTGTCCATCAGTGACGATCCCTACAGCACGAGCAGTTTCCTCCGCGGCAAGCTCGACGCCGAGACCACTGAACTCCTTCGCGTCGCGCTCGAACCACTTGCCAAGCCCCGACCGACGACCGCAGACGGACCCGACATGCGGACCAGCGCGCAACGGATGGGCGACGGGTTCCACGAACTCCTCCGTCGCTACCTTGGCTCAGGACAGTCACCCACTCACGGCGGAGAGAAACCACACCTCGTCATCACGGTCACCGACGCCAACCTGATCAACGGCACCGGCTACGCATCCCTGCTGCACACCGGCACCCCGATCTCCGCTCGTACCGCCCAACGCGTGGCGTGCGATGCCAAGATCAGCCTCTGGGGCACCCTCAACAGCGAACCGGCTCTCACCGACGGCACCCGCCTCTTCACCGGCAAGACCCGTCGACTGTTGGAGCTACGAGACGGCGGCTGCGCATTCCCCGGTTGCGACCGGCCACCGTCGTGGTGCGACGGACACCATGTCACAGCCTGGCTCCATGGCGGACCGACCAGCGTCGGAAACGGCGTCTTGCTGTGCGGATACCACCACCGGCTCATCCACCAAGGGGCCTGGCAGGTCCGTATCGCCGACGACGGCATGCCGGAGTTCATTCCGCCCGACTGGATAGACAAGAACTGCGACCCGTTACGCAACAACAGACTCCGCGCATAGACACGTGATCGTGTCAGGAGGTTCTGCGCCGCAGAGGCGACTTTCCCTTCATCATCACGGGCTGGCGCGGCCGCCCGCAGTCGCAGCGGCGTGGCAGGCGCCGTAGCCTTCCGCGCGGGCGACGATCCTGCCCGCCTCAATGCGTACGGCCGCTTCGGTGGCGTCGCTGACCGCAGGGACACCGGCAGCGGCGGCAAGGGCACCGGTTTCGTCGTACACGATCTGCAACCCTGGCCACGTCGGCGGCGGGAGCGCCTGGCGGAGGCAGACGCGGAACTCGGCGATGGTCAAGCGAGCGAGCGGAATCAGTTCGCGCGGCGCGCTGGAGACGAGGACCGCCGTGACGTCGGCACCGGACGGTGCGGCGCGCACGGCTTCCTCGATGGCCGCGAGCCGGTGCAGGCCGAGGATCGCGACCACGCCGTCGCCGCCCAGGCGCGCGGGCTCTCCGCGGATCGCATCGGTCGCGGGGAGCGGCGACCAGCCCTCATCGGCCGCTCGCGCAGGAGGAACGTAGGGAAGGTGCGTGGGCTGCCACCGCTCGTCGAGTTCGAGAGCGGCCAGCTGTCCGCATGCCCGGATGACGTTGAACGGCTCGACGAACCCGGGTGCCGTGGCGGCCAGCTGGCTGGCGCCCTGCAACGTCGTGAGGACGGCTTCGGCGACCCCGACCAGGCGCCAGGCGCCACGGGACGGTGGGCGTAGCCGCTCCAGCGCGAGCCCGAGCAGGAGTGCGTCGAGCCTCATCAGTTGTGCGTACGGATGGCGCGTCCGCTCGTCGGCCGCGACCTCAGGCATCAGGTCCATGCCGAGCAGGCCAGCGCTGCGCTGGGTGTCCGTGGCGAGGGGAAGACGGGCGAGCCACGCACGACTGAACGCCTCGAGCGCCTCCTGGACGGTCTCGCCAGCGGGCTGGAGTGCCCCCTCGGGCACACGTTCGGCGTCCTCGGCGAGGACCGCGAAGTAGAGCGCCCGCTTGCCGGGGAAGTTGGAGTAGACAGCACCGCGGGTGAGTTCCGCGCGCTCGGCGATGCTGTCGACCTTGGCCGCGCGAAATCCCCGCTCGATGAACTCGTCGCGGGCAGCGGCCAGCACCTTCGCGCGGTTGCGCGCCTGCATCTCCGCCCTGGTGAGGCGGGCCATAGTTCCCCTGCTTCCTGCGGTGGCCGGTCCGGGTCCCCGTGCAAACGTCGACTTTCCGGTCGTTGCCATGCGGCTCGAGCCAAGATACCGTCACCATTGAAATGGTATAAACATCTGGCATCATCATCTGACAGCGCGCAAGGAGTGCACATGACCGATCTCGGGGTAGCTGTGGACGGCGTGCCGGAGATTGATCTGACCGACATCGAGGTCCTGCGCGATCCGTTCACCGCCTACGGCGCGGCGCGCGAGCGGTCGCCGATGGCGCGGATCCAGATCCCCGGCATCGGCCAGGTCTGGGTCGTCACCCGGCATGCGGACGCGAAGGCGATGCTGAGCGATCCGCGGTTCGAGATCAACGCCGACAGCTTCACACCGCCGCCCGGCATCCCCGCCGAATGTCTGCCGTACATGCGGACCATGGCCGAGATGAACGGGCCCGAGCACATGCGGCTGCGGAGACTGGTCGCGCCGGCATTCTCCGTACGCCGGGCCGCGGAGTTCCGTTCACGGATCGAGCGGATCGTCGAAATCCTGCTCGACAGTCTGCCCAGCAACGGCGAGGCAGCCGGCGATGGCTCGGTCGACCTGCTGCGGCATTTCGCCCGGCCGCTGCCGATCGAGGTGATCTGCGCGCTGGTCGGCATCGCCGAGCCAGACCGTCCGCGGTGGCGAGACTACGGCGCCCTGGTCGCGGCAGGCGTAGGTCAGGGGTTCGCCGAGGCAGTCCCAGGAATCATCAACGGCGCCAAAGCCGCGATCGCCCGCCGACGCGACGAGATCGCGGACGACCTGCTCTCCGACCTCATCCGAGCGCAGGCCGAGGACGGCGACCGCCTCAGCGACACCGAGCTGGTCACGCTGGTCTGGCACCTCGTCCTCGCGGGACAGACGCCGACGAACCTCATCGCCAACTCCGTACGCGCACTCCTCGCCCACCCCGACCAGCTCACCGCGCTACGTGCGGACTCGGCTCTCATCCCTCGCGCTGTGGAGGAGCTGATCCGCTGGTGCGGTCCGACTCTCCTGACGATTCCCCGGTACGCACGCGAGGATGTCGAGCTCGGCGGGGTCCTCGTCGCCAAAGGCGCACCGGTCACAGCTTCCGTCGCCGCCGCCAACCGGGATCCGCGGGCGTTCGCCGGCACCGGGGCCCAGCCGGACCAGTTGGACATCCGCCGGACCGTCACACCACCGGGGCATCTGGGCCTCGGTCACGGTCCGCACTTCTGCCTCGGGTCGGCCGTGGCCCGCGTGGAAACGGAGGTCGCACTCGCCGGGCTGCTGCGGCGCTTTCCGGATCTCGCGTTGGCCGCACTGCCAGAGGAGGTGCACCACGTCCCAGACCCGGGCACCTGGCGGCTGGCATCACTGCCGGTCACCCTCTGATCCAGGTCTGCCTGCACCCACGACCGCCAGCGGCCCGGCGCCGACTGGGACATCGCCCGTGTGTCGGCCGGTCCGATGTAGGTCCGATGTAAGTCCGCTGTAAGCGCGGGTCTGGAACGCTCGTCCTTTCGAGGCGTCTTCGAGACGGAGGACTGGTGGCGTTCTACGTCGACCCCGACGGGTTGTATGGCTACAGCGCGCTTCTTGGCCAGTACGCGAAGGACGCCGAGTACCTGCAGCGATACCTGACCAACGGCGACCTCGGCGCCTGGCAGCTGGCCGTTCATGTGCCGAACTCCTACGCCGCAAACCTCGTCGGCACGCTCCACGCCTACCTCCTCGTTCGCGCGGACGCGCGCCTCGGCCACATGAGGAGAGTCGCCAACGGTAGTGCGGAAGGTTTGAACAGCGCAGGCCACTTCTACGTCTACACAGATCGCGAGTCGGCCGAGAAGCTCGAGCAATATTATCCGGATACCGTCAATCACTACGGTGTCCCGGATGGCAGTGCCAAGGATCCACACGTGGTCTTCAATGTCGACGAAGACGCCGTCGTCGATCTTGTCACCGAAGCCGAGCGCAAGGACGCCGACGACGATCTCGGGATAGACCTCAACTTCGTTCAGAAGGAACTGGACTTCTGGTCGAACCTCCTGAGTCCGAGTCACTGGGTCCGGAAGATCCTCAAGGCCGGCTACGGCATCGATCCGGTCGAAGAGGTGATGGAGTTCTACTTCGGCAACTGGGAGGCCTGGCGAGACGCCGCCAAGGCATGGCGCCGATGCGGCACTGCCGTCCATCACATGTGGGCGTTCCAAGCCAGGGAATACACTCATCTCGCCGACTACTGGCGGGGACGTGCGCAAGGAGCCGCGGAAGACCACTTCGCGACCTTCGCCGCCGCCACTGAGGCGGAAATCGACTACTACAAGTCGTATCTGTTCGACGGCTATCGGAGCATCGCCGAGCATCTCTTCGAGGTGCACCAGATCGTGAGCCAGTGCATCAATATCATCCTCGACCTCGCGATTCCCCTTGGCTGGGCCGGTCTGACCCGGCTGTTCATCAAGGGCGGCGAGGCTCTCGAACTGATCGAGCACGCCTTGAACCTCATTGCCCAGACACTGGGGTTGGCGAAAGAGGGCCTTGAAGAGCGGGCCAGGCCACTCTTCAAGGAGGAGCCGCCCTGCCGCATGGAATCGATCGTCGTCTACGACCATCCAGAGAAGAAGTGGTGACCACGATGCCAGACCTCGATGCGATTCGGGTACAGGTCCACGAACTGACAAGTCGAGCCCGCGCCGCCCGTCAGGCAGCGATCGAGGCCGCACTGACGTCGAGCGACCCACGAGTACGCGAAATGGCCGACGAGCTCGCATCGGGTCGCCAGACCTCGGTCGAGATGCTGTCCAACTCGGCCTACAACGAGATCTTCCAAGACGCGATGGAGACCACAGACTCGCTCCGCCCATCCGCCGAGGACACCACTGCCGACGACACAGAACTCAGTCCCTGACGTAGAACTGCTCGGGTCCCACGGGCGCCGGGTCGGGATAGAGCGAACCTTCCGGAATCGGCTCGGGGACGTTGCGGAAAGTGTCCTGCACGATCGAATAGCGACCGGCGATCAAAACCGTTCCGATGGTGTAGAACTCGTCGGTGGAAATGCGCAGGATCTCACCAAAGAGCCGACGCCGCTCGGCATCGTCGGCGGTCGTCTTGATCGTGTCGTACAGCTCCATCTGCTGGAGCGGTGCGGCCGGTGGCTTCTCGCCCGCCTCACCATCGGTGGCGTACCAGTCCGCCCACTGCCGGGCGTAGTAGCAGCGGCCACCCACCGGGAAGAACCAGCCAGGATCAAGGATCGCGTCCCGCAGCCCGTTCTCGGCACTGTAGATGACGGCATCGTGCTGATTGGCGAAAAGTCGTTCCCAGTACAGCGGCCCACCCTGCGACTTCACCTTCATCTCGACGCCGACAGCCTTCCAGTATCCCTGGATCAGCTCGGCTGTGGACGGGTAGCTCGGGTCGAAACCGGTCGGAAGTTCGACAGTGAAAGTGATCCGCTCGCCGTCCGGACGCAGCCTGAATCCACTGCCGTCCCGCTCCGTGTAACCGGCCCGGTCGAGATGGTCATTGGCTTTGGCAACGTCGTACTCGGTGTACTGCCTGGCCAACTGCTCGTCGTAGAAGTCCGACTCCGGTCGAGGCGCCGACTGATAGGGCTCGCCCTGACGCTGGTGCACGGCCTTGATGAGTTCGGAGCGATTGATGGCGTAGGAAAGCCCGATCCGAAAGTCCTTGTTCTGAAACACCTCGCGCAGCCGCCTGTTCTCGTGGGTGAGGTTGAGGCAAATCACACCTCCGTTGATGTCCGAGGTCAGCTGGTCGATGAGGTGGTAGCCACCCTTCTCCGCGTTCTGTGCGAAGACCGGCTTGTTGGCCGGCGTCAGGACGTCGGTCGAGGGAAGACTGAACTCCCCGTTGCTCGCCCGCAGGGTCGCGGTTTCGGGACTCGTCACCACCTCGATGACCACCTGATCGAGATATGGCAGCTGGCTACCGTCGGGGTCGGTCTTCCAGTAGTACGGGTTTCGCTTGGCCACCAGGCGATTCTTCGTCAGCGCCGTGGAGACGACCCATGGGAGAAGGACGGGCAGGTCGGGGTTCTGCCAGATCGCAAGACCAGAGGTGCCGTCTCCCCCCTTGCCGAAGTAGAGCTCGCTCCACTTGGTGAGCTTCGCCTCCTTCACGAGCGCGTCGACTTCGGGGGTGTAGGTCTTGTGGAACTGTCGCAGGTAGTGCTTGGGCGTCGCCGCGAGAAGGTTGCCCTCCGGACTTGCCAGGTGCTCCAGAAAGAACGCGTGCGGCTCGGCGAAGGTGAACCTGCACGTGACGTCATCCACCTTCTCGAACTTCGCCGGCGTGCCCCCGGGGGCGAGCCACTGGGGAAAGACTGGCGAGAGTTCCTTGTTGCTGAAGACGTCAACGTATGCGAATGCGATGTCGTCGGTGGTGAACGGCTTGCCGTCCGACCATTTCATTCCCTTGCGCAGGTGGAGCGTGTATTCCTTGCCGTCGGCCGCCACATCCCAGGACACCACGTTCGGGATGATGCCGGTGAAGTCGGGCGCCCAACGCACGAGGCCGTCGTAGCCGATGTTCTCGTAGACCGACGCACCGTCGATGCCCTGGATGAAGGTGTTCCACGTCCCGCCGTAGACGCCGACCTCCTGCGCTGGCTCGACCACGAGCGGCTCCTCCGGCAGGCGGTTCTTGACCGGTGGCAGTGCGCCGGCCTTCACCTGGGCGGCGAGTTCGGGCGCCTCCTTGCCCTTCTTGCCGCGCGGGCCCCCGTTCCTGTCGCTCGCCGGATCCGTGCTCAACAGGTCGCATCCGACCAACGACGTCGCGGCGAGCACGGCGCCGCCTGCGGAGCGAAGAACATCCCGACGGGTCGGCCTGTGCGCCCCCAGGTCTCCGATCGACATCCGGTCCCCCTCCAGGTTTCACCCGTTCACGTCGCGTGGTAGTACGCCACGCTGTTTACAACGTTGGAGTCCCGAAGTCTGATGATCCTGCGATCCGACGTCAATCGAGCTGCACCAATCTGGCCACGCGTCCTGGCCGGTTCGGGCCAGTCCGCCACGACACCCGCGGGAGACACGGGACGTCCTATGCTCGATGTCATCATGTCGACTTCGGGACCGACGGCCACCCGGCCCGCTCGCCCCCCGGCCATCACCCGAGCGCTGCTCGTTTGCGGCGTGGTCGCGGGCCCACTGTTCACGTTGGCGTGGGTCGTCGAGGGTGCCACCCGGGCCGACTACAACCCGGTGCGCCATCCGGTCAGTTCCCTGGCACTCGGTGCGTACGGATGGACGCAGGTCGCCAACTTTCTCGTCGCCGGCATCCTGTCGGTCGCCTTTGCGGTCGGGCTGTGGCGCGCACTGCGACCTTGGGGCGGTTCGACGTGGGGACCTGTGCTGATAGGTGCGTACGGCATCGGCCTGATCGGCGCGGGAATCTTCCCCACCGATCCCGTGAGCGGCTATCCACCCGGCACCCCTGACCAGCTCGTCGGGTACAGCAGCGTGCCCGCCCTCCTTCATGACCTGTTCTCGATCCCGGTGTTCGTGGGCCTGCCGATCGCCTGTTTCGTGTTCGTACGCCGGTTCAGCCGGTGGGGAAGGCGCGGGTGGGCGATTTACTCGGCGCTGACCGGCGTCGTGTTCACCATCGGGTTCGTCCTTGCCAGTCTCGCTTTTGGCCAGGTTGCCGGTCTGGTCGAGATCGGTGGCCTGCTCCAGCGCCTCACCATCACCGTCGGGTGGACGTGGCTCCTGCTGTTGGCCGTTCTACTGCTGAGGGACCGTCCGTTGCGATCCTGATCACGAAAGGAAGGGCGTGCATGCACATCGATCTCGGAGGACGCGTCGCCATCGTGACCGGTGGCGGACGCGGTATCGGACGCGCGCTCGTGCTGCGGTTGGCGAGCGAAGGCGTCACCACGGTCGCCATCGACGTCAACCAGGAAGATCTCGACGCCCTCGGTGCCGAACTCGCCGACACCGGCGTACCCTCCAGCCAGTTCGTCGGCGACGTCACCGACCTCGAGCGCATTCAGGAGGTGGTCGACGAGGTCGTACGCCGCCACGGACGTATCGACATCCTCGTCAACAATGCCGGCGTCGCCGCGGGAGGTCCGGTCGACACCCTCCCGGTGGAGCGGTGGCACTCCTGCCAGGACGTCAACCTGACCGGCACTTTCCTCATGTGCAAGGCGGTCATCCCGGTCATGAAGAAGCAGCGCTCGGGTCGCATCATCAACGCGTCGTCGTTCGCCGCGATCGTCCCCAGCGTGGGAGGCGCGGCGTACGCATCCGCCAAGGCCGCCGTCGCACACTTCACGCGCGCCATCGCCGGTGAGCTCGGGCCGTGGAACATCACCGCGAACGCCTATGCACCAGGCATGATCCCCACCGACATGAACCACTTCGCCGAACGCCCCGACGAGGTCCAGGATCGGCTTCTGGACATGCTGACCATCCGCCGATGGGGCTCGCCTGAGGACATCGCCCACCTGGTGTGTTTCCTCGCGTCCGACCAGGCGGAGTACATCACCGGCACGCTCATCGACGTGAGCGGCGGCAAGCTCGCCACCCAGCGGCCGCGGACGGCTTATGACATGAGTGCCTCGTAGACGAACAGCTCGGTTCCTGATCCTTCATTCCCGTCATCGGGAGCGGCCAACAGGCGCAAGGTCTCATTGACAACCTCGAGTGCCACGGGGTTGCGCGTCATCACGTGGCCGGCGCTCGAGAAGTACGGAAACGGGATCTGGTGGAGGATCCGGTTGTCCCGCAGGTCGCGCAGCACGACGGAGCCCAGCTCGTAGCGGCCGCCGTCAGAGGTCGGTAGGGATGCCACACCGGTGCAGATCTGCTTGCGCCAGCCGACATAGTTGGCGTCCTGCACGGCGACAAGATGATCCTCGTTCGCCTGGCGCGCAAGCGTTGTGCCGTCCGGCGTCCACGCGTACATCGCGCGGGCGTCCCAGCTCATCCCGTGCAGGTTTCCGGTGATCCGGTCGCGCACCATCGCACTGATGTGGTCATCGACCTCGAAGACCGGCGTGACCCGCGAGGTGGACATGTCGAGCCGGTAGATGATCGACCTGCTGTCCGGGCGATACTCCGCGACCGGCACCCACACCGACTCACCGTCGAAGTCGATGCCGCCCGGGTGGTAGATCGTGCCGTCTCCGATCTCGATGTCGGCTCGCAGATTTCCTTCGCGATCCATGAGGAGGAGATGGCCGATTCCCTTGCCAGGCGTACGATCGTGGCCGTCGGCGAGCTGCGGGCGCCGCACTGGCCACTCGACCACCTCGACCGTGGACAGCACAATCGTGTCGCCGATCAGGGCGAGACCCTGCGGATGATGGGTCGGGAACCGCAGGGGGATGCTGCGGTTCAGCCGCCAGCGGGTCGCTGCGGTTGTTCTGGCAAAAGCCACCGTCACCGGATCATCCGCGGGCACAGCCTGCGCATTGTCCGACGTCACGTCGCTCTCCACTGGATTCGTCGCACGTCTCTCCGGCTTACGGCTGGACAGGAAACCGGCGTCAGAGTCGACGCGAACGCACGTAGCGTCGTCAGGGTGCTCCTCCTCCATCGCCCGGGCAGGCACCATGTGGCGGCAGACTCCGGCGCCGCGGGTCTCCCCCGCCTCGACCTGGCCCTGGTCTCAGCGGGCTCCGGATTCTACCTAGGACGAGCAGCACGCGAATCTGACGATGTACGGAGTCGGCTCCTACTATTCGAGAAGGTGCGCACGTCGGCTCTGGGAGACTGGAACGGGTTCGGGTTCCTGTTCTGAGTCACCAGCTAGAACAACTGCCCGAGCAAGGTGACGGATGCGCGGCGCAAAGAGGGGCCGTCGGCCAGGCAACCAGCCGACGCCACTGAGGCGTCAGAGGGGCATGCGGAGCCGAGCCACAGCAGTTCTCCTACTTCTCGCCCTCACAGCGTTGCCAAGCTGCCGCCCTGAGACCGCGGACCGGACTGTTGCAGCGGACAACAACCAGAAGCCAGTCCCATCCGGTGACTCTACGCTCGTAGTGGCGGCGGCCAACGAGCAGATGGCTGGCAGGCACGCCGATGAGTTCTTCGCCGAAGCCACCCTTCGCACCGCATCCGGTCAGGTCGTCGGCACAGCCAGCGAGTGGCAAGCAAATCGACTGATCTTCAAACGGCTGGCACGCGGCAGCGAGTACGTGATCGAGATGCGGGTACGGCCGTGCGGCGACAGCGGATGCACCAACGAACGCTCAAGCGGCAACAGGTCCGATGAGCATGCCGACTGTTCGATGAAGCTCGACGTCGGTGGCGATGCCACAACCGTGCAGGTCCTCCTGCGCGCCGGCGGGGAACCATGCGCGTTCGACAAATGGCAAAGATCAACCCTCATCGTTGACAGCCCTGCTCGCCGGTGAACGCGGTGGGCAGGGCCATTCGTTACATCTCGCACACCGGCAGACACAATATGTAGGCCTTGCCGTGTCTCAGACGATGACGCCGTCGCCCTCGCCAGGGTGTGTGGCCCGGCATCCGCTTCATCGCCGCACCTGGAAACAGGCATCGGTTCCGGGCACACTGCATCCGCCGGTCGCCGCCCGCCATGGCGGCCGCGCCCGGCTGCGGCCGGGTGATCACGTGCTCGACCCATGCTGTGGCGCCGGAACTCTGCTGGTCGAAGCCGCAGAACTGCTTCCTGGCTTGATGCTGACGAGATCGGACAGCTCGCCCGCCTCCCTGGCCGCCGCAGCGGTGAACGCGGCGGACCTGTGGGATCGGACGACGATCCGGTGAGTGCGGGCCGGCCGCGAAGGCGGTACTGATCTCGTGCTCCCGTGGCACGGATTCGTCTGCTCGCAGACAACGTGGGGTTTGCGTACGACCGTGGATTCCTTGCGTTCGGCGTCCTTCTCATGGTCGTCGGCATACTCACCTGTTCATCAGCAGGAGCGGAGGGTAGGTAGTCCTAGGCCGGGAAAGTCATGGGGGTTCCAGAGTGACTGACAGCGACGCCGACCGCGCCCACAGTCTCGAGGATGCGAGTGCGCAGGATTGGCTGGGTTCCAACCAGGACCCCGACGTCTTCCTGAGCATTCCCGACCTCGGAGTCGAGAAGATCACCCTCAACGTGGAAGACCTCGAGGCACACGTGGACCTGCACGCGAGAGTGCTGGACATCGTGGAGATTCATGTCGGCGCGGACGCCACCCTCGGCAAGGTGGAGCTGAACATCGAGAACGTCAGCGCCCAGGCCATGCTCAAGGTGAAGCTCGACAAGGTGGCACAGATCGTCGACCGGGTGATGCGGACCATCGACAACAACCCCGAGATCCTGACGTCCCTGACGAGGCCCATCGGCCGAGGGGTGGAGAAGGTCGGCCAGGGTGCGGGAGAAGGGGTCCGTGAGGTCGGCCGTGGCGCTGGGGAAGGGGTCCGTGAGGTCGCCCAGGGTGCGGGCGAGGGCGTGCGGGAGGTCGGCCGAGGCGCCGGCGAAGGTGTAGGCGAAGTCGGCCGAGGCGCCGGCGAAGGTGTAGGCGAGGTCGGGCGAGGAGCCGGGAAGGGCGCCAGCGAGGTCGGCCAGGGTGTCGGGGACGCGGGCAGGAGCGCGGGGGAAGGCGTCCGCGACGTCGCCGGGAAGACCCCGCTGCCTTCGGACGATTCGCCGCAGGTCGAGACCGCCTACGACGCCGACTACGACGAGGTTGACGAGGGTCGGACGGTGCCGAGGCAACACCGCAGGCGAGGACGTCACTGACAGGGCCCAGGTCTCGGGCGTTGTGTCCTGAGGACGCATCCGGGACGATGGGACAGGCGGGGGGCTGCGTCAGACGTTCGACAAAGGGGCCGCCATGGACACCGACCGCCAGCTTTCCCCGCGGATGCGTCGCCGGAGCCTGCGGTGACGGCCGACGCCGCGTCGCCTGCCGACGCCGTAACCGGTTCCGCCACCCACGCCGACGGGGGCGCCAACCGCGCCGCCGGCAGCCCTGGAACTACCAGGTTCAGCCTCAACGGCCAGCGCCACGACGTCGACGCGCCGGTGGGCCAGACGCTCGCGGAGGTCCTCCGCGACGACCTCGGCTTCACCGGCACCAAGGTCGCCTGCGGTGAAGGCCACTGCGGCGCCTGCACGGTCCTCGTCGACGGCAGGCCTACCTTGTCGTGCCTCACCCTCGCCCACAGCGTCGACGGCGCCGAGATCACCACGATCGAGGGCCTCCGTGACCACCCGATGGTCGACGCGTTCGTCCGCTGTGACGCCCTGCAGTGTGGATTCTGTACGCCTGGACAGATCGTGTCCGCCGCCGCCCTCGTGGAGGGCAACCCCGAGCCGACCCGGGAGGAGATCCGGCACGCGATGGCCGGGAACATCTGCCGGTGCGGCGCCTACCCCAAGATCGAGGAGGCGATCCTCTCGTGGCGCGCCTGATCAAGACCGAGAAGGAAGTCGAAGGCCGGTACGAAACGATCTGGCTGGTGGTCGACGAGGACTCGCTCGACCAGTGGCCGGCCGGTCCGCGCGACGTCGTCGGACGCCCGGCCCTGCGCAAGTCCGCGCCGGCCCGCGCCAGGGGTGAGGCGATCTACACCGCCGACGTACGCCTGCCCGGCATGCTGCACGCAGCCGTTCTGCGTTCGCCCCACGCCCATGCCCGGGTACGCGCGATCGACCTCACCCGCGCGCTCGACGCACCTGGTGTCCGGGCCGCGATCGGACCCGGGGACGCGCCCGAGGTCGAGGAGCTTGCCGGCTACCACGGCGCACCCGTCGCCGCCCTCGCGGCCGACAGCTTCGCCCAGGCCCGGGCCGCGCTGGACCTGGTCGAGGTCGACTGGGAGGTACTGGAACCGGTCCTCGACCCGGACGACGCCGTACGCCGGGAGCACTTCACCTCCGACCCCCGCCACTATGCCCGCGGCGACTTCGACACCGCGCTCGCCGAGGCGGACGTCGTGGTCGAGTCGGAGTACCGCACCCAGACCGTGCTGCACAACTCGCTCGAGACCCACCAGTCCGTGTGCGCATGGGAGGGCGACACGCTCGTCGTCCACACGTCCACCCAGGACATCTGGGGCGTCCGCAGCGGCGTCGCCCGCGCGCTGAAGGTTCCCGCCGACAAGGTGCGGGTGATCTGCGAGTACATGGGCGGCGGCTTCGGCGCCAAGAACGACGCCGGCCACTACACGTTCATCGCGGCCGAGCTCGCCAGGCGCACCGGCCGTCCCGTTCGTTGCGCGCTCACCCGCCGGGAGGAGAACCTCGCCGCCGGCAACCGCAACGCCACCATCCAACGCCTCACGATCGGTGCCAAGCGCGACGGCACGATCGTCGCGCTCGGCGGCGACTTCGTGGCGGCCCTCGGGTGGAACGGCTGGATGGCCTCGACCGCCGGCCCGATGCAGACCCTGTACGCCTGCCCGAACGTGCGTACCGTCGAGTACGCCGCAAAGCTCAACACCCCACCGATGGCGGCGTTCCGCGCACCCGGCTTCGTCGAGGGGACGTTCGGCCTGGAGTGCCTGGTCGACGAGCTTGCGGTGAAGCTGAAGATGGACCCGCTGGAGGTGCGCCGCCGCAACTACTCCGGCTCGGACCCGGCGTCCGGTGTGACGTACTCCGCCAACCACCTGCTGGACTGCTACGACCTCGCCGACAAGCACTGGGACCGCCGACACGACGTACGCGCCCGCAGCGAGGGACCATGGCGGCGAGGCGTCGGTCTGGCGAGCCAGATCTGGTACGGCGGCGGCGGACCTCCGTCGTATGCGTGGGTGCGGGTCGGTTCCGATGCCCGCGCCACCGTGGTGACGGCCATGCAGGACATCGGCACCGGCTCACGCACAGCCATGTCGCAGATCGCGGCCGAGGAGCTCGGTTTCCCCTTGGAGAGCGTCGATCTGGTGCTCGGCAACACCGATCGCGGGCCGTACGCGGTCGCCGCGGCCGGCTCGTCGACGACCCCGTCGATGGGCCCGGCGGTGCGCGCTGCCGCCGGCGACGCGCGGCGGCAGATCCTCGACATCACGGCCCAGCGGTACGAACGCACGCCGGAGGAGCTGAGCCTGCGGGCCGGTCGGATCGAGACGGCCGACGGCGCCGAGTCGTGGCCGGTCGAGGAGCTTCTCGGCCTGCTCGGCAACGCGCAGATCCTCGGCACCGGCGCGCGTGGCCCCAACCCCACCGGCATGGGTGTCCACACCTTCGGGGTGCAGGTCGCCGAGGTGGCGGTCGACATCGAGACCGGCGAGATCCGGGTGGAGCGGCTGGCCGCGATCCACGACGTCGGCCGGGTCATCAACCCCCTGGGCGCGTCGAGCCAGCTCGAGGGCGGTGTGATCCAGGGCATCGGACACACCTTGTCCGAAGAACGGCTCCTCGACCCCGCGACCGGTGTCGTCCTCACCCAGACGCTCGACAGCTACCGGATGCCGACGATCGCCGACGTCCCTGAGATCATCACCGAGCTCGTCGACGTTCCCGATCCGAACCTCACCAGCCTCGGCGCGAAGGGACTGGGCGAGCCGCCGATCATCCCGACCGCCGCTGCCATCGCCAACGCCATTCGGGACGCGACCGGAGCCGACGTCCACGAGCTCCCGATCGACCGCGAGGCGATGCTCCGGGCGCTTCGCGACGCGGCCGACAGAGCGGACAGAGCCGACCGGGCCGACCGGGCCGACCGGGCCGACAACAAGGCAGCGAGGGAACGCCATGAAGCTCCAGCGACTGTCTAGCCTCGACCCGGCCGAGCTGGGCGGAGCCGGCTTCGACAACGGTTCGGTGCCGCTCGCCGGCGGCACCGACGTCGTACCGCTCCTTCGCGACGGGCTGCTCTCGGCCGACACCCTCGTCGACGTGCGTGCGGTCGTGCCACGCGGAATCGAGCCGTACGACGGTGCAGACGGGCAGGGCGGGGGTGTGCGGATCGGCGCGGGCACCACGCTCGCCGAGCTGGAACACGCCCCCGAAAGCGTCCCGGATGCCCTGCGGGAAGCCTGCCGGCTGTCCGCGTCCCCGCAGATCCGCGGCATGGGGTCGATCGCCGGCAACCTGCTGCAGGCGACCCGCTGCTGGTACTGGCGGCTCGGCCAGAGCTGCTGGCTCGCCGGCGGCGACCGGTGCCTCGCCCGCGCCGGCCGCGGCGACGAGCACGCCGTGTTCGGCAACAGCCACTGCTCCTCCGCACATCCGTCCGACCCGGTGGCCGCGCTGGTCGCTCTGGGGGCGACGGTCCGTACCACCCAACGGGAACTCCCCATCGCCGACCTGTACCGGCTCCCGACCGACGACAACCGCAGCAACACCACGCTCCGGCGGGGCGAACTGATCCTCGAGCTCGACGTGCCCCGGCCGGACGCCAGCACCTACCTCAAGGCGATGGACCGAGCGCGGTATGCGTTCCCGCTCGTCGGTGTGGCGGCGGTACGGCGAGGCGACGACGTACGCATCGCCCTCGCCGGCGTCGCGCCGATCCCCTGGCTGCTGGAGTCTCCCGACGGCGGGCTCGGCGGTGCGACACCGCTGCCAGGTTCGGCGTTCAAGATCGAGCTGGGCGAAGCGCTCGTCCGGCGCGCCCGGGACGCGATCTCGCAGGTGAGGTGATCACGGCGTCCAGAAGACGAACGTGAAGACCTTCTCACCCTGCCCAAGATCCCGCGCGTAGAGGGACTCGGAACCGTCCGCGGTCCGGTGAAGTGCCTGCCCCCACTCGGCCCGCGAGTGCAGCCCCGACCGACCGTGGCCGGCCGTGGATGATCCGACCGTGGTGGTGGAGTCCAGGTGGGCGTAGATCGTCTCGAGCTGTGCGTAGTCGTGGGCGTTGGGGTGCTGGTTGCTGGCCGGGTCGCTGGTGTAGTCCATGCACGTACCGAGGTTCGGATTGTCGAAGTTCTCGTCCTGGTGGTCGAGGCCGAAGACGTGGCCGACCTCCTGGCACATCACAAGGTTGCGCCACGCCGGGGTGTTGTAGGTCGAGGTGTTGAAGTAGGTGTCGTTGAGCTTGACCGTTCCCTGCGTGATGTGGTTACCGCTCACCCAGATCTGGGCGACGCCAAGCCACCCGTTGTTTCCGTACGCCGCGTTGCACACCTCGCCGCGTCCGCTCGTCGGCCGGCAGTTCTTGGACCTAGCGCCTCCAGCGACGACCCTGGTGTCGAGGACGGACGACTTGCTCCAGTCGCTGCTCGCCGTCGACAGGTAGGAGTCCCAGGCACTGGAAACGTTGTCGCCCAGGGCCAGCGTGAACGGATTCTGGGTACGTGCCCAGTGGTAGTTGCCCCAGGAGTGACTTGCACCAGCGCTCGCGGGGAGCGCCAGGATGAGCCCGAGCGCACCCACAATGGCGGAGAGGACTTTGAGCCGCATGCGTGACCTCCTGGGACCGAGGAACGGGTGCGCACATGGTCAATGGGAGGCCGTCGAAGTTCAAGGCATATGTACAAAGCTGGCAGGAATGATCCTGGCGAGCCGATTTCCGCCAGCCTGGTCGTTCCGCGCGCAGTGGCAACCTCGCGGGCGGTGGATGCGTCACGTGAAGGTGAGGACGACAATCGCCACGATGGTGCTGGCCGCTGTCTTGATGGCATGTGGGACCCAGGCCGGCCCTGCCGAGTCACCTCGTTCGGCATCGCCATCACCCTCGACCAACGGAGCGGGCGACGATGTGGGCGACTACTTCTCCCCACCCGCGCCATTCCCCGGCCCGACCTGGACCAAGAATGGTCGATCGGTCGAGGGAACCGAGCTGAACAGCATCGCCGGTCCCGAGCATTGCGGGTGGCAGAGCGCCGTCCTGCTCCATCTCGGCTGGCCACCCGGGACCGTGTCCAAGACGATCGAGGGCGTACGACAATACGTCCGCGATCCGAAGGATGTCCTGGATGGCGGGTACGACAAGGGTCTCCGGCGACACATCACTCTCCCGGACGACGCCGCCGACACCGGCTACCGGACCGGCAAACTCCAACTCTGGCTGACGCCGTCCGATCCTGACGGCGCCTATCTGCGAGTCCAGAACGACGTCGAGCGGTGGCCGCGCGCCGATCCACCAGTCGCCTGCGCGTAGCTGCAGGTCACAGGGCTTCGCGAACCATCCTTGGCCATGATCGGTACGACAGGTGTCACGCCGCCTGCGTGCTGCCATACTCCGGGACCATGAAAGCGCTTACACAGCGCACCTCGGATGGCGGTGACACGGCGTCCTCGCCACACCAGGACCCCGCGCCCGCCGGGGACACCGCGACGACCGACAACGCGGACGCCGGCACCGGCGTCACGATCTACGAGGTCGCGGCCCGCGCGGACGTGTCCATCGCGACGGTCTCGCGCGTCCTCCGCGGAAGTTCCAGCGTTGCGCCCACCACCCGCCGGCGGGTCCTCGACGCCGTGGACGACCTGCGGTACACGCCCAGCCGACTCGGCCGGTCGCTCGCGGAACGCCGGCACGCGGCGCACGGCATCGTCTTCCCCGACCTGTCCGGTCCGTACTTCGCGGAGGTCGTCCTCGGCTACGAGGAGGTGGCCGCCGAGCTCGGCCGCTCCGTCCTCATCCTCGCCACGCACGAGCGGCCGGCTGCTCGCGACATGGTGCTCGACCTCGCCTCGCGCGTCGACGGGATGGTCGTCCTCGGGCGGACCGTCGACGACGACGCCGTACGCCACATCGCCGCGACTGGTCGCCGGCTCGTCCTCCTGGCCCGCCCTGCCGTCGCCGGCATCGACTCCATCACGGCCGACAACGACGGCGGCGCCCGCGCCCTCGTCGAGCACCTGGTCAGCCACGGCCATCGCCGTTTCACGTTCCTCGGCGACGAGGCGTCCTCCCCCGACACGCACGCGCGGTGGGTCGCGCTCCGGGAGAAGCTCCGCGAGGTCGGCGTCCGGCCGCCGAGTCGTCCGGTGCGCTGCCCGCTCGACGAGGAAGCCGGCTACGAAGCGGCGGGCGGAGTGCTAGACCGCAGGGGCCGGACACTGCCGGATGTCCTCGTCTGCGCCAACGACGAGATCGCGCTTGGCGCGCTACTGGCCGCAGAGGAGCGTGGTCTCGCAGTACCGGACGACATCGCCGTCACCGGGTGGGACGACATCATGGCCGCCCGGCACGCCCGTCCCGCGCTGACGACGGTGCGGCAGCCGATGCGCGAGCTCGGTGAGCGGGCGGCCCGGCTGCTCCACGCTCGTGTCGAAGGCACCGCCGCGGCACCCTTCCACGACGTACTTCCCACTCAGCTTGTCGTCCGTACGAGCTGTGGGTCACATGCGGGGACCGACACACCAGGAAGCGCACCACGAAGCGCACCAGGCAGCACCCGAAGTACCCAAGGCACCGCTCCTCTCCACGTCGGCCGCACCGGCTGACCGACTTTGCCAGGAGGTACGTTCATGCCCACCACTCGACGCGTGGTCGCCGCCGCGGCCGCTGGGGCGCTCGCCCTCGCGTTACCCGCCTTTTCGGCGGCGGCCGCTGTCCCGGCAGGCTCCTCGTCCGGATCTTCAGCGACAGCCTCGAGATCCGGCGAGAAACTGACGGCAGCGGACCAGACCACGCTCAGAACGTATGCCGAGGACACCTGGGCTTCGATGGACGCCATGGTGTATCCGGAGACCGGCCTCCCGGACGACAACATCACCGGCGACCTCGATCCGGAGGGCCGCGGCGGCTACACCTCGCCGACGAATGTCGGTGCGTACATGTGGTCGACCATCGTCGCGCGCGACCTCGGCCTCATCGGCAGGACTGACGCGCGCGAGCGTCTTGCCACCACCATCGACACGGTGGCCCGGCTCAACCGGCATGACGACTCCGGCATGTTCTACAACTGGTACGACCCGCACACGCTGGAGGTGTTGCGGGCGTGGCCGGATAGCGGCGATCCCATCCGCCCGTTCCTGTCCAGCGTCGACAACGGCTGGCTGGCGGCGGCGCTGATGGTGGTCGAGCGGGCGGAGCCGCGACTGACGTCGAAGGCTCGTACGCTGCGCAAGTCCATGGACTTCGGCTTCTACTACGACCCGAAGGCCAAGGGCGAGGACGTCGAGGCGGGCCTGATCCGTGGCGGATTCTGGGACGAGGAGCCCACGGAGTGTTCGATCGTGGGCAACTACCGCGACCGCGGGCCGGACGTCTGGTACACCTGCCACCACTACGGCGCGTTCAACTCCGAGCCGCGGATCGCCTCCTACATCGGCATCGCCACCGGGCAGATTCCTCGCGAGCACTACTTCGGGCCGTGGCGGACGTTCCCGCCGACCTGCGACTGGTCGTGGACCGAGCAGGTGCCGGTCGGTGAGTGGCGGACCTATCTCGGCGTCGAGGTCTTCGAGGGCGCCTTCGAGTACCGCGGCAAGCGGATCGTGCCGTCGTGGGGCGGCGACATGTTCGAGGCGTTCATGCCTGGCCTGTTCGTGCCCGAGTCCGACTGGGGTACGCACTCCTGGCGGGTGAACCACCCGTTGTACGTCCAGGCGCAGATCGAGCACGGCATGGACGAGGCGAAGTACGGCTACTGGGGCTTCTCGCCGTCCAGCAACCCGGCCGGCGGCTACCGCGAGTACGGCGTCGACCAGTTGGGCATCGACGGCGGCTCGTCCACCGCGGGCGGGTACACGTCGGACCAGGAGCGTACGACGGTCACGCCGGCGTACCTCGACTGCCGGGCGGCCGAGCCGGAGCCGACGGCCTACGGCGACGGTGTGGTGACGCCGCACGCGGTGTTCCTCGCTCTGGAGTACGACCCGCAGGCGTCGCTCGAGAACCTCGCCAACCTGAGGGCCGACTTCGACGCGTACGGGCCTGGCGGCTTCTACGACGCCATCGCGGTCCGGTCGGGAACGGTCGCCACGCGGTACCTGTCCCTCGACCAGGGCATGATCATGGGCGCGCTCGGCAACTTCCTCGACGACGACTCGCTCCGTGGCTACTTCGTCTCTGACCAGGTGAAGATTGAGCTGAAGCCGCTCATGCAGATGGAGAGGTTCAGCGCGGGACAGTGAACCCGGGGCGGGCAACGGGGGCCGTAAATGACCACGCTGCCCATGCGTGCGGAAGCCGGGACAGGTGTCGGCACCTGTCCACGGACCGCGGGCATGGGCAGCGTGGTCATTTGTGGTTCGGCGGCGGATGACAGCTGACTAGGGTGCGGGCATGGACCAATGCAACGAGTGCGGGTTCACCTATGACCTGGGCGGGGCCACGGAGGCGGGTCCTTCGATCCGCGCGGGAGCGGAGGAGTACGCGACTCTCCTCCGGCGTACCGACCCTGCGGTGACCACCCGGCCGGCTCCCACGGTCTGGTCTCCACTGGAGTACGGCTGCCATCTCCGAGACGTCCTGCTCGTCCAGCGGGAACGCGTGCTGCACGCTCGCCGTACCCAGCAACCGGCACCGGCACCGGAGCCGATGGGCCGCGACGAACGCGTCGAGCACGACGGTTATGCCGACCAGAACCCCGCCGACGTGGCCAGACAACTCACCGACGCGGCGCAGCTGTTCGCCCACGTGCTGAGCCGGCTCGGCCGGGCCGACTGGGAGCGGACGCTGGTCTACAACTACCCCGAACCCACCGTACGCAGCCTGCGTTGGGTCGCGGTCCACACCTTGCACGAGGTACGCCACCACCTCCTCGACGCCAGCCGCCACCTCTCGTCGAACCTGCCGTAGAACCCGGCGCCGAAACCTGCCGTCGAACCCGGCGCCGAATCCTGCCGTCGAACCGGGCGACGCCGACTGACCGGTCCCGAGGCAGTCGCCCGGTCCCATGCCCGCCAGTCACTCCAGGCCTGAGTCCTCCGGTGCGTGGCCCGCCAGCTGCGCGAGGGTGTCGAGGGCCGTTGCCAACACGTCCCTCGGTGGCGAGGCAAGGGCGAGCCGCACGGCGTTGGGGACATGCCCCGCCGACACCGTGAACGATCCGGCGGGCGTCACCGCGATCCCCCGGCGTGCGGCCGCCGCCACGAACGTGTCCGCCCGCCAGGGTTCTGGAAGCTCCCACCAGCAGTGGTACGCATGCGGATCCGTACGAAGGTCGAACGCGCCCAGCCGGTCAGCTACGATCCGCTGCCGCGCGGCCGCGTCCTCGCGTTTGACTTCGCAGATCGCGGCGACGGTTCCGTCGTTCATCCAGCAGGTCGCGGCGTCGAGGGCGAACCGGGTGGCCGTCCACGTCCCCGACCTGAGCGCGGCGGCGACATCGGTGGCGACGCGGCGGGGCGGTACGACGAAGCCCAGCGTCAGCCCGGGCGCGACCCGTTTGGAGAGACTGTCGACGACCATGACGTGCTCGGGCTCGAGCACCGCGAGCGGAGGCAGGTCCTGGCGTAGGAACCCGTAGATCGAGTCCTCGATCGCGTACATCCCCTGCTGGCGGATGGCGGCAGCGAGCGCTGCCCGTCGCTCGTCCGGCATCGTGAGGCCCAGCGGGTTGTGCAACGTCGGCTGGACGTAGATCGCGCGTAGTGGTCGGCCTTCGGCGATGGCGTCCGGGATCACGCCGGCCTCGTCCATGGCCAGCGGTACCAGCGTGACGCCGAGCCGTGCGGCGATGCCCTTGACCACGGGATAGGTGAGCCGTTCGACCCCGAGCCGTTCACCGGGCGGGACGAGTGCCGCGATGGCTGCCGCGATCGCCTGCCGGCCATTACCCGCGAAGAGCAGGTCCGCCGGGTCGGGTGCCCAGCCGCCGCGCGCCAGCAGTGCGGCGGCCGCCTGCCGGGCCCTCGGCGTTCCGGCCGCGCCCACCGGCCGCAGGGTCGCCTCCAACACGTCCGGGCGCACCAGGCTCGCGAGGCTCTTCGCGAGCAGTCCGGCCTGCTCGGGGAGGACGGGAAAGTTCAGCTCCAGGTCGACCCGTGCGGCCGCTGCCGGTTCGGCGAGCGCCGGCTCGACCGGGCCTGTCGCGGCACGTACGAAGGTCCCGCGTCCGACCTCGCCCACGGCAAGGCCGCGTCGTACCAGCTCGCCGTACACCCGTGCGGCGGTGGAACTGGCGATACCGCGCTCCCGGGCGAACCAACGCTGCGGTGGAAGCCGATCCCCCGGACGCAGCCGCCCCGCCGCGACATCGGCGGCGATCTGGTCGGCAATCGCTCGGTAGTCGTCCATGCACTGACACCCTCACGAGAATTGCACCGAGAGCATTATTCCTATTGATAGGAGAGATTGCCCCGCATAGCATCGATGTGTCAAGCCGCAGCGGGGAGAGGATCACACCGATGAGCAAGGTGACCCTGGACGGAATCACCGTGGGATACACCGACGAGGGCAGTGGCGAACCACTCGTCCTCGTCCACGGCCATCCGTTCGACCGCTCGATGTGGCATCCACAGGTCGCACACTTCAGCAGGCAGGGGTGGCGGGTGATCGTCCCGGACCTTCGCGGGTACGGCGAATCCACCGTCGTTCCAGGACTCACCACGCTGGAGACGTTCGCCCGCGACATCGCCCACCTGCTCGAGCATCTGGGAGTCGGTCACCACGTCATCGGCGGCCTGTCGATGGGCGGGCAGATCGTCATGGAGTACTACCGGTTGTTTCCGGACCGGGTGCGTGCGCTGCTTCTCGCCGACACCTTCGCGGCCGGGGAAACCGAACACGGCAAGAAGGTACGCAACGACACCGCCGACAGGGTGCTCCGCGAGGGCATGGAGGGCTACGCCACCGAACTCCTCCCCGGGATGGTGGCACAGCGCACTCTCGAGGCCATGCCGGAGGTCGCCGCGCACGTGCTGGGCATGATGCGGCGTACGTCCTCGGCGGGAGCCGCGGCCGCGCTGCGCGGGCGAGCCGAACGACGCGACTACGTGGACATGCTCGCCCGCATCTGCGTGCCGACGCTGGTTGTCGTGGGCAGCGCCGACGAATTCACCCCGGTCAGTGACGCAAGGCTCATCCAGGAACGCATTCCCGACGCGACACTCGCGATCGTCGACGGAGTGGGGCACATGCCCAACCTCGAACGCCCCGGTGAGTTCAACGCCGCGTTCGAGAAACTGCTTCACTCCCTGCCCAGAACCGCTTAGCCTCGATCTTTCAGCTGGCTGGTGGCGAGTCCGGTGACCAACCCCGACGTGAATGAGAACGCCGTGAACGAAGCCCGCAGTCTTCCGCTCACAGAACTACCGCCGCTCGACGGTGAACTGTCGCTGGACACCGAGGTCCGAGCGGCCGCCGCCGACGACTTCGGGCACGTGGTCGAACGCATGCCGCTGGCGGTGCTGCGCCCTGGCTCGGTCCAGGACATCGCCCTCGTCACCAGATGGGCGGCGGACAACGGGTGGAAGGTCGCCGCCCGCGGACAAGGCCATTCCACCTTCGGCCGTTCACAGGTCGACACCGGCATCGTCATCGACATGACAGGTTTCGGCGACATCCATCGCGTCGGCGAGGATCACATCGTCGTCGGCGCGGGTGCGACGTGGCGTTCGGTGCTCGCCGCCACGCTGCCGCGCAAGCTCACGCCGCCGGTCCTCACGAACTACCTCGACCTTTCCGTCGGGGGCACACTTTCCGTCGGCGGAATCGGCGGGACGACGCACAGGTACGGCATGGCGACCGACAATGTGCGCGAGCTCGAGGTGGTCACCGGTGAAGGCAAGGTCTTCACCTGTTCGAGGGAGGAGAACACCGAGCTGTTCGACTGCGTACGCGCCGGGCTCGGGCAGTTCGCCCTCATCACCCGCGCGACGCTGTCGCTCGTCGCCGCTCCCGATCGGGCCCGCAGGTACGCCCTTGTCTACCCGGACCTGGAAAGCCTGGCCGCCGACCAGCGGCTGCTGCTGCGAAAGGGTCGCGCGGACCATCTCCAAGGCTCGATCCTCGCCCCCGACGGTCGCTGGCGACACCAGCTGGAGATGGTGGTCTTCCACGCGTCAGGCGACCAGCCGGACGACGACGCGGTGCTGGCCGGTCTCGCGGACGACCGCGCCCAGGCCCAGATCGACGACCTTTCGTATCGCGAGTACGTGGAGGCCTTCGACAAGTTCGAAGAACTCCTGCGTACGACGGGTGAGTGGGCGAACGCGCACCCGTGGTGGCTGACCTTCCTGCCTGGTTCGGCAGCGGAGGAGACCGCCGCCGCCGTCCTTGCCGACATCGAGCCCCAGGACGTCGGCGTGCACGGTCTCGTCACGTTCTACCCGTTGACCGTTGACGCGATCAGGACGCCGTTGGTGACGATGCCCGCCGGCGAAGTCGTGTTCACCTTCAACCTCATCCGGTTCGCCTCGACCGATACCCAGCAGGTCGGACACATGCTGGAACAGAACCGGGCGCTTTATCCCCGCATCCGTGCCGCTGGCGGGGTGGTCTATCCCGTGAGCGCCTTCCCTCTCACCCCTTCGGAGTGGGAGGAGCACTTCGGTGCCAGGTGGCCGGTGGTGCGCAGCGCAAAGGAACGCTTCGACCCGGCGCACTGCCTTACTCCCGGCTACGAGGTGTTCTGAGACAGGGCGTTCGCGAGATGATGAGAACCGCCGCACGCCCTGGCTAGCCTGCCTCGGAGGATGCCCATGCCGGTCCCGGATCGCGCGACAGTAGTGAAACCCCTGACACTGACCGACAGCGAGGTCCATTTCTATGCCGCGCAGGGATTCCTCTGCCTGCCTGGGTTCGTGTCGGCCGATGCCGTCGATGCCCTGCGTACCGAGGTGTTCGAGGTTCTCGAGGCCAACGGCGTGTCGAGGGAGTCTCTCGCCCGGGCCACGAAGACCGCGGACAAGCTTCGCCAGTGCCCGCAGTACCTCGCGGACTCCCTGCTCGACAGCCTCATCAACGGCTCGGCGACACTCGACGTGGCGTCCCGGCTGATCGGCGGGCGAGCGATCCGGTACCTCCCGTTCACGGCCGTGAAGGCCGGAGGCGGTGGTGGAACATTCCATCTCCACCAGGACAACAACTACACGCGGCACGACCCGGCGCTCGGCTCGATCAACATCTGGGTCGCACTCGAGGACATGACGCCCGAGAACGGCTGCCTGCAGATCATGCCCGGATCGCATCGCGAACAGCTCGACTCCCGTACCAGCGACGACGGCGACAGTCACCGGCAGGTCGACGTCGATCCGTTGCACTGCCTACCGATCCGGATGCGGGCGGGCGATGCCGTCGCGTTCACCCGGTGGACGGTGCACGGATCCGGCCCCAACAGCATGGACCGGCCGCGGCTGGCCTACGCGCTGCAGTATCACCGGGAGGACGTGCGGTGGTACGACAAGGACTCTGACACGTGGAGGGCACTCGTCGACACGCCGAAGTTCGCCACACCACCGGTCACGCACCTCGGCCCGTCAGCGTCCTCCTGACCCGAGGAACGGATTCCAGGCGCGGACGCTCACGACTTCGACACCCGGCGTCGCGTAGTAGGGGTCGTCGGCCAGGATCTGCTCCACGCCCGCGCGGTCGGTGTCGAACACCAACGCGGCACCGGAGTCATCGGCCCATGGTCCCGCCATCACGAGCCGGCCCTCGGCGTACAACTGCTGAAGGCGGGCCCGGTGGGCCGGACGTGCTTCGATGCGTCGGGAGTCATCGTTGAACTTCAGTTCGAGGAGGAACATGCCCGCACGGTAGGGCCTTCCACGGGCCGGTGGCTGTATCGCGCGATACTGGGCTCGAGGTGGGCCATGAGGATGGGGCCGTGAGGGACCAGATCGGCGCGTTGGCGACTGTGCCGCTGTTCAGCATGCTTGGCGACCAGCGACTCCGAAGGCTGGCCGCACACTCAGCTGTTCGTACCATTGCCAGCGGGACTGTGGCCGCCACCCGCGGCGAACCGGCGTCCCACCTGCTGGTCGTCGAATCTGGCGCGTTGACCGCCTTCCATGACAGCACCCAGGGACGCCGCGTCAATCTCGGCGACTTCCACGCACCCTGCGCGGTGGACAAGGCCGCCGTCCTCGACCGCGGTGGCCACACCGCCACCTGGCAGGCAAGCGGCACCACCCGACTCCGGCGATTCCCCCGCGACGAGGTCCTGGCCCTCGTCGACGACGTTCCCGCCGTACGCCGTCACGTCCTTGCCCACCTCGCCGCACAGGTACGCCACCACCAGACCGAACGCATCCGCGCTACCCTTGACGACGCCACCACCCGGGCCGCGATCTGGCTCGTTCAGGCCACCGCCACGCATGGGCGAAGGATCCCTCTGCCCCAAGGGCAGCAGGGCCTCGGAGAGGCCATCGGCGCTACCAGGGTGACCACCAACCGAGCCCTTCGCCACCTCGCACGTGACGAGCTCATCCGGATCGAGCCAGGCGCCGTCATCGTGCTGGCCCCGGAACTCCTTGCCCATCGGGCAGCTTCCTCGTCGCGTTAGAAGTCCGACCACGTTCCCGTCGACCACCATGGGAGATTTCTGCATGCTGAAAGTGATTGGTGCCGGCTTCCCAAGAACCGGCACGTATTCCCTGCGAGCCGCGTTGATGACCCTCCTCGGTGGCGACTGCTACCACATGCGTACGGTCAACGAGCACGACGATCACGTCGCGGAATGGCGCGGCGCTCTCCGCGGCGAGCCGCCAGAGTGGCATTCACTGTTCGAGGGATGCACGGCCGCCGTCGACTGGCCGGTGTCCAGCTTCTGGCGGGAGATCAGCGCCGCCTTCCCTGACGCGCTGATCCTGCTGTCCGTACGCAAGGACGCGGGCACCTGGTGGCGCAGCTTCGACGAGAACATCCTCCCCCGCGTCCGGCGGCCACCGGAACCCGGCAGGGAGTCCCGGCACGCGATGAGCCTCGAACTCCTCGCCCGGGAGATCGGCTCGCACTGGGACGACGAAGGACAGGCCGTGGAGGCGTACGAACGTCACATCGACAACGTACGCACCACCGTCCCGTCCTCGCGCCTGCTGGTCTGGCAGGCCGAGCAGGGATGGCCACCGCTGTGCCAGGCAGTCGACGTCCCGATCCCGTCAGAACCCTTTCCGTGCCTCAACACCACGGCCCAACGACGCCAGTACGCCAAGGACCGGATCCGGGCCGCGGACGCGTCCTGAGACGGCGAGACTCACCAACGGGTGATGGTGTTCTCCTCGATGTAGGCCAGGTTGAGGTCCTGTCCCAGCCCTGGACGTGTCGGCATGTGGACGAAGCCCTCGGCGTCCAACTCGTCGATCGCGGAGTTGAGGTGTGGGGGCACCTCGTCGTAGTCGTAGTGCGGATGCAGCAGGCCGCGTTCGTACCACCGGCCGAAGATCGTGCCGCCCAACACGGCGAGGTTGCCGGCGCCGCCGCCGTGGATCTCACACTCCATGTTGAACGCCTCCGCGAGGTGGACGACCTTCATGGTCGGCGTGATGCCGCCGCAGTCACCGACTCCGGCCCGGACGATGTCGCACGCTCCGGCGACGATCCACTCGGCGCGGGTGAATCCCTTGCCCCACGCGGTTTCCGGGCCGATCACCGGAATGTCCAGCTGGTCGGCAAGCCACTTGTAGGACTGGATGGAGGCCTCCTCCATCGGCTCTTCGTACCAGTAGTAACCGAGCTTCTCCAGCGACCGACCGAGCGTGAGTGCCTGCAGCCGGCTGTACCAGTGGTTGGCGTCGAGCATCAGCGGCACGTCCGGCCCGACCGCTTCGCGCACCGCGGCGCAGGCCTTCGCGTCCATGCCGATGTCCGGCGCGAACGACACCGGCGGCATCCAGGTGTGCAGCTTGATCGCGCTGTAGCCACGGGCGACGAGCTGCTCGGCGAAGGCGCCGTAGTCCTCGGGCGTCGCCAGGCCACCCGCGATCTCGTCGCCGCACATGGTGCTGGCGTACGCGGGCACCTTGCTCCGCCCACCGCCGAGCAGCTTCCACACCGGCATGTCGAGGCGGCGTCCCTCAAGGTCCCAGAGCGCCATGTCGACGTATCCGAGCGCCCGGTCGGTGAACCCGCCGCCGGACCCGCGCTGGGTCTGGGCCATCGCGTGCCACAGGCGTTCGCGGTCGCTCGGGTCCTGGCCGACAAGGATGTTCCTGACGTGGCCGGCGAGGATCGGCTCCCGGAGCTGGTCTGCCGATGTCAGGCAGTACCCAGTCGCGCCGTCGCTGTCGATGACGCGCAGCAGTGCCTGCCGTACCTCGTGGGCCTCGCCGGGATGGGTGTGCCCGTCGCTGTCCCTGGATGTCTTCGACACCGTACGAAACACACTGACGGACACGCTCTCGATCACGGCGTTCACGGACATCACCTCTCGTCGATCTGGCTCGGGAAGCGGGGCGGCGCTGGAACGAGTTGCCGCAGGGATTGAGTACCTTCCGGCGTCCCTGACGTAGGGGGTCCTAGAGCACGGAGGTCCGACCCACGCCACCCGGCATGGGCTTGTCGCCGTGCATGGACGAGGAGGGACTCATGCGTTGGTCTGGCGTCATGTTCGCAGGAATGGCGGCCGTTGCCGTCCTGGTCGCTGGCTGCGCCGGCTCCGACAGTGGCACCTCGACGACGGAGAGTGAGAGTGCCGGCGGCGGTAGCGGTAGCGAGGCACTCACGATCACGTCGCCCGAGGACGGTGCGGAGGTGACCTCGCCGTTCACGTTGGAGTTCGATGCCGGAGACATCGGTCCGGAGGAAACCGGCAAGGATCACGTCCACATCTTCGTCGATGGCGAGGAGTCCGACTACACCGTCGTCACCGAGAACACCTTCGAGATCGAGGGGCTGCCTGCGGGCGAGCACACCGTCACCCTCACCAAGCAGCATGCCGACCACTCGCCCACCGGGGACGAATCGGAGATCACCGTGGAGGTCACCGAGGGGGACAGCTCGGATGACACGTCCGGCGACACGTCGGGTAACAGTGGAAACGACCAGCCGGACTATGACTACTGAACGAGGGCGGCGTAGATCGGTCGCGGCGACCTCGGCCAGAGTCGAGCGGTACAACCGACGCACCCGGTGGTTCCACGCCGGCATCTACATCACCGTTCTGATTCTGTTGGCGACCGGCTGGTGGCTGACGCTCGGGCACGAAGGGCAGCCAAGTCCACTGGCGTGGATCTTCCGGACTCCTGACACGGTCCTCCACACGAACACCGGCTGGGTCGTCGCCATCCTCTCACTCGTCGGGTTGGCGTTCGGCGCCCGCGCGGTGCGCGTCTTCGTCAGGGAGACGTTGCGGGTCGACCGGTCGGACGGACGCTGGCTGGTGCGGTGGCCACGAGCGGTCTTCACCGGCCGGTTCGACCGGCACGAGGGCCACTTCGATCCCGGTCAACGGGTCCTCAACGTGGCGTTGACGCTTGGGCTCGTCGTCCTGATCGGCAGCGGCGTGGGGATGGCCTGGCTGCATGGCGGGCCCGCGTTCGTCGTGCTCGTACGCCTGCACACCTGGGCCACGTACGCCGTCACTCCCCTCATCCTCGGTCACATCGTCGTCGCGGCCGGCATCCTGCCGGGCTACCGGGGTGTGTGGAGGTCCATGCATCTCGGCGGCCGACTCGACGTCTCGGTGGCTCGCCGGCTCTGGCCGGGCTGGTACGAACGCCAGGAAGCCGCGCCGGACAAGCAGGACGAGCAGGCGACCAGAGCGCGCGGAGCTCACCGATAACGACCGGCCTGGGATTCGGAGAGCGCGACGACAAGGGCGACCGTGGGTCCTTCGACCAGGTTCGAAAGAGCTGGTCATTCGCCTCGTACGAGCGGATGATCTTGGAGTGAACCTCTGCAGGAAGCACGCGGGAACGGCCACGGGGAGCGCGGCGCCGGCCGTTCGTCTTGCGGCGGCGACTGCATATCTGCTTCTCGGCGCGAGCATGCTCGCCGCTTGCGGTTCCGGCGGTGACGCCGTTGACCCGACCGACGCTGCCAAACAGTCGCCCTCACGGTCAGCGTCGCCGACTCCGAGCACGTCACCCGAGGAGTACAGGAAGACGCTGACGGCCGCGGGCGCGCCCGTCGATGCAGCACTGGCGAAGGTGACGGCGGCGAAATCGCTGCCCACGTTGAACAACCGTCTGGCGGCGGCAGGGCGCGTCGCAGCCGAGACTGCTACGACGCTCGACGAGGTGCGACCGCCGAACGGCGAGGAGTCAGCCCACCTCGAACTCCTCGCCGGCCTCCAGTCCTTTCAAGTCTCAGCCGAGCGCGCGGTGGCGTCACCCGCTCGGGACAACTCCTGCAAGGCAGCGGTTCCTCCGTCGAGCGTCGTCGCCAGCCTCGACGTCGCTTCGTTGAACCAGGCAGTCAGGAGCCTCAAGACCAGGGGCTACGACACCGGAATCCACCCGGTGGCCGTTCCGAAGGTGTCGAGCCGCCGGCTGCGTCATGGACAGTTCGTGCGGTCCGGGTCGCGTACCGGCAACGGCACGCTGGTCATCGACAACGGCGGCGACACGGATGCCTTCGTCGCGTTCGCGACGGGCAAGTCGCAGACCTTCTCGGTGTACGTACGCAAAGGTGGCACGTTCACCGTCCACGGCATCCGCTATGGCACCTACACCGGGTACTTCGCCACCGGTGAGGACTTCGACTCCCGGGCCAAGGGCTTCACCCGCAACTGCGGCTTCGAAAAGTTCGACGAGCCCTTCAGCTACCCGAGCGGATACCAGTCGACCTTCACGATCACCCTGCACACTGTCGTCGGTGGTGACGCATCAACGACCGAACTCGACCCGAACCAGTTCCCCTCCTGACCAGCGTGCGGGCGACGGCCGGTCAGAGCCGCTCACCCGCCAGAGTCGGCCGCCAGACCAACCGCGGATGCCCTGGAGTAGAGGCTGGCTCGATCGCGGACATCACGCAGGTAGGCGGTGGACTGGTTGTACGAGAGGACCGCCCTGCGCCACCCAGCTTCCGTGCTCAGGTCGCCACCCTTCCCACAGAGATAGTGCGCCGCCGCCAGGGCCGCGTCGTCGAGGTCATGGGGGTTCTCGTCACCGTCACCGTCTCCGTCGGCCGCGGCGGTGGCCCACGTGTCAGGGATGAACTGCATCGGCCCGACGGCTCGATCCCAGTTCCGATCGCCGTCCAGCCGGCCGTCGTCGGTGTCCTGGATCGCCCGGATGTCCGGGCCGCCGTTCAAGGCGACGCCGAAGATGGGAACCGACGGTCGCCCGTCGGCGCCGAGTGCGCGTCCCCCGATCTGGCCGTGGTGCGATTCGACGAATCCGATGCCGGCCAGCGTGGACCAGTGCAGCCGGCATCCGGGGTCCTCGGCCGCGATCCTTGCCTCCGCCGTGGCGTACGCCTCCAACGCGCGGACAGGGATTCCGGCCCGCTGGCCGGCGTACACCGCCCACATGCGTAGCGGTGAAGCATCCAGGCGATCGTCGCTTCGCCCGTGGTCGCCGCCATGGCCCGAGCCGCGGCGTCCCTCATCCAGTGAGAGCGACGGCTGAGACGGTGCGAGACGCAGGTTCGACACGAACCCCGCCACCACGGGCGTGGCCACCATGGCCAGGACGACGAGCAGCGACGTCAACCTGCGTAGGCGGTCACGGATCACCACCGCGCGGGCGGAAATCTGTCCGAGGGCGTGGGCCCAGCTCACCGGGAGACGAAGCTCACCGGTGCACCGAAGGATCCCCTTGCGCACACGTGAAGGCGAGCTGACGGCGACTGCAGACGGACACGCACGCCGGCTCCTCTACCCGTCCGTGGCAAGGGGTGCATCCGGGGAACAGTAGCAACCCGACAGAGAAGCGCCAATCCCACAACGCGGAATCACCCTCCGAGCCGGTCACTCGGGGCGGGGTGCCGTCGCGAGGTGGCGCAGTGCTGACCAGGCGCCGGGCACGTCGAGACTGCGGGCGGCGTAGGACTTGGTGAGCAGCGCGTCGTCGAGGTAGTTGTCGTGCTTGTCGGCCGCCTTGTTCGCGACCTTCTCGGCCAGATCCAGCGGATCGGGAGGCGGAGCGCAGGCGAGCTGCCGGATGAGCTCCCACAGACCCACGACGTTGGTACGCCGGACGGTCAACGCCACACCGTCCTGCCCGACCTCGAGCCGGTGGTCCCTGAGGACGACCGACAGGGTGTTCATGATCTTGTCGCCGCGCCAGGGCAGCAGCACGGTGTCGCGTCCCCACGACACGAGAGGCTGCTGGTCGAGGCTGAGCCGCCGGAATGCCGCGCGCCCCTCGGCCAGCAGGCGCTGCGCGGTCCGGTCGAGATAGACCGGGACCGTGTCGGCTTCGTACCACGTACGCATCCGGCGGCGCACCTCGTCGGCCACGTCGGGGCCCATGCCGGGGAACGTCGGCGGTCGCCCACCCCGGGCGGGCGCCAGGTCGATGACCCGCTGCTGCGACTCGACCGCGAGCACCCGCCAACGCCGGCCGCTGAAGATCAGCAGGCTGCCGACGGAGATCGGGTACTCGACCGGCAGCGATCCGAGCGTGCGTCCGTACGACACGAGCCGGTACTCGTCGTCGGTCGTGAACGCGGTGTAGAAGCTGAAGTGGTTGATCAGCTTCTCTCCCGCCGACCCGGGGAGCAGGAGACCTTCGGTGTCCTGGCTGATCAGGTCCGCCTCGCCCATGGCGCGCAGGAGCGCGACGAACGTTCCCTTGTCGACCGTACGAAACGGCCCGTGGGCGCACAGCGCGTCGAACAGCGGCTCCGCCTCGGCGCCGCCGCGTTGGGCGATGACCGACAGGATCTGCTGGAGCAGCGTCGACAGGTGCAGCCGGTGCAGGTCCGGCGGTTCGTACCACCGCTCCAGCAGCAGGTCGACCATCGCGATCGTCTGCATCAGCTGGCTGCGCAGGGCGTCGGCGGGTGGGGTGTGGTCGGTGAGTTCGGGTTCGGAGACGTACATCCGGAGCACGGCAGGCTGGCCGCGGCGGCCGGACCGGCCGAGGCGCTGGCGCAGGACCGAGACCGCAAGCGGAGAACCGATCTGGGCGACCGAGTCGGCCGAGCCGATGTCGATACCCATCTCCAGCGTGGACGTACAGACCGCTGTCGTCGGGGTGTCGGACGCCTTGAGCCGGTCCTCGACGTGCTCCCGGACCTCCTTGGACAGGTTGCCGTGGTGGGGCTGGAACTCGTTCGGGACGTTGGCGTCCGCACTACGCCGGGAGAGCAGGTCGGTGTAGATCTCCACCAGGCCGCGGGCGTTGGTGAAGACGAGGTTGTCGCTGCCGCGCAGCGTGGCGAAGAGATGGTCGGCGATCGCACCCTTGTCATAGTCGACGCCGGTCTCGCCGGTCGGATCGGCGTTGACCTTGACCGGATCCGCGGCGATGTAGCCCCGCAGTTGCATGCGAAGCTCGGTCCGTTCCTCGTCGACGGAGGAGACGACAGCCACCTCAGGTCCGGCCCCCGGACGAAGGAACTCCGCCGCGGCACCGAAGTCGCCGAGCGTCGCGGACAGCGCGATGCGGGGAATCCGGTGCCTGACCGCGAGCTCCAGGCGGTGCAGGAGAGAGCGAAGCTGCGCGCCGCGCTCGGTGCCGATGAACGAATGCAGCTCGTCGATCACCACGTACCGCAGCCCGCCGAACAACCGCACGATCTTCTCGCCCTGGTTGACGAACAGCGACTCCAGCGACTCCGGCGTGATGAGTAGCAGGCCGTCCGGGTTACGGGTGACGAGGCGCTTCTGCGAGCCCGCGACGTCGCCGTGCCAGCGGTGCACGGGCAGGTCGAGGTGCTCGCAGAGCTGGTCGAGCCGGGAGTGCTGGTCGTTGATCAACGCCTTCAGCGGACTGAGGTAGAGCGCCTTGACGCCGGGCTCCGCGGTGTCGTCCTCCGCCTGCATCGCGAGCACGGAGCAGATCGGCAGCCAGGCCGCCTCCGTCTTGCCGCTGGCCGTGGCGGCGGCGACGATCACGTCGCGGTCGCCGGCCATGATCGGCGCGGCCGCGTGCTCCTGCGCGCTCCGCAGTGACTGCCAGCCCTGGTCCCAGATCCACTGACGTACGCGCGGATGGAAGCGTTCGAACGCCGACGACGCCGACGACGCCGACGCCGGGACGGCGACGGCCGGCGGGTCAGAGCCGGAAGCTGGTGAGGTCGTCGTCATCAGGCGATCCGGCAGATCGGTCGGGAGCGGGCGCGGCGTCGTCGGCGGGCGTGGTCGCCGCGGTGTCGTCGGCGAGTGGCGCGAGCTCCGGATCCGTCTCGGCCGCGAGACTGACCGTGCCGACCAGCTTCCGCCAGTCTTCGCCAGGGTTCTGCTCCAGCACGGCGAGCAGGTCGAGGAAACCCTTGATCGTGTTGCGTGGCGTACGAAAGTAGGCATCGCCGATGCGGGAAGCGCAGTGTCGCATGTACGCCTCCAGCGCTTCGTCCGGCACCAGGTAGGCCGCCGGGTCACCGCCGGCGAACACGTGGCGTAGCTTGCCCAGCAGGATGTAGAGGTCCTCGGGTGAGAGGTTGGCGAGGCGCAGGACCGGGCCGGAGTGGTCGACCAATCCGTCGGTGGCGAAGGTGTTCTCGGCCAACCGAGACTGCAGGGCCGGATAGCTGAAGAGCCCGCGCCGGGTGTCGAGCAGGAAGTCCGGCGTACCACCGAAGACGAAGCCGAGGCTTCCCGCGCTGCCCTGCAAGCTGTCGTTGACGATGCGCAGGAGCTGTTCGTAGTTGGCGTTGCGGGCCTGGGTGTTGGCCAGTTTGTAGAGGTTGACCATCTCGTCGAGGCAGACCAGCAGCCCACCGAAGCCGGCCAGCCGGACGAAGCGGGCCAGCAGCTTCAGCTGGTCGTAGACGTTGCTGTCGTCGACGATCGTACGTACGCCAAGGGCCTTGCGAGCCTCGGTCCGGGTGGAGAACTCGCCCCTCAACCACCGCACCGCGTCGGTCTGCAGCTGGTCATCGCCGGTGTCATGGCCCCGCCAGTACGCCGCAATGACCTCGGCGAAGTCGTAGCCGCCGGTCAGCTCCGCCAACTCGGCGAGACGGGCACGGATCACGTCGTCCGGAGCCTCGGCGTTGTCGCGCGCCCGCGCCAGCGCGGCGGTCACGAAGCGTTCCACGACGCCCGCCATGGCACCGCCGTCCGGCTTGGCCCGGGTGGCCATGCTGCGCATCAGCTCGGTGTAGAGGCTGCGTGCCTGACCACCCGTGGCGTGCAGGCGCCGGTCGGGCGACAGGTCGGCGTGCACTGTCACCAGCTTCTGCTGCAGGGCGATCGACCGGACCAGGTGCAGGAAGAACGTCTTGCCCGACCCGAACTCGCCGATCACGAACCGTGCGGTCGATCCGCCGTCGTCGACGCGAGCGATGTCGGACACCAGGGCCTTGACCTCGGCGACGCGGCCGACCTGGATGTGCTGCTGTCCCGCGCGGGGTACGACGCCCGCACGCAGCGCCTGCACCAACGTGTCGCGGTCCCGTGGCCGGATCCGGGTCGACGCCGCGTCGAATGTCGTGGTCGTGGGCGCGCTCCGCGTGGTGGTTCGCTCGCTTGTCATGCCGTTTCCCCGAGGAGCTCCTGGAGTACGTCGTCGTCGATCTCGAGAACGTCCTCGCCGGCCGTGAGGGGTTCGTCGGCGGCGTCGAGAGCGGCCTCGTTGAGAAGGTCGAGCGCACCCGCCGGTAACAACCCCAGCCCGACCGCCAGGGCATCGAAGGCGTCCTTCGGCCAGGCCGGACGCTCGGCCAGGGCACGGAGCAGCGCCGAATGAGGCGCGTCGAGGCCGGGCACCAGCTCGACCCCGCCCGAAACGTTGTCGCAGCGCCCTGCGTGGGTGGACGCAAGGTCGCCCGCGTCGTTACCTGGCTCGTTCTCCGCGTCGTTATCCGGCTCGTTCTCTGTCGCGCCCGCGGCATCGCCCTCGGCGGGTTCGTCGTCGGCGAAGATGCCGTGCAGCAGGGTGGAAACGGTGGCGGTCTCGGCGAGCTTGGCCTCGATCGCGGCGTTGTCCAGCGGCACCAGCGCGAGCGGGTCCGGAGCGGGCACCCGAGCCGGGTCCGGAGCTGGGACAGCGGGCTCGGCAGATGGTCGCCGCGGGAGGAGGTACTCGCCCACAGCCGCGCCGCCTGCCTGCACCGTCACCGGTTCGTTCGCGGGCAACGGCGTGGGCATGCGCACAGGCCCGGGCACAGCCACGGGCGCAGGCGCAGGCAGACCCGCAGGTGCGGACGCTGGCGCGGCGGTCACCGGCGCCCGCGCGGAAGCAGGCACGATCGCAGACCTGGACGACATGGCAGATGGAGTCGTGAGCGACGCGTGTACGCGGTTGGGCACGGTGTCCGGGTCCAACCCGAGTCGGCGATAGCTCCTCAGCAGACTGGTCACGTGATGCGGCAGCACCGTGCCACCCGCGGTGGCGGTCGTGACGAGCAGCTCGCCGATCTTCGCCCGGAGAGTGCCGGACAACCCGTCGAGGCGCCTTCGCAGGACCGTGAGGCTGCACTGGGCCGAGGTGGCCAACCAGTGCAGATGTGCGCCCAGCCGCAGGCGTTCACCGGCGTCGAGCGGCAGGGCCGCGCACGCCAGTTCGCTCACCTGCCGGCGCTGGTCCTCACCGAGCTGGCTGTCGGCAGCCAGGACAGCCGCGGCGAGCTGCGCGAACGTGACGGCGGCCGCGTAATTCTCACCGGCCACCGGCGGAACGTCGACATCGGTTCGGAACACCACCGCGGCCTGACCGGCGGTCGGCACCGGCCCACCCATGCGTACGTCCGGTTCGAGACCGATGCCGAGGTGGCCGAGCAGTCGGCACAAAGCGGCGGCCTCCCGTCGCGTCATCGCGCCAGCTGCCGCGGTGGGCCACCTGGCGATCAGCGCGCCGGCGTCAACAGTGGTCGATGATGCACCAGTGAGACGGCCCTCGATCCAGCCCTGCAACGCGGCGACCTCCGGGTCGAGGGCCTGCCCCTCCGCGTCGACCACCAACTCGGCCGGCAGCAACGCCGCCGCCGCGATCGTGTCGAGCCGGTGGTCATGGCGGCGCAGCCAGCGGCTGTAGGCACCGAGGTCGTCTGTGACCCTGCCGACCAACTCGGCGAGCTGCCGGCGTGGTTCGTCGGCCAGGTAGAGATCGGGAACATCCCGTCCGTACCGCATCGGCCGGAGGCCCGCGCTCGCGGGCTGGTACTCGACGCACAGGCGACGCTGGCCGGGCTCGACGAGCAGACCCTCACCATGGGCATCCGCGTACCGCACCGTGAACAACCGCGCGAACTCGTCCCGGCACCGGAACGCGGGAGTACGCAGGGAGATGTCGGGGTGGTACCACGCCCACGCCAGCGCCCAGGTGGCCGGCAGCCGACGTCCTTCGGTGGCGAACGCACCCAACGCCCGCCGCAGTGTCATCGGCGGTGGCCACCGCGGCTCCCGAAGCTCGGGGACGGCGAACGCGTCCGAGGGCGTCTCATCGGGAGCCCCGACCAGCTCGAGCAGGTGGGAGAACTCCGTCGCATAGCGCCGGAACGACGCGTGGGTGCCGTAGGCCTCGAGCAGGCCCTGCACTTCCGCCGCCAGCAAGGGCACCTCGGCACGCAGGGACGGGTCGGCCATGATGTCGTGGAGGAGGCGCCGCTCGAGGCCGTAGAAGAAGAGGAACACGTAACCGATCGGCACCCCCGGTGCGCGGCGACCGTCGGCGAGCCAGTGCAGGTAGGCGGCCCGGCTCTCCGGCGGGATCCGGTCGTACGACGGCCAGTAGCCCAGGTCTTTGCCGCCGGTCCCGGGACACCGGGGCGCGAGCTCCAGGTCAGGATCGATGAGAGCGGGCTCGACCCGGCCGCCACGCGCTGCCGCAAGTCGCCGGCCGAGGTAGATCATGCCGTCGGGGATGGCGTGCCCGCCGACGACCGTGTGGGCGCCCGGACGAAGCCACCGGGCATCTCGGGCGGGCTGTCCGGCGAACGGATCAGCCGCCCAGTCGAGGGGGGCGAGGTCGGACGAGGTGGCACCGTGATCGTGGGCGGCGGCGCGGACGACGTTGCCCATCGACGAATCCCTGGGTGCCTGGCGTGAGGTAACCGTTCGAACATAGTACCGGATCAAGAGATTCAGGTGCTTTCGGTCACCACGATTCGATGAGGGGGTCATCGTGTTCGTGCCGCCGCCATTCCTCGGTGAGGCGGCCGAGGCGGGCCTGGGAGGCCACACCGCGTAGGGCCGCGATCTTGCCGTCGCGGACCTCCAGGACCACCACGCCCACAACCTGGTCGTCGAGCGCGGCGATCACGGCGGGGGAGCCGTTGACCATGCCGGAGTGGATCGCCGGGGAGCCGCCGGCCAGTTTCCGTTTCGCCGGAGTCGGCTTGAACCCGGCTCGCATCGTGGCGGCGATCCGCTCGGGGTCCGAGGACCGCAGGACCTTCTCGCCCAGCCCGGCTCCGTCGGAAATCGCGGTCGCGTCGTCGGTCAGCAACGCCAGCAGCCGTTCGGTGCGACCCGAGGAGGCGGCGTCGACGAACGCCTCGACGATTCGGCGCGCGGATGCATGGTCGACCTCACTGCCGTTGCGCTCGGCCGCGATGCGGCGCCGGGCCCGGTGGGCGTGCTGCTGGCTCGCGGACTCGGTGATGTCGAGGATCTCGGCGATCTCGGCGTGGCTGTGGGAGAAGGCCTCGCGCAGGACGTAGACCGCCCGTTCGATCGGCGAGAGACGCTCCATCAAGGTCAACACCGCCAAGGTCACCGATTCGCGCTGCTCAACGGTGTCGGCCGGGCCCAGCATGGGGTCGCCGTCGAGGAGAGGTTCGGGAAGCCCGTCGCCGACCGCGCGTTCGTGCCGCCTACTCGCCGAACGGAGCCGGTCCAGAGACAGGTTGGTGACCACCCTGGTCAGCCACGCCTCGGGCACCTGGATGCGCTCCCGGTCGGCGGCATGCCAGCGCAGGAACGCGTCCTGCACCGCGTCCTCGGCGTCGGCGGCCGAGCCGAGCAGACGGTACGCGAGCGAGGCCAACCGGTCCCGGTTGGCCTCGAAACGCTCCACGGTGGCGGCGTCCACGAACGCCACCCTAGACGGCCATCTAGGCGGCCACCGCCTCCGTGTGGCCTCCGGTCGTGGTCGCGAGTCGGCGCTTGCGGGTCGGCAGTCCGTAGGTCGGGTGGCCCATGTTCCAGGCGGTCCCGTTGAGGACGAACGCCTTGACGCGCGCGGCGGTCCGACCGCGCAGCGACCACGACTTCGACCGCGCGTCGCCGTCGACCGCTTGGAAGATCGCGTCCTTCCCTCCGAGGCTGATGCAGTTGCCTAGGTAGGCCAACGGGGTCGTCGAGATCTTGCGACCGGTCAGGTCCCCGACGATCGCGGCTGTCGCCTGCATCCTGGTGAACCCCGCCGAGGCGCAGGACATCGGCAGCGGCCGGCCGTTCTCGCCGATCGCGTAGACGCTGTCGCCGGCAGCGTAGACCTCCGGATGCGAGACCGACCGCATCATCCGGTCGACGGTGATCCGGCCGTCATCCTCGACGGCGAGACCGCTGGCGGCGGCGATGGGGTGGACGGCGAAGCCGGCCGCCCACACGGTCGCGTCGGAGGCGAAGGTGGTGCCGTCAGCGGCGACGGCCTTCGTCGCCTCGACGCGTTCGACCGTGGTGTGCTCGTGGACCGCGACGCCGAACCGGTCGAAGGCGCGCATCAGGTGGCGGCGGGCCTTCGGTCCGAGCCACCCGCCCAGCTCGCCGGTGGTGGCGAGGGTGACCTGCAGACCGGGGCGGCATTCGGCGATCTCGGTGGCGGCCTCGATCGCGGTCAGGTTGCCGCCGACGACCAGCACCGTCCCGTTTCCGCCCAGCTCGTCCAGGTGCTGGCGCAGGCGCAGCGCCGCCGGCCGTCCGGCGACGTGGAAAGCGTGCTCGTCCACGCCCGGAACGCCGTGGTCGGCTGCCGTGCTGCCGAGTGTGTAGAGGAGGGTGTCGTACTCCAGCCGGTCGGTGCCGGCGCCGTCGGTCACGGTGACGGTCCGACGCTCTGGGTCGACGTCGGTCACGCGCGCCAGGTGCAGTCGGATGCCGGTGCCGGCGAACATCTCCGCCAGTCCGTAGCGGCGCAGGTTCTGGCCGGCGGCGAGCTGGTGCAGGCGCATGCGCTCGACGAAGTCGGGTTCGGCGTTGACGACGGTGATCTCGAAGTCGGCGGGTTGGAGACGGCGGGCGAGGAACCCGGCGGCGGAGGCTCCGGCGTATCCGGCCCCCAGGACGATGATGCGGTGCCGCATGTTCGTGCTCCTGTCTGTTCGCTTGCCCTCCGAACGAGACAGCACCCAGATTCCTGACAGGGATTCGACTATGGCGTGGATCACCATGCACTGAGCAGTGCGTACGACCTTCTGATTCGCGCCAAATCGCTCATTCCCCTCACCAAGGGCCCAGGACTTGCCAGACCACCACACACGGCCGGGAACGAAGCGCCCGGACCCGCTCGGCTCAGCGGTACTCGGCGAGGCGTGGCCGCACGCCCAGCAGGACGAGCAGAGCGATCCCGGCCACGGCGCCGGGAAAGATCAGGTGCCAACCGTTCAGTGCCTTGTCACTCTCGGCGATCGCCCGAACGAATGCCTGCCTGTGATCCTTGATGAGCGCGACCATCGTGCGGTCGGTGTTGGCGAAGCCGTCGAGCAGGGGCCCCATCCGTTCCTCGATGCCGCGCAGCTTCTCCGCCGACGCGACGTTCTGGCGTACGTCGAGACGGTAGCTTCCCTCGTTGGCCTGCAACGTGTTGTTGGCGGCCCTCGACCGGGAGACCGAAAGGATCTTGTCGTGGCCGTTGGTCTTGGCCGCGGTGAGGTTCTCCTGCGCGACAGACAGCACGAAGAGGCTGGCCACGACGAGGACGAACGTCGCGACGGTCGCCAGGACGAGCGCCGGATTGAGGATGCGGCGGAACCGCGCCGACAGGTAGACCTGCAACCCGATCAGGGCGAGGATCGTGGCGAGCCCGCTCACGGCGATCCAGAGCGGGAGGTTGCTCACCTGCGACTGTGCGCGTTCATAGGTCCCCTGCACGGACTCGTCACTCTCCACGGTGACCGCCCGGGCTTTGGGCAACACGTCGCGGTTCATCAGTGTGTTGGCTTCGCGGTACAGGTCGATCGCCTGCTGCGGCAGCGGACCCGCGCCCTCCGTGCGCGCGTCCAGGATCATCGCCTGGGACGCCAGGCGTTCGTACTTGCCGATCCCGTCCAACACCTCCCGGATGGTGTCGTCCTGGCCGCTGTCACCGGCGGCGAGACTGGTGGCCTGCATGACCGCGCGACTGGCCTGGGTGCGGCGATCTTCGTACCGCTCCAGGGCGGCGGTCCGGCTGATGCCGAGGCTCTCCTCCCTGCCGGCCAGCAGGACGTTGGCGACCTGCGCGTTCATGTCGCTGAGCGCGTAGTAGAGGTCGCCGGTGGCGACGACCTGTGGGCCCGCGCCATGGCCGATGACGCGTACGCCGTTCCGGGCGTTGTCGATGGCCAGACTGCCGAACGTCGCCAGCGCCCCGAGGGTCAGGACGACAAGCACGGTGAGCATGCGCACGCGGCCCGGCGTCGTACGCGCACGACGCAGGAGCCCACCGGCCGGTGGGGCCGCCGTCTTCACTGCCACCTCGCGTTCATCCCTTCCGGAGAGTGATGACGGTCCAGGCGCCGAGGTAGATCCGGTCCCCCTGGCGCAACGGAACTTCGATGTGTGCCGAAACCGGCTCGGGGTTGTCGTTGAGCAGCGTGCCATTCGTCGCGCCGAGGTCCACCAGCGACCACGCGCCGTCGGGCTTGGACAGGAGCACCGCGTGTTGGTGCGAGACGGCCGGATCCTCCGGCGGAAGGCTGAGATCGATGTCCGGCCGGATGCCCCGCCCGACGCTGCGGCGGCCGATCTGGACGAACTGCGCCGTGAGCGGATACTGCCGCTCGGGGTGGTACGACGGGTACGGCAGCGTGGTCGGGCTGGACCCGGTTTCTGCCATCAGCCGCTCGTAGTAGTCCCGGTCGGCACCGACGACGGCGATCCAGTCGACGCGGCTACCCGGCCAACCGCTCTCGCTCGATCCAGGCCAACCGCTCTCGCTCGATCCAGGCCAGCCACTCTCGGTCGATCCAGGCCAGCCACTCGTCGCCGGAGCGGCGGGCGGCGGTACCGCCTGGTGTGACCTTCTCGCCTGGAGCGTGTCGAACCCGCATCCTTCACAGAACCTGTCGACGAGCCGTTCACCGCAGACCGGGCAGTCGGGGGTGGACGCCTCCGAGACCACGCCCAACACCGTGGTCGCGGACGTGCTGGTCGAAGGCATGCTGGTCATGCGGATCCCGCACGTCTCGCAGTAGTCGCTGTCGGCGGACTGGTGACCGGCTGGGCACGTCGACATGTCACTCCTTGCGGGTACGAACGGTGCGGGTCGAGCGGGTGTCGAGTGACATCTCGTCGACCTTGTCGACCACGGACTTCAGCCGCACGGTCCCGGACTCGTGGTCGATGACGTCGACAACTTTGTCCAGGAGTGCGGAGGTCGCTTCATTCCCCGTCTGTCGCGCCAGGGTGACCGCCCGACCCAGCCGGGTCGTCGCCGTGTCGAGGTCACCGGACCGTTTGGCGTGCAGGCCAGCCTGGATGACCTCGGCGAGTTCCTGCTGGCCGGTGTAGTGGGCGACCTGGGGATCGATCATGGTGTAGTCGCCCTCCTCGTCGGTCCACGACGCCAGGACGTTGCCAGACGCCAGGACCTCGGGCGGATCCCCGGGCTGGACCAGGCGTACCCAGGCGGCCCGCATCTCCTGACCGACCGCACCCGACATCACCTCGATGCAGATGTGGTAGTCGCGGACCTCGTTCCCCCACGAGCCGGTCGGGAAGTCGTACGCCATCCGACCGGCCTTCACGCCGCGCTCCGTCAGGTCCTCGACGCTCGGAAGGACCTGCCGGACGAACTTCAGCCGCGACGCCTCCGGCCGCCAGATCCGCAGGGCGACGTCGCCGATGGACTTGCCCATGGCGTGCTCGGTCATCGCGCGGAAGTCCGCTTCGAGGTCGTTGGGATCCGGAACGATGTCGACGCTTCCCAGGAGGGCCGAGGACACCCGGCGCAGCTCGTCGGGCTCCCAGTCGGTGCCGACACCGCGGCAGTCACACACGAAGCTCCCGGCGACCGCCGAGAGAGTCGCGCCGAACTGCTCCGGCGCCTCGTGTTCGTTCTTGCCGTCGGTCAGCAGGATCGCGTGTCGGAGGTCCTCGCGGTGCGGAGCGAAGAGCTGGGCCGCCAGCTGGAGCCATGCCCCCATCGCCGTACCTCCGCTGGGAGCCAGGCCGCCGATCGCCGCCTTCGCCTCGATCTTCGTACGCCGGTTGGCCTCGACCGTCTGCTCCTCGCGCGGGTAGACCATGGTGGCGACGTGGTTACCTGCGACCACCGCGAACGAAACTCCGTCGCGGAGGTTGTCGACCGCCTTCATCGCGGCCTGCCGGGCCGCCATGATCTTCGTGATCGGCCACTCCATCGAGGCCGACGTGTCCAGGATGATGACCTCCGCCATCCCGGTGTCGGGTTCCTCGCCCCCCAACAGTCCACCGAGTCCGGTCGACTCGATGGTCACAATCGCGTTGACCTCTCGCGCACCATGGGCGAGAAACTTGTTCTGGGAGATCGTCAACGTGAAACCGGAACCACCATTCATCCTCTATGCCCTCCCTCGGGTGGGTACGGAATCACGACCACGGTGACGTTGTCATGACCGCCGGCGTCGAGCGCTAACTGCACCAACGAGCGCGCAGCCGCCATCGGCGCCTTGGCAGCGCCAGGAACGGCCGCGGCCAGTGCCTCGGCCTGGGGAAGGTACTTCCACAGGCCGTCACTGCAGATGAGCACGGCACCAGGGGCGCCGGGCTCGCAGCTCACGATGCGCGGGCGGATGTCCTCCGCATCCGCCCCCAGCCACTTGACCAGGGCGCCGCCGTTCGGCTGCCTCCTGGCCTCGTCGTGAGTCATCTCCCCCGTCTCGGACAGGTGGTTCACCAGCGAGTCGTCCTTGGTGAGAACGACAGACTGCGTCCGCGCGTCGGCGGCCAACCAGTACGCACGGCTGTCGCCCACCCAACCCACGGTCACCACGTCGCGCTCCACAATGGCCGATACATAGGTGCAGGCTGGTGCGTCAGCTGGTGATGTGGCAAGGGCCGACACCGCCTTCCCGGCACTGGCCACCGCCGCCTTGGTCGCCTCACCCGCCTGGTAGCCCGCACGGAGATGCGCGACCAGGGCCTCGGTGCCGACGTCGACCGCCGCCTGCGAGGCACGGTCGGGACGCGGTGAGTTCGAGATGCCGTCACAGACCACGGCCACGACCCCCCGCTCGTGACCGAACACGTAGTCGAGGACACCCACCGAGTCCTCGTTGCGATAGTGCTCCAGGCCCCGGTCGCTCACCCCCGCCGCACCCGGGTGGTCGACCTCCATGCGGTCACGAGGTTGCGGTTGCCTCGGCAGCAAGCGGTATCCGCATCCCTCGCAGTAGGTGTCGGCCTGATGCGCGGGGTATTCGCAGGACGGGCAGGTCAACACGTCTACACCCACGTTCTCGGTCGTACGGAGTTCGCGAGGCTCACCATCGTGTACCGCTCGTCCTTGCCCGACGAGTGCTGGGCCAGGCGGCGATAGGTCCGGGCGAGCTCGCGGCGCAGTCCGGTGTCGGTCATCAGCGCGCCGAGCACGGTGGTGCCAGGTCGCACGGGCCGATCTGCCTGGACGTAGGTCTGCGCGGCGCTGAGGATCTCGACCGCGAGCAGGTCGTGGCGTACGGCGTCGAGCCCGAGGGCCTGGAGCCGGTCCGCGGCGTTGGTGATCTCGGCGTCGGTCATGGTCTCCGGCCGGCGGTTCCGCACCGCACAGGCGATGGTCGCCACCTGGGCGGGGACGTAGCGGCTGGAGACGCTCGGCACCGTGTCGAGCACGCGGATCGCGCTGGCCCGGTCCTCGTCCGCGACGAGGATCCTGGCCAGTCCGAACGCCGCGCTCACATACGTGCGGTCGGTACGCCAGATCGTGTCGTAGAGGCTCGCGGCCGAGCCCACGTCGCCGACGCACTCGCGGGCGAAGGCGAGGGCGAGCTTCGTGGCAGCTTCGCCCGGCAGCATGAAGTACAACTCGTCGAAGCGTTCGGAGGCGATGCCCAGCTCGCCCACGGACAGCGCCGCCACCGCGTCGTACCAGAACACTCTCCAGTCACCCGGAAGCGTCGAGGCGAGGTTGACGAGCAACGCCTCGGCACGCTTCAGGTCACCGAGCGCGATGGTGGTCCGCGTCATCATCAGCATGACCTCTGGCGACTGCACCGGACTCGCCTGCAGCGCGGCGAGCACGTCGTGCGGATCGCTCGTGGAGAGACCGGCCAGGAAGGTCGCGGCCGGGTCGCTCGGGTCGACCAACGGGACGGGCAGCGCCGCCGCCGCCTGCATCGGGTCGAGGACACCGAGCACCGGACCCTGCGTGCCCTCCAGCCCGGGGATCTCCGTACCCGCCGGGTCGGTCTCGATGCCGAACAGCCGGGACTGGCCTGGGCGCGGCCGCCCGTCCTCGGAGGCCAGCACCTCACGCAGGATGCCGGTGAGCTGCTCGGCCATCTCCGCCGCGTCCTGGAACCGCACACTCGCCTCGAGGTGAGTGGAACGTCGCAGGAACCGGTCCAGTGAGTCGTACCGCTGGAGGAGCGGGACTTCCTCCCGCGGCGGGAGCCGGTCGGTCAGCTTCGTCGAGAACCCCCTGAACGGGAAACTGAGCACGGCGAGGGTCCGCCCGACCGTGTAGAGGTCGGACGCGATCGAGGCGCCGGTGGTCGCGATCTCCGGCGCCTGGTAGCCGACGCTGCCGTAGATGTCGCCTTCGGCGCCGATCCGGGTGACGCCGCCGAGGTCGATCAGCTTCAGCTGCTCCTCGGACTGGATGGCGTTCTCCGGCTTGAAGTCGCAGTAGAGCAGACCCCGCTCGTGGAGGTAGCTGAACGCCCGGAGCACTTCGAGGATGTACGCGATGGACTGGCTGAGCGGGATCGAGGCGAGGTCGCCCTCCTCCTTGCGCAGCTCCAGCAGGTGGTCCTTGAGCGATCGGCCACCGACGTACTCCATGACGATGTAGCCGACCATCTGGGCCGTCGACGGGTCGAAGTGGCGGACGAAGTTGTAGATCTTGACGATGTTCGGGTGCTCGACCTCGGCCAGGAACGCCCGCTCGGCCGCCGCGGCGATGAGGGCCTCGGTGTCACCGGCGTTCAGCAGACCCTTCATGACGACCCAGCGGTCGTTGACGTTGCGGTCCCGGGCGAGGTAGATCCAGCCGAATCCGCCGTAGGCAAGACAACCCAGCACTTCGTACTGTCCGCCCACGAGGTCCCCGGCCTTCAGGCGGGGTACGAAGGAGTACCGGCGACCACACTTGCGGCAGAAGCCCTCCAGTCGCCCGGGCACGCCTGGCCGACTGCGGCCAACGGGCTCGTTGCAGCCGCTGCAGAAGCGGTCCTTCTCGCGGACCTCGGGCTTTTCGAGGACCGCCTCGGCGGGGTCGCGAACGGGCACCGGGACGACGTCGACCAGGCCCGCGCCGAGCGTGCCACGTTTGGCCGAGCGCGACGTGCGGCTGCTGGTCGTCCGCGTCCGCCCACTGATCCGGTGGGAGATGGACCCGGTGGAGATGCTGCGGGCCGAGGGGCTCGACACCACCGACTGACTCGAGACGCTCGACACTCTCGAGACGCTGGACGGGCTTGACGGGCTGGACACACTCGACGGGCTCGAGCCACCCGACGGGCTTGAGCCACCCGATGGATCCGACCCACCCGACGGGTCTGAGCCACCCGATGGATCCGACCCACTCGACGGATCCGACCCACTCGACGGATCCGATCCACCCGAAGGACCCGACCCACCCGAAGGACCCGACCCACTCGCCGGACCGGACGGCTGCGGGGCAGGCGACGTCGGCGCGAGCGACGTCAAGGGAATGGCACCGCCCGGTCCGCGAAGCTCCTGCTGGAAGTGTGTGGCGGGCTGCGGCGAGCCCGGCGGCGGCCCACCCGTCCAGCTTTGGCCGTTCGCCGGCCCGCCCGGACCCGGCGACCACAACTGCGCCCCGCCGGGATCGGCAGGCCAGGACGACGGCGGGCCGACGCCTGGTTGCATGGGGGCGGGTCCGTTGGCCGCAGGCATGCCCGACGGATGCGCTGACCCGGGCGGCTGCGGCGGCGCCTGGGGCGCCTGCGCCGGCCTGGCCGCTTGTACCGGCGACAGGCCACACACGTTGCAGTAGCCGTCCTCGACCTCACCGGTGCACGCGAGATCGGTGCATCGAACCATCCGGCCATTCCTCCTCGCCCTGACCGCCGACCAGTGCCGCCCTGTGGTGCCGGCACTGCGGTGCGGTTGGCACATGCGGACGTACGCTCCACACCCCACTCGCGTGGAACTGCGCGAGCAGAGAGATGGCGGGGCCAAGTCTCGCCCACTGTGGCGAGTGGGAGCAATAAATGGGAATAACCCGAAGTGGCCGGAGAGGCCAATGACCCGCCCGTTTGGGTTGTCTCTACGTTTTCACTTCGTTTGTACCAGTCCCGCCAGGCTGTTCCGAGCGCTGTTTCCCAAGCGCCACAAGGAAACGACCGCACTCTGTAACCGCTTGCGTGCGTATGGCCACATCGCGGCACCTAGAGCACAGGTTGTGCGGGATCGCGTACATTTGGGCCGCCCCATCTCCCTGGCTGGCGAGGATGGCACAGAGCATGACGTCGACATCAGACCCTTTCGGCGCATCCCACCGGGAAGTCTCCCGGCGCCGTGTCCTCGAGATCTTCGGTCTCGGCGCGGTCGGCGCGGTCGGCGCCACCGGCCTGACTGCCTGCACCACAGGCAAGGCCAGGTCAGATGGTGACAAGACATTCGCAGTCAGTGACGGCCCCGCGTTCCATGGCGGTTGGCCGTATCTACTGCCGGCCGATGGCGGTCACTTCAACCTGTTCTCAGAGGTCCAGAACCGCGTCGACCTGGGGGCGTACTTCGACCTCATCGTCGCACCAGGCGGCATGTGGTACTGGGCCCGCGAGGAGTGGCTGTACCTCGTGTGCGAAAGCTTCGACTTCGACCAGAAGTCGTTCGTCTACAACGTCGCCGAGAACCTGACCTGGAACAACGGCGAACCCATCACCGCCAGGGACGTCGAGGCGACGTTCTGGTGTCGCTGGATCATGCGCCAGCAGGAGTGGACGTTCATCAAGTCCCTGGACGTGACGGGCGAGCGTCAGGTCACGTTCCAGCTCACCAACCCCGCCGATGTGGTCGAGCGCTTCATCGTCCGCGCGAACATCTTCCCGGCCCAGATCTATGGCGACTTCGCGCTGCGGGCGAAGGAGCTCTTCGAGTCCGGTGGTTCGATGGACGACCCCGAGGGCGGCAAGCTCAGCGACGAGTTGCAGAGCTGGCGCCCGAAGGACCCGATGGAAGACCCGTCCGAGGTGATCACGTCAGGGCCCTTCCGCTACGACTTCGGGGCCTATGACGAAACCCGCCTCGTCCTTCGTAAGCAGACCAACGGCGTCCTCGCCGACAAGGTGAAGTTCGACCAGATCGTCATCTACAAGGGCGAGACCGCGGACATCACACCCAAGGTGCTCGACAAGTCGGTCGACTTCGCCACTCACGGCTTCCCCCTCAAGACACAGGAGCGGTTCGAGCAGCTGGGATTCCGCGTGCTCAAGCCGGTGACCTATATCGGACCGGCGATCACGTTCAGCCTCGACAAGGTGCCGATGTTCAAAGACGTCAAGGCACGGCAGGCGCTCGCCTACGCAATCGACAAGGCGCAGGCTGCCGAGGTCTCCCTGGGCGAGTCGGCCTACCCCTCGGAGTTCATGGCTGGGTTCTTCGACATCCAGGTCCGTGAGTGGCTCACCGAAGCCGACCGGGCCAAGCTGGAGCCGTACAAGTACAACCCCGGCAGGGCAGAGCAACTGCTGGTCGAGGCCGGCTGGCGAAAGTCGGGAACGCGCTGGACCATGCCGGACGGCCGACCCGCCAGATTCGAGTTCCTCTACCCCAGTGACTTCGCCGACTGGGGCGCTGCCGCGGTGAACGTCATGGAACAGCTGACCGACTTCGGCTTCGCGATCGAGGACAAGGGAATGGTCAACCCCGAGGTCATCCCGCTGATCCCGAAGGGGGAGTTCGAGCTCGCGATCCAGCAGTGGAGCGACGGAAGTCCGCACCCGTACTTCTCCCTGCAGATGGACTTCATCACGCAGAACATTCCCGTGGCGGTCACCCAACTCGGCCGCGGCATGGCGTTCGAGCTCACCCAGAACACCGAGGCCTTCGGCGAGGTCGACATCCAGAAACTCATCGCCGAAGCCGGCGCCGGGCTCGACATCGAGGCGCAGAAGGCGAAGGTCACCCAGCTCGCCTTGATCTTCAACGAGCTACTCCCGAAGATCCCGATCTTCGAACGTCTGGGCAACAACGCCGCCCTGGAGGGCGAACGCGTGAAGGCGTGGCCACCCGACGACGACCCGATCTACCAGAACGCGCCGTACGACGACAACCACGCCGTCATGCTGCTCCTCGAAGGCCGGCTCGAACCCGCGTGACACCCGCCGCCAGTGGCCAACAAAGTGGCCACGGGCGCGTGCAACGTGGCGGCCGACTCTGTCTATGATCGTCCCCATGGCCGATGACGAACTGGACTTCGAGTTCACTCGTAGCCGACGACGGCGCATCGTGATCAGCCAACCGCGGGTGATGCCCGTCCTGTGCCGGGACACCTCGCACACCTGGGTCGACGAGGATGCCATCGACACCTACTGTCGCGCGTGTGGGGCGACGCGGTATGTCGAGCTGTGGGACCTGCCCTCGGACGACGACAGTTAGTCGACCGCTCGCTAGGCGAGGTCGAGTACGACGTACTGGCCCTCGACCGTGACGGGGATCGTCTCCGCGACGTACGGACCCCTGACCCTTCCGTCCTCACCTGGCGCCGACTCGAGGATCTCGTCCCCTCCCCTGATCTCCGGTTCGTACGCGGCGACCCGGAGACGGTCCGGATCGCACCATGACTGTCCGGTCCTGATGTGGAACTCCCAGCCGTGATGGACGCAGCTGAGGATCTCGCCACCGGGCGTGTAGTCGAACTCCCCCGGTACCGACGCGGTGACGGTCCCCCACAGCTTTCCGCGACAGAGCTCGGCACCCTGGTGGGGACATCGGTTACGCAGCGCGAAGAACTCTCCGCTCAGGTTGAAGATGCCGACGGACCGACCAGCGACCTCGACGATCTTGCGGTCACCGGGAGGTATCTCCTCCACCGTCGCGACGACGTACTTCACGGCAGGCGGTACAGTCTGCGCGCGTTCTGCCGGAGCACCTTGTCGCGCGCGTCCTTGTCGCGGAGCAGCGGCACGGCACGCGCGGGTGTGTCGCCGTCCCAGTGCGGATAGTCGCTGGAGAACAGCAGCCGGTCGACGAACCCCGGATACTGGTCCAGCATCTGTCCGAAGTACTCCCGCCTCTCCGGCTCCTCCACCGGCTGGGTGGCGAGGTAGACGTGCTCGTCGAAGTACTCCGACGGCGGACGACGCACGTGCGGGACCTCGTGCCGCAGAAGCGTCCAGGCGTTGTCCATCCGCCAGCGAAGGGCCGGCGCCCACGCGAAGCCGTTCTCGACCGAGACGAACCGCAACGTCGGGAACCGCTCGAACACCCCCTCCATGATCAGGCTGGTGATGTTCGCCTGGACGGAGATCGCCGGTCCTACGTGGTCCTCGATGTAGTACGACGCCCAACCGGTGCCGGTGATCGGGTTCCCGCACGACCCGAAGGCGTGTGACATCACCGGCAGATCGAGCTCCGCACATGCCTCGTAGATCGGCCAGTACCGCCGCCGGCCCATCGGCTCCCTCGGCCGGCCACTGAACTGCACCTGGACGAACCGCCGGTCGTGGCCGAGCCTGCGGATCTCGGCGACCGCCGCGTCCGGGTCCTCTGTCGGCACCGCGATCGAGGAACGCATCCGCGGCTCCCGATCGAGCCACTCCGCGGCCTGCCAGTCGTTGATCGCCCGCGCCAGGGCTGCCGCGAAGTCCAGATTCTGCATGCCCGTCACGGGATTGGACGGGATGAGGACGCAGTACGCGATGTCGTGGCGGTCGAGGTGGTTCCGACCCATGAAGGCCACGTCGGAGCCGGACTTGCGTCCCGAGTCCGGCGCGGTGTCGGCGGCGTCACCCCAGAACCGTGGATAACCGCCACCCGCGTAGTGCCCGGGACCGAACTCGTCGAGCAACCGGTGCCAGCGCTCGGCGACGAACGGCCTCAGCTCCGACAGATCGTTCCAGGTGTTGTGCGTGTCGCAGTCGACGATGCCGACCTGGGTGTCGGGCTTCGGCCGGCTCGGTGCCTCTGTCACTGCGGTCATGAGAATCCTCCGTCGTCACGACGATTCGGCGTGGTTCAGGCCGCGGTACCAGCTCTGCGCATTCGTCGCCCTGATCCTGTCGGCCGTGGCCTCGGGCACCACGCCCAACAGGTGGTCGAGGTTTCCAGGAGACTGGTGCGGAAACCCGGTGGCGAACAGCAGCAGGTCCTCCGAGCCCAGCTGGTCGAGAAGGTCGAGCGCCAGCCGGTCGTCCGCAGGCATGTCCCACGGCTCCGCCGTCAGGCGTACGTGGTCACGGATGTAGGACGATGGCGGTCGCTTCACCCACGGAACCTGCAGCCGAAGGTTCTTCCACTCCTTGTCGAACTTCCACAGGTGCGCCGGCAGCCACGTCACGCCGCTCTCCACGAGGGTGACGCGTGCGGTGGGGAAGAGATCGAAGACACCTTCACTGACCAGACTGGTCAGCTGGGCGGCGAAGACGTGCGCCATTCCGACGTACTCCTCGATGAAGTACGACGGCCAGCCCACAGGTGTCGTCGGATTGCCAGGGGCGCCGCCGAAGTAGATCCCCGCTACGAGGTCATGGCGGACGATCGCCTCCCACAGCGGATGGAAGAGGCGGTTGCCGTACGGATGGTGGGCCCTTGCCGGCAGCGCGACCTGGACGAAGCCGGGGTGGTCCGCCACCCGCTCGATCTCCGCCGCCGCCAGGTGAGGAAGCTGCGACGGTACGACGATGGACGCCCGCAGCCGGCTGTCCCTGTCGAGCCACTCGGCGATCTGCCAGTCGTTGGTGGCTTTCGCCAGCGCCACCGCCTGGTCGGGGTTGTGCAGTCCGTTCACCGCGTAGGTGCACAGGAGAATCGCGGCCTCGACGGACGGGCCGAGGACCTGCCGCTGAGTCATCTCCAGGTCAGGCGGCCCGTCCGCGACCCGACAGCCGGGCCGAACAGCGATGTCGGAGTTCGGCGGGTAGGGGGCGTCGTAGCCGGCCGGGCCACGGAAAACGGTGTTGTCGATCTGCTCGACCCAGTAGTCCGAGAGGTACGGCAGCAGGGCGTGGACGTGGGGAACTTCGTTGTGCACGTTGGAGTCGATGATCGTCAACGCCGATTCCTTCGTCGTTCCGCACGGTGCAATTCATCAGACGTTTCCACTGCAGGCTACCCCGGACGAACGTGTTCACGATCGCGACGACGTGACCAGTGTGGCCATCGGCGGGGTGGATCGTGGTCGTCACTGGCCGGCTGAGGGCTGGCGCTGGATCTGCTCGACGGCGGCGGCGAACTCGGCGGACAGGTGCGAGTCACGAAAGATCGCGGCTCCGTCGAAGACCTGGAGACCGCGGCTCGCGTGGTCGGACGCGGCCGTCTCGCGCAGGCTGGCCGGGAAGTCCTTCGCGTCCAGAATCAGCTGGACCGGCCGGTCGTGCGGGACGAACGCGGCCGACGCTTCCAGGAACTCCCGCCCCCAGCCCGGACCTCGCCCACTCTTCGCGCAGTAGATCAACGGCGTGAACACGTCGATCGCCGGAGCGAGCATCGCATAGTCCTGGGCGAAGATGCGGCTCAGCGCCCGGTCGAACTCCTCCGGCCGCCACGGACACATGTACGCCCCCACCACGCAGTCGGGCAGGTACGCATGGATCAGGTCGGCGTACTGGCCGGCGAACACCGCGATGCGTTCGCAGTTGTGCCGCTCCCACTGCTTGGCCGCCGTACGAAGAATCTCCTCGGGCGAGGTCGTGTCGAGGCCGGTGGCGGTACAGAAGTCCGCGACGCATGCCGCGCAGAAGCAGCTGTCCTGCAGGTCCGGATCCGGCACCTCGAACCAGCCGGCGTGGGTCAGGTAGTCCAGCCAGATGCCGGCGGGTTGAAACTCCCGCAGTCCGGCGACGAGATCGGCCGTGATCTCCTCCAGGAAGTCCTGCTGGGACAGGCAGACGCCCTGGACCAGCCGGCCGTACCGGATCGGCTGACAGTCCACGCCGAGGGGGATCAGCTCCGGCCGGGCGGCGAAGTCGGCGCGGAACGTCTTGAACTCCACGCACGCCGCCACGCCGTGCTGCGCGCAGGCGTCGAACGCCGCCGGATCGAAGCCGTGGAACCACAGGGCGTTCGCGCCGTACCGCTCGAACCGGTCGAGGAACTCCACCGCGGCACCGCCGTACGGACCGAAAAGAGCAGGGATGGTACGCATGTCGTCTTCTCCACATCGACTCGTCAGCGGGGCGTCGGCTCGTCGCGGGTCACAGTCCGGGCGGGTGCCGGCGATGCCAGGTGGTCTCGGACTGGAAGGCCGCGGCGGCACGCACGAGGGCCGCCTCGTCGAAGTGCCGCGCCACCAGTTGGACAGCGGTCGGCACGTCGTCCGGCGAGAATCCCGACGGCAGGGTGATCGTGGGGCTGCCGCTCATGTTGAACGGGACGGTGAACTTCCGCAGCCGCGACCGGTCCGGCCCGGCGAGTTCGGCGAGAAGGTCGACCGGTGGCGTCACGAACGCCATGGCCGGCATCACCAGCAGGTCAGCCGCGTCGAACACCGCCGCCAACCGCCCGCTGAAGTCCGCCCGCGCCAGGATCATCCGCTGGTACTCCATGCCGGTCAGAGCCCGGCCGCGGTCGAGCAGGTCCACCAACGCCTGGCCATAGCCCTCTCGTCGCGCCGGGAACGTGGCCTCGTGCGCGATCGCTGCCTGCACCGCGCACAGGTCGAACCAGGTCGCGACCACGGCACGGGGATCAGGAAAGCGGATCTCGACGATCTCGGCTCCCAGCGACGCCAGGACGGCGACCGTATGGTCCACGCCCGCGGCAGTCGGATCGTCGACGTCGGTGTGGATCCAGTCGCTGTCGACACCGATGCGGAGTCCCTTGACGGGCTGACCGGCCGCCCCCACCAGGTCGGGCACGGGCTCTCGGGCAGCCGTCGGGTCGGCCCGGTCGCTGCCGGCGATCACCTGGAGCATGGCCGCCGCGTCGGCCGCACTGCGGCACATCGGACCCACGTGGTCCAGGGTCGCGGCCAACTCGGCGACGCCGTGCCGGCTGACCCGGCCCCAGGTCGGCTTCACGCCCGTGACCCCGTTGGCCGCCGACGGGAAGCGGATCGATCCTCCGGTGTCCGATCCGATCGCTCCGTAACACAGCCCGGCGGCGACAGCCACGCCGCTGCCGCTCGACGACACGCCCGCATAACGTCCGTGGTCCCAGGGATTCAGCGGTGCCCGCAGCGTCGGGTGGTACGCGCTGAACGCCCCCTCGGTGAGGTTCAGCTTGCCGAGGATCACCGCGCCGGCCGCCTGCAGGCGTGCGGTCACCGTCGAGTCCGCCGCAGCGATCGCCTCGGACCGAATCGGCATCCCCGCGCGCGTGGGCACGTCGGCGACGTCGACAAGGTCCTTGACCGCAACCGGCACGCCGTGCAGCGGGCCCCGGATCCGGCCGGCGACGACCTCCTCCTCGGCCCGGCTCGCCTGGGCGAGCGCCCGGTCGGCAAGGACCATGGCGTAGCTGCCGAGCTCGTCGTCGAGGGCGGCGATGCGTTCCAGCTGGGCCTTGGTGGCCTCGACGGGAGAGACCTCTTTCGTACGTACAAGAGCGGCGAGTTCGGTCCCCTGCAGGTAGTGCAGCTGGTCTACGGCTGTCATGCGTACGGCCTCCGGCGGGTCAGTCGATCCCACTGCTCTGTCTCACCGGACACACCCCTTGAGCAGGCAGCTTGCCGCCGTTGACCGAGCCGGTGACGTGATGGGTACGCTTCGGGCTCCGCGGTCGTTCCCACCCGGAGATACTCACACAACGTCGCCAGCGCAGTCGACGGCCTCGAGGCGATCACCAAGGGCACACAGGCGGCCATGACCTTCGACTCCACCCGTCGGGCGTGCTACACGGGCAACGTCACGCAGGCGATCGTGAACAATCTCGCGCCCTTGCTGTTCATCGTCTTCCAGACCCGGTACGACGTGCCGGTGGAGATGCTGGGCCGGCTCGTCCTGCTGAACTTCGCCACCTAGCTGGTCACCGACGTCATCGCCGTCAAGGTGGTGGATCGGGCGGGCTACCGCGGGCCGCTCGTCCTCGCCCACGTCCTTGCCGCGTTCGGCCTCGTCCTGCTGTCGGTGGCGCCGAGTCTGGCCCCGTCGCCCTACCTCGGTCTCTGTGTGGCAGTGATCGTGTACGCCGTCGGCGGCGGACTGCTCGAGGTCCTGGTCAGCCCGGTCGTCGACGCGTTGCCCACACCGCAGGCGGCGAAGGCGGCGCAGATGAGCCTGCTGCACTCCTTCTACTGCTGGGGCCAGGTCGGCGTCGTCGCGGTCACCACGCTGCTGCTCGCGGCCATCGGTCAGAGCTCGTGGCAGGTGTTGCCCCTGGTCTGGGCGATCGTCCCACTGATCAACCTGGTCGCTTTCCTGCGGGTTCCGCTGCCGGCCACCGTGCCCGACGAGCACCGCATGTCGCTGCGCGCGCTGCTCGGCGCGCCCGCCTTCGCGATCGCGATGGTCCTCATGCTGAGTGCCGGGGCGGCCGAGCTGACCATGTCCCAGTGGGCGTCGCTGTTCGCCGAGGAGGGCCTCGGGGTGTCAAAGGTCTGGGGGGACCTCGCCGGGCCGTGCCTGTTCGCCGTCCTCATGGGCATCGGCCGGATGGCGTACGGCCTGTGGGGAGAACGGATCCCCCTGCTGCCCGCGCTGGTCTGCTGCGGCTCCCTCGCTACCGCGTGCTACCTGGTGGCCACCCTGTCCGCCAGCCCGGTACTGAGCCTCGTGGGGTGCGCGCTCTGCGGTCTGGCGGTGAGCCTGCTCTGGCCGGGGACGTTCAGCCTCGCGGCCGCGCGCTTCCCGCTCGGCGGGGCCGCGATGTTCGGCGTCCTGGCCATCTTCGGGGACGCCGGCGGGGCGGGCGGGCCGTGGATCACCGGGGCCGTCGCCGACCTCGCCTCGTCGGGAGGCGACGGCGTCCTGAGCGACCTCGCGGCGAGCCTTCCCGTCCGTGACGGCTCCGGCCTGCGGGTGGGACTCCTCGTCGGCGCGGTGTTCCCAGTGACGATGGTGGTGGCCGCGCTGCTGTACGCGGCCGCCAGTCGACGTCAACAGCCGTTCGACCGGCGACGGCCAATCGACCAGCGACGGCAGGCCGGCGTGGACAGCCCTCAGGACTCCACCTGATCGTCGGGACCGACGGAACCTCTCGAGCCAGCCGAAGACCCGCCTCCAGCGGTCATGGTTGTAGCGTGACGTGGTGGTCGCCACTGGCCGCCCTGCTGATGATCTCAAGGCACGCGCCTTTCTCGGAGTGCGGGTCATTGGCGTTGCTATGGCCTATTACGCCGGGACATATCTGAGTGTCTTGACCAAACCGCTCGGCCTGCCGGTGACGTCGCTGTGGGTATCGGCGGGAATCGCGTTGGCCAGTCTCCTGCTCTTCGATATCCGGATATGGCCGGCCATCACACTCGGCTCGTTCCTGTCCAACGTACAGGCGGTGCCTGCGCCCGAAGCGCTCCTGGTTTCCCTTGGAAATACTCTTGCACCGGTCTGTGCCTATCTCCTCCTCCGGCGCGTGGGGTTCAGGATCGAGCTGGACCGATTCAGGGACGCACTGTCGCTGGTGCTCCTTGGCGCCTTTGGGGCAATGTCGCTCAGCGCGGCACTGGGCACTGCCGCACTCGTGGTCGCGGATGTCCTGCCGGCGCGACAGTTCCTCCAGGTGTCGGTCGTGTGGTGGTCGAGCGACGTGTTGGGCGTCCTGGTCGTGGCCCCGTTCATCCTTGTTCTGAACAGGTTTCTGCGTGCCATGCGAGACGAGCCCCGGCTCGCCATCCGGGTCGGGTCGTGGCGGGGGCTCGAGCTTGCTGGTCTGCTGCTCACCACCCTCACACTCACGATCATCGGAGACAGAGAATTCGGCGTCCCGTTCATTTCCTTTCCACTCGTCGTACTGGCGGCACTGCGGTTTCAGTTGAATGGCGTGGCGCCATGCGCGCTGATCGTGTCAGCTGTGGCGATCGACACCGCTGCGCATGGTTACGGCCTCTTCGAGGGGCGCAATCTGTACGAGAATGTCGTGATCCTTCAGGTGTTCAATGGAACGTTCGTTCTCACGGGGCTGCTGCTTGCGGTGGTCATCGCCGAGTGGCGCCAAGCCCGCGCGGACGTCCAGCAAACGTGCTTTCGCCTGGCCGAGGTCGTCGAGCGGTTACATCAGAGCCTGCTCCCGGACGCAGAGTCGTACCGGGAAATGTCGCACGGGGAAGAGCAGAGTACGACGCGGAAACAGTCGACGGGCAGCGTCAGAAAGAAATGGGTTCCACCACCGCGCTATCGATAGATGCGGGCTCGGCGTTCGTACCGGCTCGGCGACGCGCTCTAAAATCGGCGTGTGACCGAACCTTCCCGGCTCGCCCAGATCGAGGCCGACCTTGCCCACGCCGCCGAACTCCGCCGGCAGCACACGGACCTGACCCGACGGCTGTCGACCGAACAGGCCCACGTCCAGCTTCTGGACAAGCAGGTCAAGGAACTCCGCGATCGACTCGCCGACGAGGCCAAGGACGTCGACGCGCTGGAGTCCTTCTCGCCCACCCGAATCTGGGCGACTCTTCGCGGATCACGTACCGACGATCTCGACCGTGAACGCGCCGAGCGTGATGCCGCCAGCTACGCCGTCGCGGAAGCGGAGGCCCGACGGGCCGCCGCCCACCGTAGTGCGGAGTCGGTCCAGGCACAGCTCGACGGGCTGGGCGACGTCGACGACGTCCACAGCCGTGCCCTCGCCGCCAAGGAGCAGTGGGCGCTCACCAACGACTCTGCTCTCGCCGCATCGTTGGAGGACATCGCCAGGCAACGCGGCGCGCTCATCGCCGCGCGCAAGGAGACCGCCGAGGCGTACGCAGCCGGGAAGGCGGCCTCTGCCCTGGTCGAGCAGGCGGTCGAGGTCCTCGGCAAGGCGGAGTCGTGGTCGACCTTCGACACGTTTCTCGGCGGCGGACTGGTCACGGACATGATGAAGTACAACAGGATGGACGAGGCTACGGATCTCCTTCACCGCGCAGATGTCGCGCTCGGGGACTTCTCGCGCGAGCTCGCCGACGTGGGGATCGCCGCGATCGGTGGCGTGCAGGTCGACGGCATGACGCGTACCTTCGACGTGTTCTTCGACAACATCTTCAGCGACCTGGCGGTACGGTCACGGATCCAGGAGGCAGGCCGCCGCGCTGAAACGGCGAGCAAGGCCGTACGTCAGGCACTCCAGCAGCTGGAGAAGACCTCGCGTGACATCGCCGGCCAGCTCAGCGAGCTCGACGCGAGGCGAGACCACCTCCTGTCCGGGTGAGGCTCGCGTGCACCGACGACGTCCGCGATCGTCACCAGTCGCCGCAGGCGCTGGATCACGACTGAGACTCCAGTTCAAGTAGGCCAGCGAGGAAATTCATCCTGGCCGACATCGCAGCGAAGGTGTCGTCGGAAAGTTGCTCGGCAACGCTCAGGAAATGGTCGATCGTCCAGCCGAGACGAAGAGCGTTGGATACCACCATCGACCGTCGGACGAGGTCGAGGTCACCGGACCAGCCAGCTGCACTCAGGCCATCGCAGTACGCCGACTGCATGGCGTGCCAGGCCTCGCTGGGAGACGCCCCCAGGTCGGCTTCGGCGTCGAGGGCGAGATGGCCGGCGTCGTGTCCGATCGGTCCCCAGCCCACGAATGCCCAGTCGATGATGACGACCTCCTCGTCGACAGTGCCGATATTGGCGTGGTGGAAGTCGTGATGCGTCAGGACCTGCGGAAAGTCCTGGAGCTGACGCCGGATCTCCGCCGGGTCGGTGACCCGTACTTCGACGACGCAACGCAGCACCGGGTCGAGGCCCCGGTCGATCGCGGTCGGCCAAGCCGGATGCGCGAGGGTCCGCTCGTTATCGAGCCCGTAACGGCTGACGTGGGTGGGAATCCAGTCCTCGGCCAACCAGGAGCGGTCGCTGTCCAGGTGGGCGACCTGCCACCCAGCCAGCCCGCTGGCAGCCCGCTCGCACACGCGCAGGGGCGCCGGGACGTCGACGGACTCCAGCCACAGGTCGCGGCACTCGTCGTGGTCGTCGATCGCGTAACAGCGCGCCGCACGTACGCCGCCTGGCCAACCCGAGACCGCCAGATCTGACTCGTAGAACGCAGCTTCGCGTCCCCACCACTGCGGATCATCCGATGCGAACCGGCAGCGCCACACCCGACTGTCGCCGAGGTAGCTGGCACCCGTGCGCTTGACCCACACGCTCGAGGGACCGGCACCATTCGGTCGGTCGGCGCTCACCTGCCAGATCCCGCCGTTGGGATAGCCACCGTCGTCACCGAACTGGTCGACGACCCACCCGGTGTCGGCCGCGGCGCCGGTCAAACCTTTCAGCACCTCGTCAGGAGGGATCTGCCGGACCGGGCCAAACCGCGGTCGCTGTGGAGGTTCGGTCACCGGGTGACCCTGACCGGAGGAGTTCATGCCGGCAAGGGTGACACGCTCGGCCTGCTGAGCGCTGGTACGGGTAGACCGGGTAGACGCCATGGCACCAGGGGTCGACAACTCTCGCGGTGGAAGGATCGATGGATGAGCAGACTGATGACGGCGGCGGTTCTGACACGTCACGGTGACCTTGATGCGCTCGAGGTGCGCCGTGACTGGCCCGTACCGACGCCCGGGCCCGAGGAGGTCCTCGTCCGGGTCACCGCGACTGCCGTCAACAACACCGATGTCTGGACGCGTGAGGGCGCATACGGATTGTCCGGGAAGCCGGACGCGCTGGCCGGCTGGCGTGGCCCGCTGTCGTTTCCCCGGGTGCAGGGCGGCGACATCGCTGGTGAGATTGTCGCGACCGGCTCGGACGTGCCCGAACGGATGGTTGGCCAGCGCGTAGTCGTCGATCCCGCCCTCTATCTTGACGAGCGTCCCTCTGCTCCGCCCGTCGGGCTGCTGGGCAGCGAGGCCGACGGGGGCTTCGCCGAGTACGTCGCCGTCCCCGCGAGCCAGGCGCATGACGTCTCGGACTCTCCCTTGTCCGACGAACAGCTTGCCTGCTTGCCGATCGCCTACGGCACGGCGATGGGAATGCTGGTGCGAGTGAACCTCCACGCAGGTGAGAGTGTGCTCGTCACCGGCGCGTCAGGCGGTGTCGGGTTGGCGTTCGTGCACCTGGCTGTCGCCCGCGGGGCCACCGTGCTGGCGCTCACCAGCAGCTCCAAGGCGGATGAGCTTCTCGATGCGGGCGCCAGCCAGGTCGTCGTCCGCGACCGCGGGACTGTCGCCGAGCAGGTCACCGAGGCCACCAGGCAAGGTCTGGACGCCGTGGCCGACGTCGCCGGCGGACCCTGGATCGAGCAGCTCATGCCGCTGTCCAGCCGCGAATCGCTGGACGTCACGCGCTGGAGAACATCCACGATGCGCAGCGGCAGTTCCTGCAGGGTAGGCACGTCGGCAAGGTCGTCATCACGCCCTGACGAGCGTGCTCCGGCGTGCACTCCGGTCAGGGACTGATCAGAGTCCTCACGCACACACATGGCCGCACTCGTGGCACTGCCGTGGAGGTCGGGGCACCGCGCAGCGAGGGCACCGGTGACGAGCTCGACCTCTTCCGGGAGACCGCCGATGACGGGCCCCGACACGTCGTGAATCGTCGGACTCCCGCCCTCGCCGGGGCCGCACCCACCCTCAGCGACCGCCCGACGTAGCGTCGATGCGGAGAAGTGGCATACCGAACGCGGCCACGGTAAGCCACTTCTCCGCATTCGATTCAGGCTCGAGCGAGTGGCGTCCCCTACCGGAACGCCCGCCATCGGTCAGGCCGTACGAGCGGACTGAGGGAAAGTCTGGTGCTCCCCCTCCCAGTCGACTAGGTTAGGACAGGCTTACCTTATTGGAGGTCGCGAATGGGCGCTCCCGTCTCCGGTCGCATCGAGCCGACCGTTCCGGAACGGACCCGGTCCGCCGTCGCCGCGGCGGCTTCCATGACCCTCTCCGCGGACGGGCACCGGCAGGTGCTGCTCGGCCTCCACGCGCTTGACGGTCAGGGTCGGGTCGTCCTTCGCCTACCCACCGACTGCCGGGTGCCAACCGACATCGCTCATGGTCCGAGCGAGGGCCTGCGAGCCGTGGTGGAGTTCACCGACCTGGCACCGATCTCGGTGCGGGACCGGGTTCGCGCCAAGGTCACGTTTGCCGGACGGCTGGCCCCTGTTCCTGCCCGCGATGCGACGGACCCGATCGCCGCTCGGCTGGATCCTGAACTGATCACGTTCAAAGAGAACGGCGGCAGTGTCACTGTCAGTCCCGACGAACTCGCCTCGGCAGAAACCGATCCACTGGCCGCGCATGAGGCCGACCTGCTTCTGCATCTGGCCGACGCCCACGCCGACCTCGTAGCAAAGCTGACCCGCCTGATCGATCCGCGGCTGATGCACCACGTCATCCGGGTGCTGCCCCTGGCAATGGATCGCTGGGGGATCACCCTTCGGCTCGAATACACACGCCACCACAACGATGTCCGCCTGCCGTTTCCCGTACGACTGACCGACGTCGCGCAGGTGGGCCCGCAGTTCCGCGCCCTCCTCACGCGCGCCAACCTCTGCCCCCGTCGCCGACGACTGCGCGCCGAGCGATGACCGCTGCCACCCTCCCAGCGGGATCGGGTGATGTCGCGGCCATCATCCGCGCGACACCGCTGGCGGAGGCAATCTGTTCGCCGCGCCAGGTCGACCCACTCGAGCATGTGCCCAGAGGAGCCACTTCCACCATGACCAGAAGCAGGGCCGACTACCACGACGTCGAGGTTGTCCACACGCAGCGGCTGACGCGACACATGATCCGCGTCGTCCTCACCGCCGACTCACTCGCCACGTTCGGCGACGACCTCCACACCGACGCCTACGTCAAGATCACCTTCGTCAAACCCGAACTCGGGCTGACGCCGCCGTACGATCTCGCCGAGCTACGACAACGGCTCGCACCCGACGACATGCCCGTGCGCCGCACCTACACGGTGCGCTGGTACGACCAGCAGAAGCGCCAGCTCGCCATCGACTTCGTGGTCCACGGAGACGAAGGCGTTGCCGGGCCGTGGGCCGTCGCCGCCAGACCCGGTGATCGCCTGGTGGTCTCCCGGCCCGGTGGCGCCTACACGCCCAGCGCCGAGGCCGACTGGCACCTGCTGGCCGGAGACGAAGCTGCCCTCCCCGCCATTGCGGCGGCGCTCGAGGCGATGCCCGACAATGCCGTCGGCGACGCGTTCATCGAGGTGGACTCCACCGAGGACCACCAAGAACTCACCCACCCGGACGGCGTCCTCGTCCACTGGCTGCACCGGGACGGCGTTCACGCGGGAACGTCCACCGTGCTCGTCGACACGGTTACCAAGAGTCCGTGGCGGGAGGGCCGGGTGCAGGTGTTCGTGCACGGTGAACGCGGCATGGTCAAAGAACTCCGGAACTACCTCAAGAACGTACGAGGCCTATCGCGGGACCAGCTCTCGGTGTCCGGCTACTGGGCGTACGGAAGGACCGAAGACCGGTTCCAGGCCGAGAAGCGCGAACCCATCGGGCAGATCCCGCTCGACTAGGGGGTGTCCCGTGGACACCACCTAGTCGCGGAGGTCGAGCCAGCGCACCTCCGCCGGCGTGAGCTCGACATCGAGGGCGGCGTAGGAGTCGCGGGTCTCGCTGAGCTGCTGCGGACCGATCAGCGGGAACGCGGGGAAGTCCTGCGCGAGGACATACGCCAACGCGATCGCGACCGCCGAAACCCCGCGCTGGCTGGCGAGGGTCTCGGCACGCTCCTTGCGGAGGAAGTTGTCCTCGCTGTACCAGCAGCGCACGAGATCGGGGTCGGAGTGATCGTCGGGGCTGGATCGTCCGGTGAAGAAGCCGCGCGCCTGGCTCGACCACGGAAACAGCGCCAGCTGGTGCTCCTCGAGCCACTGGCGCGGTTCGGGGTCTGAGGCGGCAAGGCAGCCCTCCCACGGCGGCTCGACCATCCGCGCCAGGCTGAAGTTGTTGCTCAGCGCCACGAATCCCTTCCTGTCATGGGACTGCGCGTACGCGTTCGCTTCGACGAGCCGGTCCGTCGTCCAGTTCGAGCCACCATAGGCATGGATCCGGCCCGCCCGGTGGAGTTCGTCCAGCACATCGACGAACTCCCCGACAGGAACGTCGATGTTGTCCCGATGCATGAAGTACAGGTCGACATGGTCGGTCTGCAGCCGCTCCAGGCTCTCGGCCAGTTGGCGACCGATCGACTCGGGGTCGCAGTGCGGGGTGTGCGCTCCCTTGCCGATCACCACGATCTCGTCCCGGTTGCCGCGGTTGCGCATCCACTGCCCGAGCAGCCGCTCGGTCATGCCACGGCCATAGATGTACGCGGTGTCGAAACAGTTGCCGCCGCGCTCGACGAAGTCGTCGTACAGCACACTCGCGTGCGACAGGCCGCGCCCGCCCGCGCCCATGACGAGCTTGGAGATCTTCTTTCCCACCCCCGTCACCTCGCCGTAGCGCATCCGGTGGTCGGATCCGGCGCGGACCGGCCGCCCGTGGACGGGCGGGATGTTGGCGTCGATCCGCTCCGCGTCGTACTCCAGCCCGATCGCCGCCCGCCAACGGTCCAGCGTCGCCATGTTTCCGAGCGTGTCGGCCCAACTCATCGCCGGGGCCTGCCGAGCCTCCAGGTGTGAGGCCACGGTGTCGGCTTCCAAGGCGTACGGTCGCTCGGCGGCGAACTCGAAGATCTCCGGATCCGCACCGACCCGGTGGACCTCGATGGTCGTGGGACTTCCATCCCTGCCAGCGCCCCACGGAGACCCGACGACGAGATAGCCCTCGCTGCCGAAGACGCGTACGGCGTTCTCGGCGGACCTACGTACGCCCGTCGCCACGTGGGCGGTGATGGACGGATCGGATCCGGAAGCGGCGAACCGCAACGTCGCCACGGCCCACTCGTCGATCCGGTTGTCGCGCCCGATGAGACCGACTCCCTCGACCTCGTCGGGATCGGCGAAGGCCTGGCCGCGCGCGGCACCAGCCAGCAGCCGCGCCATCGACGTCGCATAACCTCCGACGTCGAGAATGCCGCCGCCCGCGAGGTCCTGGCGGAACAGCCGATTCGCCGGATCTCCACTGGACCCGAACGCGAACGTCGCCTGGATCTGGTGGACCGCGCCGATCGCACCCGAACGGATCAGCTCCGCAAGCCGCACGGTCCGCGGGTTGCAGCGGTACATGTACGCCTCCATGGCGAACACGTCGTGCCTGCGCGCGGCCTCGAACACCGCCGTCGCCTGCGCGTGGTTGACCGTGAGCGGCTTCTCGCACAGCAGGTGCTTACCCGCCTCGGCGGCGCGAATTGCCCACTCCGCGTGCTGCGGATGCGGCGTAGCGATATAGACCGCGTCCACGGTGTCGTCCGCGAGGAGTTCGTCGTAACTGCCGTACGCGTGATCCGCGCCATGCTGGTCGGCGAACGACTTGGCCCGCGCGAGGTCCCGGCTGGCCACCGCCACCAGCCTGCCGGTCTCGGAGCTCGGCAGGTCAGCCGCGAACCGTCCGGCAATCCGGCCCGGACCGAGAATTCCCCAGCGCACGTTCTGCGTACTCATACGTCGTCCCCTCGTCCCTCGTCATCCGACCGGGCCGCCCGCTCGTCACCTCGCTCAAGATTCGACGAAGTACTGCTCCGGATAGGCCGGGCCCGGTGTGGGGTATCTCCACGACGCGATCATCGACTTCGGCACGTTGTGGAAGTCCTTCCGCTTGATGCCGTAGGTCCCGATCGGAAGGACGGTGCCCATCACCCAGAACTCGTCGGCCGCGATCTGCAGGATCTCCATGAACAACTCGTGCCGTCTCTCCGGGTCGACGGTCAGTCCGATCTCGTCGTACAGCTCCATCTGCCGGCGGGCCGCCTCCGGCGGCTCCTCGCCTTCCTCCCCGCGCGTGACGTACCACGTCATCCACAGAAGCGCGAAGTTCGACTCGTTGTTGACCGGGAAGTACCACCGCGGGTCGACCATCCCGTCCCGCATGCCGCCGTCACCGGTCCACACGCTGGCGTCGTGCTTGTTGGCTTCCTTGCGCGTGTAATAGAGGGACCGGTCGATGGTGTGGAGGTCCATCTTCACACCCACGTCTTCCCAGTAGCTCCTGACCAGTTCGAGTGCGTCGATCTGGGTGGGCTCCTCGGTGATCACGTCGATGTGGAACGAAATGCGCTTGCCGTCCGGACGCAGCCGGAATCCGCCGGAGTCGCGCTCGGTGTAGCCGGCCTTGTCCAGGTGCTGGTTGGCCAGGTCCACGTCGTACGACGTGAACTGCGTGGCGAGTTGTTCGTGGTAGAACTCCGACTCCTTACGCGGAGCCGCCTGCCAGGGCTCGCCCTGCCGTTGGTACACCGCGGTGATGATCTCCTCGCGGTTGATCGCGTGAGAGAGGCCGATGCGGAAGTCGCGGTTCTGGAACACCTCCGCGAGTTTGCGGTCGGGGTGGTTCAGATTGAGCGCGATGACCGTCTTGTTCATCGTCGAGTCCAGCCCGTCGACGAACTCGTACCCACCCTTGTCCCGGTTCGACGCGAGCACAGGCTTGTTCTTCGGCGTACCGAGGTTCGGGTTGTAGAACGTCGGCGGGAGGAACTCGAACTCGCCGTCCATCGCACGCAGGAGAGCTGCCTCCTGGTCCGTGATCACGTGCCGGACGATCCGATCCAGGTAGGGAAGCTGACGGCCCCGCGGGTCGGTCTTCCAGTAGTACGGGTTGCGCGACAGCACCATCCGGGTGTCCTGCTGGGTGATCTCCGTGGTGTGCCACGCGGTCAGCAGCGGCACCTCCGGCTGCCAGATGTTGCCGATCCAGCCCAGTGAGCCGCCCTTCTCACCGAACAGTTCGTACCACGTGTCGAACTTTTCTTCCTTCAGCAGCGCGTCGATGTTCTTGTTGTACTTCGGATGGAACTGCTCGAAGTAGTGCTTGGCGGTGATGGTCAGGACGTGGGCACCGTTGGACGCCAACTGCTCGAGGAACAGGCCGTTCGGAGTCGTGAAGACGAAACGGAACGTGTAGTCGTCGATCACTTCCAGTTGCGCGGCTTTGCCGCCGGTGACGAAGAAGGACGGCGGTGCGGAGAATGCCTCCTCGTTGAGCACCACATCGTTGTAGGCGAAGGCGATGTCCTCGGTCGTGAACGGCTCTCCGTCGGACCACTTCATACCTTCCCGAAGGTGGAACGTGTACTGCCGGCCGTCGTCGTCGATCTCGAAGGACTCGGCGACGTTGGGAAGTACCTCGCTCCAGTCCGGACTCCACCGCACCAACCACTCGTAGTAGACCTCCGCGCCACCGCCGGGCGGAGGGCTGTCGCCGAACAGGTCCCATTGTCCGCCGTAGGTCCCGAGCCGGTCGGTCGGCTCGACCACCATCGGGCTGGCGGGAAGCCGCTTTCCGAGCGGCGGAAGATCGCCGGCCTTGACGAGTTTGGTCAGCTCGGGCGCTTCCTTGGCATCCAGGGCGCCGTCCGCACCGTCACCTCCACCGCTCCTTCCCTGTGGATCGGTGGACAGCAGGTCGCAGCCGGCCGCGAACATGGCGGCCGCCGCGAGCCCACCCGCCCTCAGTACATGTCGGCGTGACGGGTCACGCGGGACGAAGGTCTCCCGGTACCTCATCGGGCCGTCGGCTCTGTCCAAGCTCTCGTTCATCGCGTCCGCCTCCTACCTCGGGGACGAGGCTAGGGCGGTCGGTTGTGCGCGTATACGGCTGCGACCGGCCATCTTCGGACGGTGCAAGCCACGCCTCGCCCGATTGCACGCGAAGGTCTGTGCCGTCTGGTGGCTCCGTGCTGAGCGGTCCGGACCACTCCTTGGCAGCGGTACGAGATAGTTCGATCGCAGAGAGTTGTCGGCAACCAACTGTGCCACCACAGCGTCTTCACTGCGGGGGGAGCGCGCGTCGTGCTCACGGAACCCCTACCTGGAGCTGTAGGGACACCTAGATGCGCGGCGCACACCAACCGACGGAGTCAGGCGGATGACCGTCACCGCTTGGGCCATCCTCGAACCTTCCTCCGCCACGACGTTGGCGATGCGGACGGGTTTCGGCACCGTGCGCGCCCCCCGGTCTCACGGCCTTCACGATCTCCCCCGGCGAACGCCTCGCCCCTTGGCGGCTCGGACGTTCGTGGGCTCCAGCACCGGCACCTGTCGATGTCCGCCGGGTTCCCCACCTTCATCCTCAACAGCGCAGCCGCCATGCGGCTCACCGGGCACAGCAGGGAAAGCTATGAACCTTTCGAACATCGTCGTGTGCTCCTTCTATACTTCGGACGATTATTACCGGGGACATGCTGCCTCACTCCGAAAGAATCTCGAGCGTATCGGCGTCGCCTACAAACTCGAGGAGATCGAGAAGGCGCCCGGTGAGGAATGGCCCGACATCTGCCGCAAGAAGATCGGGTTCCTGGCCCGGGTTTGCGACGAGCAGCCGGACAGGAAGGTCTTCTGGATCGACGTCGACTGCGCCCTGCTGGAATTGCCTACGTATGTAGCCGGGTTCACCGCCGACATCATCGGCTTCCAGCGCGGGTTCGGCTCCCCCATGCGCATCGGGTACGCCAACCGCACCAGGTTCTGGGAACCCTGCTTCTTCGGGATCAACACCACGCCGAGTGCGCGGAAGTTCATCCATGACGCCCACCTGCTAGAACAGAGTGCCGAGATCAAGGCCACGGATGACTACTTCTTCGAAGAGTCATGGCGCTCCAACGCATCGCGTCTGTCGTTCCAGGTCATTCCCTCCATCGCCGTCATCTCCAAGGCACCAGCTACCCCCCAGGGCGTGGCCACATTCTTCTCGTTCGGCGCCAGCGGCAACGTCCAGGCCTACAAGCACAAGGTGAAGCAGCATGGTCGCACCGGTGGCACCGGTGGCACCGGTGGCACCGCCAGAGTGCGCCGTGTCGGTGGGATGCGGCATCAGGCGCTCCGGGCGGCGAAGCTGATCGAAAGGAGACTTCCCGCACGGGCGGCGGCATCTCTGCGCAAGATCGCGGACAACCTCGGTCTCACGCATGTCTTGACCGGCGGTGGCCTGGATGCCGACCGGTACCTCCCGAGCGGGGTCACATCCCCGCACCGCAACCGCCTGATCAACGAAATGATCATGGCTGGTCAGCGAGGTGAGGTGTCCCGGGTCGATCAGGCGTTCAGCCGGCTGGCCTCGAGCGGGATACCGTCCGAGTCGGAGATCGCCGCGAAGCGGGCGGCCGACGCGTTTTCGGTGTACGCGAGCAAGAACTCAGACGCGGACCCGATCAGACTGGCCTGGTGGCCGCGGCCGTTCCCCGGGAACTTCGGCGATTGGTTGAGCCCGCTGGTCCTCGACGCCAGAACAGACCGGTCCGTCGTCTACCAGAGCCCCACGGCGCCCACGAGCGAGCCGCACATCTTCTCGATCGGCTCCATCGGACGGTTCATCAAACCCAGCTCGATCGTCGTCGGCACGGGCATCAGCAGTACCGACGTCGAACTCGACCGGAAGGCGCGCTACATCTCCGTCCGTGGTCCCCTCACAGCCGAGCTTGTCCAGCAGTGCGGCGGGCCGAACATCGAGAGCTTCGGCGACCCCGGGGCACTCCTCTCCCGCATCATCCCGGTGGAACGCGGGCTGACGAACGGCAGGATCGCCCTGGTGCGGCACCACCGGCATGCCAGTCTGCCGACTGCGCTCGCCGACAACATGGACGAGCTCAGCGTCTGCCTGTCACACCCCCAGGCGATCCGTTCGTTCGTGACGGAACTGAACGGGTACGACGCCGTGGTCACCAGTGCGATGCATGTGATGATCATCTGCCACAGCTACGGCATCCCGTGCTGCCTGATCACCTTCGAGGGCTTTGAGTCGGCCGTGCACGGCTCCGGAATCAAGTACAAGGACTACGCGCTGGGCGCCGGACTCGAGGCCGTGTACGAACCCATTCCGATCTACACGGATCTGCGCCGCGTCAACTTCGAGTCCATGATCTCGAAAGAGAAGATCACCGAAAGCAAGTTGGATGAAATCGAGCAGGCCATCGCCGCCGGGGTCTCCACGTACCTTTTGACAAGCGGCTAGGTCCGCATGCTCGCGCACCTGCTCGCCGCGTTCAGGAGGCTGTTCACCACCTGCAAGAGTCGGGTGGTGGTCGGCCTTCTCATCGTGGTCACCGCGACGCTTCCGGTCGCGGAGATGCTGGTGCTCAGGCTGTTCTCGTCACTCATCATCGATGGTCCGGAGACCTTCACCCAGGACACCAACGGTGCGATTCTGCAGATCGCCATCTTCTTCCTTGCCTTCGGTCTCACCCGAGGTGTCCATCACCTGGTCCGGCTGGTACGCGTACGTGTCTTCCGAGATGGCTTCGCGGTCTCGGGGCGAACCCGCAGTCCCAGCCAGGAGAGCTGGGAATGGGCACTGGCGTTCGAGTTGTCCGGCGTCCTCGTCAGCCTGGTTCAGGCCGTGATGTTCAGCACGCTGTTCCTCTTCATCGACTGGCCCACGGGAATGGTCAACATCCTGGTGGTCGCCGTGGTGCTGGCCCTGGTCTCGGCGATCTACCGTCGGCAGTTCGCCCTGCAGAAGGACTACATCAAGATGGGCAGCCGCCCGGGAACCGTCGCGATTTCCCAACGAGTGGGCGAGCGAGTGCGAGATGCGGAGTTCGGTGCGATGCTGGCCAGCGCGGCCATGGCGCTCGTACTCGTGTACATGCTGCTCCGCACCCTCGTCGGCGACATCTCCAGCGCGAACGCCATCGTGCTGTTCCTCGGTCTACGTCTACTCTCCGGGCAACTCGGGACGCTCTCGGCCAGCATCATGCGGTTTGCTCGTGCATCGGCTCGACGAGGGGCGGACTGAGCCATGTCGAACGCACCTCTCCTCACGATCGCGTACTCAACCCTGGCCGCGAGGGCGCACCACATCTCGTTGACGGGTACCGCTCCGGACATCGAGGTGCTGGTGTGCGTTCAAGGTGGATCCCCGACAGGCGACGGCGCGTTGGCGCGTGCCCGCATCATCCCCGTTCCCGGAACGGGTGTGGCCAAGAGCCGAAACGCGTCCATCGATCATGCGCGCGGTCGCTACCTGCTGTTCTGCGATGACGATGTGGCGGTGAACTTCCCCGGAGTTGCTCAGGGAATCCGCCACTTGCAGCGAACCGGCCATGCGCTGGCTCTCGGGCAAGGGCTGGACCCGTCCGGATCGTTGCGGAAGAGGTATCCACGGCACGTGACGCCCCTGACTCCCTTCAACTCGGCGAAGGCGGCGACGTACGAGATGCTGATCGATCTGTCGCAGGTCCGGGCCAAAGGCGTACGTTTCGACGTGCGCTTCGGCGCGGGTACGGACCTCCATCTCGGCGACGAGTACATCTTCATCGTGGATCTGTTGCGGGCTGGGCTTTCCGGTGATGCCGTACCACTGATCTTCGGTACGCATCCGCGGGTGAGCTCCGGCGCGCAGTGGGGCAGCCCAGCGGACAGTCACGCCCGGGCGGTGGCTCTCAACCGGGTCTTCGGCCGGTGGGCATTGCTTGCGCGTATGGCGTTCGGTCTGAAGAACCGCGCAAAGTTCGGTGGCCGACGTGCACTCATTGCGTTCATCACCGACAGGTCTCAACCACCCGCCGCCGAGCCGATACCCTGGCGGCCCACCGTGGCACCGGGCGCTACCTCTGAGCCCTGACGGCCCTCCTCGAGACGGAGCGAAGAGTCCTTATGAGCTCGGTGGTCTCAGGTCAAGCGCAGTGTCGAGCCAGGTGCGGTCCCAGGTTCCTGTCGCGATCGCCGCCCGGTCGCTTTCTTCGCTACGGGACTTCTGCTCGGCGGCGTCGGTCACCTCTTCGGCCATCGCTCGCGGGATGACAGCGACGCCGTCCTCGTCCCCCACCACCAGATCACCGTCATCGACGGCAAGACCCGCGATCGCGACGGGGCGGACAGCCCGGCGACCGGTCCGATGCCCGGCGCTCCGGCCCAGCGGCCGAACGCGTCGGACACCAGCGACGTCGAGAGAGCGCGCAACCTGGTCACCAGACCCGCGGACGGTGCCGGCCTGGCGGGATGGACGACGCAGGGCACGGACATGGGCACTCCCTCTCAGGTCGGAGACCGCGAACGCGATGCCTCGCTACTGGTCGATGAAGTACTGGGAGACCTGGGTGACCCCCGGGTACATGAATGCCATCCACATGTCGTCCGGCACGTTGCGGAAGTTGTTCTTGACCACGGCGTAGTAGCTCTCGGGCAGGCTGATGCCGATCGACCAGAACTCGTCCCGTGCGATCTCGATGATCCGTCGCATGGGTTCGAACATGTCCTCCACGTTGGTCTTGGTGACGACCTCCTCGCGGTAGATCTCGATCTGCCGCAGCATCGCCGCCGGGGGTTCCTCCTGTGGTGTGGCGCCCGTGAACCAGTTGGCCCAGAGGGGGGCGTACAGCGAGTTCCCGCTGGAGGCGAACAGCCATCGTGGGTCACGGATCATGTCCATGTAGCCGAGCTGACCGGCATCTGCCGTGGAGTCGTACTCGTTGGCCTCGAGCCGGTCGCCGACCAGGGTCGGATCCACGTTGTCGATCCGCAGTCCGACGCCGACCTTCTCCCAGGTGGGCTTGATCATCTGGAGAGCGTCGACGATCAACGTGTAGCGGCTCGGGGTCAGCACGGTCACGATGATCGGTTCCCCGTCCGGCCCCAGCCGGATCCCGTCCTTGTCGCGTTCGGTGAATCCGGTCTTGTCGAGATACTCACTCGCCAGGTCGAGGTCGAACTCCGTGTACTGCGTACCGAAGTCGTCGGACTCGTAGAACGGAACCTCTGGCCGGGGCGCGGTCTGCCACGGCCGGCCCTGCCGCTGATGAACGACGTTGATGATCTCCTGCCGGTTGATGGCATGCGACAGGCCGATGCGGAAGTTCTTGTCCCGGTAGACCTGGCGTCTGGCCTTGTTCGGGTTGGTCAGATTCAGGCAGAGCCCCATCGTGTTGAGATCGGACGTGGTGACGTCCATCAGTCGGTACCCGCCGGTCTTGGCAGACTGCGCGAGGACCGGCTTGTTCTGCGGCGTCGTGGTCTCCGCACGCATGTACATGTCGATGTCGCCGTTCGCCGCGTTGAGCAGCAACGTCTCCGGGTCGTTGAAGAAGGTGAACGTCGCCTCGTCGAGGTAGGGGAGCTGGCTCCCTTTCGAGTCGACAGACCAGTAGTAAGGGTTGCGCCGCCAGGTCATGCGGCGGCCATCGTTGAACGGGCGGGTGGGTACCCACGGCGTGAGCGTGGGGAGGTCAGGATTGTTCAACCAGTCCTGCTTCTGGAAGAAGAGCTCCACCCAGTCCGGGACCTTGGCCTCAGCGACCAACTCATCGACGTTCGGGTTGTACTTCGGGTGGAACTGCTTCAGATAGTGCCGCGGAGCAAGCATCTCGAACGAAGTCCAGAACCACGCGAGCTCGTGAAGAAACAGGCCGTGGGGCTCTTGGAAGACGAACGACACGTGCTGGTCATCATGCTTCTCGACCCGTACCGGCTTCTCGTCGTCGCCGTATTGCGGACCGACGACCGGGGTCAGCTCGGAGTTGGTGAGCACCGCGTCGTGCCAGAACACCAGGTCGTCGGCAGTGAACGGCTCGCCATCGGACCATTTCATCCCCGACCGGAGGGTGAAGTTGAACTCCCGGGCATCATTCGCGACCTCGAAGGACTCGGCGACGAACGGGACGATCTTCTGCCACTGCGGATCCCAGCCGACCAGATGCTGGTCGTACCGCATCGTCATGTACAGCCAGCCCGGGTCGGTGCTTTCCAGAGCGGTGCGCCAGGTTCCGCCGTACTGACCGATCCGCTCGACAGGGTCGATCACCCTAGGCTCATTCGGCAGTCGCTCCTTCACCGGCGGTAGCTCGCCCTTCTTCACGAGCCGGGTCAGGCTCGGCGCCTCCGGCCCGTTGGTGCCGCCTCCGGCCTGTCCGCCGCCGGCCTTGCGCGTGGGGTCGGTCGCCAACAGGTCGCACGAGGTGAGCAGGGCGGCGGTCCCCATCGCTCCGATCGACATGAACTCCTTACGCGAAAGGCGTCTCGTCATCTATGCCGTCCCTTGGTGAGATGCGGATGACACCACTGCGACCACACGAGGTCCCGGAAGCCGGGCTCTTACCCGAAGGGCGCTCACGTCGAGCGCCAATTCTAAGGAATGGAAGGTCAATTTCATTGTCGGGAAATTATCGGCGGTGTCTGGCCGGTGTCAACGCTCGCCGCCGGATGTGGCCGAGCGGCCACAACCCGCAAGAGCAGGGTGCACGTGACCGGCTCGACCCATCCGCCCTCCGCGCCGGCGCCGGCACGTAGGTCAGCCGTACGACGCAGGCCTTCGTCACTGGTGGGTTGAGGGCCTATTCCTGTACGGGGTCGTAGAAGATCAGTGACGTGCCGTTGTTGTCCTTGATGCTGAACTGGCGGCCGCCGTAGAAGGGTTCATACAGGTCTTCCTCGAAGCGCACTTCCGGTTCATCAACCCTGTCCGGCTCCGTCATCACCCTGAGCTGGCGCTGCTTCAGCCAGTCGTACAGCTCTGTGATCCGTTTGGTGACGAACCAGAGCGTCGGCGCCTGCGAGGCCGGTTCGCCGAAACGATTGAAGTGGATCTCCGCAGCGCCGATCGACAAGATGACGTAGTCCAGTTCACCGTCCTGCTCGTGGCTCGTCACCACCTTGAACCCGATGGATGTGTACCACGCCACCGTCTCAGCGAGGTTGGGTGCGGACATGCCGATCGAGAGCTTCCTGATCGACTGGCCAAGAGCGTCAGCGCTCGACCGCTCGGCCTGGCGCGGCTCCTCGGCTCCGGCGGCTTTGAGCAGGCGCATTCCTTCTCGATCGCCACGCAGCATTGCGATCATCAACGGCGTGCGGCCCTTGTCGTCCTTCGCGTCGACCTCGGCGCCATGCTCGATCAGGAGCTCGAGCATGGGGTACTGCCGGTCCTTTCCTGACAACCCGTCCGGCGGCGCCAGCGCGGCGTGGAGTGGCGTCTGCCCGTTCTCGAACCGCGAGCGGCGGCGGAACAGGCACTCAGGATCCTCCTCGACCAGGCCTTCGACGATCTCCAGATCACCGAGAGCAATCGCGGAGAAGATGTGATGGCGGGCCCCACGCTCGAGCAGCAGGTTGACGACCGCCTCATTACCTTCATGTGCCGCCCAGCCGATCACGTCGGCCTGGTGCACATCTCCCGCGCCCTGCACGTCAGCCCCCGCGTCGAGGAGAACCCGGACACTGTCCAGATGCCCTCGCCCGGCGGCAAGGTGCAACGGGCTGGCGTTGTCGCCCACGTCGCGCACGTGGGGATCGGCACCGTGCTCGATCAAGAGGCGCAGCGCATCTGGGTGGCGCACCGCGAGGTGCAGCCCCGTGCTGCCTTCCGAGTTTCGCTCGCGAACCAGGCCGGGATCGATCTGCAGGTGCATGCGCAGGGCGTCGACGTCTCCCGTCGTGCACGCGCCGAAGAAGTCGGCCGTGCTCGGAGCACGTCGCCGATCAACCTCCGCCTTCAGTGCCCGCCAACTCGAGAAGCCGTACTCGCGGGCAATCGCCTGCTGGGTGTCGGCGAGTTTTGTCGCCGGGCGAGTCGTGCGTAATGCGACCAACCGCTCCTTGGCGAGCTTGCGCAGGTACACCAAAGATGGTCGTTCGGGCAGATTTCGGGTGGGCATGGGCACGTTCCTTCCACTCTGCCCGGCGTCCGCTACTCACGGGCTGGAAGTCAGCGCGCCACGGTCGAGGTGGACGTGAACGGGTGGGTTCGACCCTTCACGCGGACCGTCGGCCGCCCATGTCGGCCGGCACAGATCTTAGTCCAGGGAAGACAGGGCACAGGCAAGTGCTGACGGATGTCCCCCTTCGATGCGGACTGGTATGGAATCGGCCGGAACGCGCCCGGCCCGCCTGATACTTGATTGATTCCAGAAACTGCGCCAAACTTCGGAGCGTGCCAACGACTTCGGACCTCGAGCGGATGGTGCGCGGGGCCGCACTGCGGGTCACCCGACCGCGGATCGCGGTGCTGTCCGCGGTGCACGACCATCCCCACTCCGACACGGAGTCGATCATCGGTGCCGTTCGGGAGAACCTCGCCGGGGTGTCCCACCAGGCCGTCTATGACGTACTGCGGGTGCTGACCGACGCGGGTCTGGTGCGGCGTATCCAGCCGCGCGGCTCCCTGGCGCGCTACGAGGCGCGGGTCGGGGACAACCACCACCACGTCGTCTGTCGGACGTGCGGTGCCATCGCCGATGTCGACTGCGCGGTCGGCAACATCCCCTGCCTGACGGCCGCTGATGACTCGGGCTACGAGATCGACGAAGCCGAGGTCATCTACTGGGGCCGATGTCCCGAGTGTGTCGCGGCGAACCAACCAGCCACCAGATGAGAACAGCGAGACAGGAGAAGGACCAACGTGTCTGACCGCGGTAGCGAAAGTGAGAACCCAGCAATCTCCGCGCCGACTCCCACGCCGACTCGGCCCAGGACGAACCAGGACTGGTGGCCGAATCGGCTGAACCTGCAGGTACTCCACCAGCACTCGCCCCGATCCAGTCCGATGGGTGAGGACTTCAACTACGCAGAAGAGTTCAAGACCCTCGACCTCGACGCGCTGAAACGAGACATCGTCGAGGTGATGACGACGTCGCAGGAATGGTGGCCGGCTGACTACGGCCACTACGGACCGCTCTTCATCCGGATGAGCTGGCATGCGGCGGGCACCTACCGCATCGCCGACGGCCGGGGTGGCGGCGGCGCCGGCACGCAGCGATTTGCCCCCCTCAACAGTTGGCCCGACAACGCGAGCCTCGACAAGGCGCGCCGGTTGCTCTGGCCGGTCAAGCAGAAGTACGGCCAGAAGATCTCCTGGGCCGATCTCCTGGTCTTCGCCGGAAACTGTGCCCTGGAGTCGATGGGGTTCAAGACGTTCGGCTTCGGGTTCGGGCGCGAGGACATCTGGGAACCCGAGGAGATCATCTGGGGGCCTGAGGACACCTGGCTCGGAGATGAGCGCTACAGCGGCGACAGGGAACTCGCGGGACCTCTTGGCGCCGTGCAGATGGGCCTGATCTACGTGAATCCCGAAGGCCCCAACGGCAACCCGGATCCGCTGGCCGCCGCCAGGGACATTCGCGAGACCTTCCGCCGGATGGCGATGAACGACGAGGAGACGGTCGCGCTGATCGCCGGCGGCCATACGTTCGGCAAGACCCATGGTGCGGGTCACGCGGAGAACGTCGGGCCCGAGCCGGAGGCGGCGCCCCTCGAGGAGCAGGGCCTCGGCTGGCGGAACACCTTCGGTAGCGGCAAGGGCGCGGACACGATCACCAGCGGCCTCGAGGGTGCCTGGACGCCGACCCCGGTGACGTGGGACAACAGCTTCTTCGAGACTCTGTTCGGCTACGAGTGGGAGCTGACCAAGAGCCCTGCCGGGGCGCACCAGTGGAAGCCGAAGGACAGCGCCGGTTCCGGCACTGTGCCCGACGCCCACGACTCGTCGCGGAGCCACGCGCCGACGATGCTGACGACGGACCTCGCGTTGCGCTTCGACCCGGTCTACGAGCCGATCTCGCGGCGCTTCCTCGAGCACCCGGACGAGTTGGCCGACGCGTTCGCCAAGGCGTGGTACAAGCTGTTGCACCGCGACATGGGCCCGGTCTCCCGCTACCTCGGCCCATGGGTTCCGGAGCCGCAGCTGTGGCAGGATCCCGTCCCCGAGGTCACCCATGAGCTCATCGCGGACGAAGACATCGCTGCCCTCAAGGGCACGCTCCTCGCATCGGGCCTGTCCATCTCCCAGCTGGTCTCCACCGCGTGGGCGTCGGCGGCAAGCTTCCGCGGCACCGACAAGCGTGGCGGGGCCAACGGGGCACGGATCCGCCTTGCACCGCAGAAGGACTGGCAGGTCAACAGCCCGGCCGAGCTCGCCAAGGCGCTCCAGGTCCTGGAGCAGGTCCAGCGGGACTTCAACAGCGCGCAGCCAGGCGGGAAGCAGGTCTCGCTCGCCGACCTGATCGTCCTCGGTGGGTGTGCGGCCGTCGAGCAAGCGGCGAAGAACGCCGGGCACGACATCACCGTCCCGTTCGCGCCGGGGCGTACGGACGCCTCGCAGGAGCAGACCGACGTGGAGTCGTTCGCCGTGCTCGAACCGACCGCAGACGGGTTCCGCAACTACGTCCGAGCCGGGGAGAAGTTGCCGGCGGAGACCCTGCTGCTGGACCGGGCCAATCTGTTGACGCTGACCGCTCCCGAGATGACGGTTCTGGTCGGCGGCATGCGTGCCCTGAACGCCAACGTCGGACAGGCCCAGCACGGCGTCTTCACCGACCGGCCCGGGACTTTGACCAACGACTTCTTCGTGAACCTGCTCGACATGAACACCGAGTGGAAGGCGTCCGAGTCGCAGGAGTTCGTGTACGAGGGTCGTGATCGCGCCAGCGGCGAGATCACCCGGACCGGCACCGCCATCGACCTCGTCTTCGGCTCCAACTCCGAGCTCCGAGCCCTCGCTGAGGTCTACGCGGCCAACGACGCGCAGGAGAAGTTCGTACGCGACTTCGTGGCGGCCTGGGACAAGGTCATGAACCTCGACCGGTTCGACCTCGCCTGACACCGATGTCCAGGTCGGCCGCACCTCAGGCCGACCTGGACATCCCCGGCCGGATGGCTTCCGGAGTCCCTCGAAAAGGTTGGCGAGCTGTGTCGATCCACGACTTTCCCCGTTCGACCTAGGGGTAAGCGGGCCCGAGAGAGGGACCCCGGACAAGCCAGGAGACAGAACCATGAAGTACATGCTGATCATGCGCGCCACCGACGAGACGTACAAAGCGTTCCAAGACGTCGATTTCAACGAGATCATCGAGGCGATGGGCCGGTTCAACGACGAGATGATCCGTGCCGGCGTGCTGATCTCCGCCGAGGGCCTCGACGACGCCGCACAAGGTGTGGTTGTGGATTACTCGTCCGACCCGCCGGTGGTCACCGATGGTCCCTACGGCGAGACCAAGGAGCTGTTCGGGGGCTTCTGGATCCTCAACGTCGCCTCCAAGGAGGAGGCCGTGGAGTGGGCGAAGCGGGCGCCGATGGCCGGGCCGGGCGCCAAGGCCGAGATCCGTCGGGTCTCGACGATCGACGAGTTTCCCCAGGACAACGAGTGGATCAAGAAGGAGCGGGCGTGGCGCGAAGCCACCGGTCAGCTCTGAACGGATCGACCGGGCGAGTCGGGGATGGCTGATCCCACCGGCCGTGAGGCCGTCGGGGCTGTCTGGCGGATCGAGTCCGCCCGGATCGTCGGTGCGCTCGCCCGGTACACCGGCGACTTCGCGCTGGCCGAGGACCTCGCCCAGGAGGCGCTGGCCGAGGCACTGGTGACCTGGCCACGCGAGGGTGTGCCCCGCAACCCGGCGGGGTGGTTGCTCACCGTCGGCCGGCGCCGCGCGATCGACGCCTTCCGCCGGCGCTCCGCCCTTGACGCGCGGTACGCCGCCCTCGCTCAGAACCTGGGCGAGGGCGGCGTCGTCTCGGGGAGCGCGCCCGCCGATCCGGTCCGAGACGGCGAGGACGTGCTGTGGGATCCGGACCAGATCGACGACGACATGCTCGCGTTGATGTTCATCTCCTGCCACCCGGTGCTGTCGCGGGAGGCGAGAGTCGCGCTCACCTTGCGGGTGGTCGGCGGTCTGACGAGCGACGAGATCGCCAAGGCGTTCCTCGTCCCGACCGCGACCGTGCAGGCCCGAATCACCCGGGCGAAGAAGACCCTCGGAGCGGCCCGGGTGCCGTTCGAGGTGCCACCGGCGAAGGAGCGGACCGAGCGGCTCGGATCGGTGCTCACCGTGGTCTACCTGATCTTCACCGAAGGGTCCTCGGCCAGCTCCGGTGAGGATCTGATCCGACTCGACCTCGCGAGCGAGGCACAGCGCGTCACGCGGATGCTGGCCCGGCTGGTGCCGAACGAACCCGAGGTCCACGGCCTGCTGGCTCTGCTGGAGCTGACCGCGGCGCGCTTCCCCGCCCGCATTGGATCGGACGGTGAGCCGATCCTGCTGGAACACCAGGACCGCCGCCGCTGGGACCGCGCCGCGATCCGCCGGGGACAAGCCGCGCTCGCCCGCGCGGAGCAGGTCGGCCGGGGCCTGGGCGCGTACGGCCTGCAGGCCGCGATCGCCGAATGCCATGCCGTCGCCCCGTCCGTCGACGCGACGAACTGGGAACGCATCGTGCTCCTCTACGAGGCACTCGGCCGGCTCGCGCCGTCGCCTGTGGTCGACCTCAACCGGGCGGTGGCGGTCTCCATGGCCCAGGGACCGGCCGCGGCGCTGCCCCTCGTGGACGAGCTCGTTGCCGCCGAGGTGCTGTCGAGCTCGCACCTGCTCCCGACGGTTCGCGGCGAGCTGCTCACCCGCCTGGGACGCATCGACGAGGCGCGCGCCGACCTGCAGGTCGCCGTACACCTGTGCGGCAACGACCGCGAACGCGCCGTGCTGGAGCGTAAGGTCGCCGACCTCGGCTGACCGGCTCACGACCGGAACCTGTCAGCCGCCTGCCGCGCCGCAGCCGCGACCTAGCCGGTTCGGTACACGGCGATCTCGGTCATGGTCGGGGTGTAGACCTCGGTGGCGATCTGCTCGGTGAGCGCCACCCGCAGTCGGGAGGTCGTGACGCTGCCGAAGCCGGTCACGGTGAGGTCGTGGCCGATGCCGCCGTCGTGGCTCGCGAACGTCACCCACTCGCCCGTCCCGGCGTCCCACCGCTGCAGGTCGAACGACTGCACCCGCGGGTTGGTGCCCCCGTCGGTGTACTCGTCCAGGTACACCTCGTCGAACGTGGTGTCCCCTCCGAAGTCGATGTCGAGCGTGATCGGGTAGGCCGCGTCGTCGGCCGCCGCCCACCGGGTCGTCAGGTCGCCGTCGGTCAACTTCTCCGCGCCGAGCGTGCCGCCTGCCCCCGGGTGGGTCGAGCTCGCGGTGACCGGCTTGCCGAGCGCGAGGTTGACCCGGTTGCCGGGCTCCTCCTCGATCGGGTCGTCGTCCACCGGGTTGGTGACCTTCTCGCCGATCCGGCTCTCCGCGATGCCGATGTCCGGTGCGTCGCCGTAGTAGATGTGCGTACCGAGGAAGTCCTCGGATCCCAGGTGCGCGTTGTACCGGCCGGCGTCGATCAGCGGGGACTCATCACGTAGCCGGAACTGGGCCGCGGCCTTCCGAATCCTGTCCACGCCCGCCCCGGTGAGGTATGAAGTTGGGTTGCCCACGAACCTCGGGTCGACCCGCAGCCCGTTCGGGTCCGCCGGTTCCTGACTGGAGTGGCTGCCGCTCGCCTCGTAGAAGTCGTTGTTCGAGAACACCGCGTGGCGCAGAGCGTCGGTCCGGCGGTACCACGGCGTCGGCTCAGTCGTCGAGTAGTTGTAGAAGATGTTGTTCAGGAAGTAGACCCTGGACAGGAACGTCTCGTCGTGGAAGTAGTCCATTTCCGCGCCGTTGTAAACAAAGGTGTTGTTCACGAAGTACGTCGGTGAGTAGTTCGTCGACAGCATGTTCTTCACGAGCACGCCGTTGTCGTTGACGCTCAGGTTGTAGCGGGCGACCGAGTTGGAGCTGTTGCCCATGTACGACATCCAGCCGGCCGGGTTGTCGTGTGAGTAGTTGAACTGGTACGTGACGTTGAAGTTCGTGTACTCCAGGTCCCACGGGGTGCCGTCGAACTCGTTGTACGGGCCGCCGTAGACCTCGTTGTACTGCATGACCGAGTCAGCGCCCGCCCACAGATACAGCGCGACGGACACGGAGTTGTAGCGCTCGAGGAACCCGTTCACCTCGTTGTACTCAACCGTCATGTTCTTGGTGTTGGCGAGCTGGATCGCGCCCTGGCCGATACTCTCGGCGTAGTTGTGGCCGATGTAGACGTCCCGGCTGTAGAGGTCGCGGGTGCGCACCCACAGCTGTTCCCAGCCCTCGTGCCACTTCCCATTCTCGTCGTACTGTCCGGAGTCGGCTGTGCGGTCGCCGAACCAGTTGAACGCGAACTGGATGGCGTGCAGCTCGACGTTCTCGAAGGTGTTGTTCTCGATCCGGACATCCTGGAAGTAGTAGCCGCCGGTGCCGTACTCCCGGTAGTTGCGGCTGCCGAAGACCTGGAAGTTGATGCCGCCGTAGTGCATCTGCTGCCAGAAGCTCGGGCCGTCGGTGTTGTGGACGTAGACATCGAAGATGCGGAAGTGGTCCATGATGTTGTCCGCGCCGTCGGCCAGGAGGTCGGCGTTGATCGACACCATGATTCCGTCGCGAACGACGCGTTCTGTGGTGATGTCGGTCGCGAAGTCGTCGTCGTTGGACAGCTCGACGTTGTTGATCTCGAAGTACTGCTGGTTGCGCAGCACGATGGCGCCGGTCAGGCCCACCGTCTCGGGATTCTTCGTGCCGTCCGCGTTGAACGGGCTTGGCACGTTGCCGTTCGTCGCGATGTACGGCCGGCCGGCGCGCGGATCGCCGTACGCCGAGATGGTGATCGGCCGGCCTGCACTGCCCGAGCCCTTCGGCCACAGTTGCTCGTCATGCCACTGCTCGCCGGCCTTGAGCAGGATGCGGTCACCGGGGGCGAACGTCGTCGCGTTTGCCTTGGCGAGACTGCGCCAGGCGGACTCCGGCGATGTGCCGCCGGCGTTGTCGGAACCACTCGTCGCGTCGATGAAGTAGTCCGTGCCGCCGTTCGGGTTGGGCGTGTTGCCCGGCCAGCTCGGCTTGGTGGCGGCGGCGACGCCGCTTGGAGCTGCGGCGGCCGGCATGACGGTCACGAGCGATCCGGTGAGGAGCGCGGCGAGCAGGGCGACGAGGCCCCTGCGGAGCGCCCGCGAAGAGGGTCGTCGGCGTGTCGGCGCTCCGGGGGGTGGTGGTGCGGTAGCGACAGGTTTCATTCCTGCACATCCTTTGCGTTGATGGCGTCCAACGCCTCGGCGTCGACCTCGATGTCGCTGGTGGCGATCCGGTGCTCGACGTACTGGTTGAACCTCTCCTCGATGAGTGCCTGGCGGATGCGCCGGGAGTAGTCGGCGAGCGCTGCGCTCTCATCGACGGTCCTGCCGTCGAGCTCGTAGTAGGTGATCTGGCCAGTGCCCATCACCGGGGCGGAGATCTCCCCCGGGGCGAGGTTCCCGAGCAGCGTCATGAGGTCCTGGTCGTGGGCGTTCGCCCCTGTCAAGCCGCCGTCGTACGTATCGGTCGTGAGCATGGCACCGGGCTCCCGGGCGGCGACGTCCGCAAGTCGCCCGGCGGCGGCGACTCGCCGGTTCAGGCGTGCCGCGTAGTCCGTGGAGGCGCCGTCGCCTTCGGGCACCCGGACGACGAGCTTCGAGTAGCTGTAGGTGGTCGCGTTGGCGCTCCACGCCTCCCGGTCCGCGTCGAACGCGCGCCGGACATCGACGTCGTCGACCCAGAGCGGGTCACCGGCGGCGGCGCTGAGTCGTTCCTTCAGTGCAGTCGTGATCTCGGTGAGCCGGTGTGAGTAGTACTCCTCGGGCGAGAACGCCGTGACGCCGTAGACGACCTCGCCCCTCGCGAGGGCGTCGGCACGTCGCTCGTTCTCGTCGGCCAGCTGGGCGAGGAAGTCCTCGTGGTCGATCGCGACGCCGAGCCCGCGCTCCTCGGCGAGAATGAGTGTGGCCTTGTCGCGTTTGATCTCGTCGAGCGCACGAGTGGTGAGCTGGTCGAGGGCGGTGCCGTCGCCGACCGGCGTGGTCCAGTCGATCGCGCCCTGCAGTCGATGCTCGTTGCGCAGCTCGTTCTGAATCGTCGGTTCGAGCCGCCGCAGGTGGAAGAGCAGCTCGTCCCGGGTCACGGTGTACCCGTCGATCGAGGCGACCTCGCCCGCGGGGCGGGCGAGCACGATGCCGGTGACCGCAAGCGCGGCAATGGCTACACCTACGCCGGCGCTCAGGGCGGCGACGGCCCGGCGCGACAGCCTGCTCACCCGCACCCTCCTGCCGCTGGCCCGATCGCGGCTCTGTGGCAGTGACGCCGCGCCCCACCTCTGGGTCCTGGCTCACCCTTGCCGATCAGAGCGTTGTCAGAGTGGCATCGATAACATCAATGTGCAAGAGATGCTTTTGTGCCGCGCGACTTTCCACCCCTTCAGGGGGAACGTCGCGGTGCGGTGGAGGCGCGTACCGACAGTGTCGCGGGAGCGACGTACTCGCCACCCGCGGCATCGTCGCCCTGCAGCAGCAGGTCGACGGCTGCTGTGCCGCAGCGGTAGAAGTCCTGTCGCACGGTCGTCAGCGGCGGGAGCAGTACGCCGCCAGGGCGATGTCGTCGACGCTCACGATCGACACGTCGTCGGGCACCGACCGGCCACGCTCGCGCAGGGCACGGATCACCCCGAAGGCCATCTCGTCGCTGGCAGCGAAGACAGCAGTCACGTCCGGGATCACCGCGAGCACCTGGCCACGCTGGTATCCCGACTCAGGCGACCAGTCGCCCTCCAGCGGTGGCGGTGCCTCGATACCGGCCGAGGCCAGGCAATCCTGCCAACCGAGGCACCGCTGGTGCGCCTCGATCCACTCCTTCGGTCCGGAGACGTGCCAGACCTGGCGATGGCCGAGATCGAGCAAGTGCTGCGTCGCGATGCGTCCCGCCTCCCGCTGGTCGATCCCCAGGACCCGGGCACTCGCGGTGCGCGAACCGTCGAGCGTGACGGTGGGGATGTCGCGGGTGATGTCCTCCATCTTCTGAGTCACGGAGATGAGCGGGACCGCGAGGACGATGCCGTCCACGCTCTGGTCGGCAAGCTTGGACAACGACCGCTCCATGAGGCCGGTGTCGAGCCTGGCGATGGTCGCGATGCTCACTGCGTACCCAGACTCGCCCGCCGCCGCCTCAACGCCCGCGGTCACCGCGGAGCGCGAGTAGTAGCCGCCGGACTGCAGCAGCACGAGCCCGATGGTGTGGCTGCGACCGGAGGCGAGCACCCGGGCGGCGTTGTTGAACCGGTAGCCGAGTTGCCCCGCCGCGGCGAGCACGCGCTTCCTGGTCTCGGGTCTGACGTTCGGCGAGTCGCGGAGCGCACGCGAGACCGTCTGCGCCGACACCCCGGCACTCCGGGCGACGTCAGACATTCTCGGCGGCCTCGCGGGACGCGCGGTGGCCTCGGCCATGGCGCTCCTCTCCCGCGGCCCGACCCGCGATGTCGCCACCAAATGTTATCCACTCGAGGAGAATGGCATCGGTAACATCGCCCGCCGGCGACAAGGACGCCACCATCGCGTGCGCGACGATCACCCAGCAGCCCGCTGTCGCGCCGCCTTTCCTGGCAAGGGAGCGGCGTCACTGAACGTTGCCATCTCCGGACAGAACACGTTGACGGCACGTGCGCCTCGACTAGCCTCGCGTCGAACGGAAGCTCACTTCCGTACCACGGAATGGTTCCGTGAGCGGATCGATCCACGGGGATGACTACCGTCCGTCCCGCCCTGAGACCGATTCGGCACACCGAGGCAACGTGCTGCCCTGTCTGGGCTTTCCGGTCCGTCGACGGGTCCATGCCACCGCCGTCCACCGTGCCGGCCCTGGCAGGTGGTCCCGCCAGTCCGATATCCAGGCAAGGCCACGAGTCGAACGGGCGCAGCGGATGGCTGGAGGGAGACCGGACGAATGACGTCGGCCAGACTGACTCGGCAGGAGTTCCTGAGGCTCGGCAGCGGGTTGGCTTCAGGTGCACTCCTTCTCAGTGGCTGCGACCTGCTCTCCACGCAGCCGGGGGAAGGTGACAGGCAGCAAGGATCACGCGCCAAAAAGGGTGCGGAAGCGCCCATGCTTGCTCGACAGGTCAAGGACGGCAAACTGCCGCCGGTGAAGGACCGGCTGCCCACGCGGCCGCTCGTGCTCGAGCCGATCGATCGAGTCGGCACGTACGGCGGGACCTGGAACAGCTACATGTTGGGAGCCACCGACACACCGATCCTCGGCCGCACGTTCTACGACCGCCTTGTCCACTGGGATCCGACGTGGCAGGAGATTGTCCCCAACCTCGCCGAGAGCTTCGAGGTCAACGACCTGGGGACCGAGTACACCTTTGCCCTCCGGGAAGGGCTGAAGTGGTCGGACGGCAAACCGTTCACTGCTGACGACATCATGTTCTGGTACGAGGACGTCTTCCTGAACAAGGAGTTGACGCCTGCCTACGCCTTCTCTCTCACCGCTGGCAGCGAGCTGGATCCGGTCTCCGTCGAGAAGCGCGACACCACCCGCTTCCGCTTCGTCTATCCGGAGCCGAACGGTCAACTCCTGCACTGGCTCGCGACCTACGACACGGCGTTCAAAGAGCTGCCCGCCCACTACCTGAAGCAGTTCCACAAGAAGTACAACCCCGAGGTGGACACGCTCGCCGAGAAGGAAGGTTTCTCGGACTGGATCGGGCTCTTCTTCGCCAAGGCAGACTGGTGGGCCAATCCGGACATGCCCCGGCTCCACGCCTGGATCCCCACCAACGCCGTGGGCGAGGGCGGCGGAGGACGCGTCGAGTTCGTACGCAACCCCTACTACTTCAAGGTCGACCCCGACGGAAGCCAGCTGCCCTACATCGATCGGGTGGTGTTCAGCATCTTCACCGAAGAGGAACCCATGTTGCTGAGTGCCTCGGGTGGAGACATCGACCTGACGTTCCGCACGATCAACACCTCGAACAACAAGCCAGTCTTCGCACAGAGCCGAAGCCAAGGCGAGTTCGAGTTCTTCGAGATGGAGCCGAGCCAGCTCAACACCACCTGGATCACGCTCAACCTCACCCATCAGGACCCGGTCAAGCGCGCCATCTTCCGCAACCGGGACTTCCGCATCGGACTCTCGTACGCCATCGACAGGGCCGAGATCATCAAGTCCGTCTACCAACGCCAGGGCGAGCCGTGGCAGATCGCCCCACGGCCCAACGCGCCGTACTGGGACGACGGCGGGGAAATGGCCAAGCAGTACACCGAGTACGACCCCCAGGAAGCGAACAAATACCTCGACCGGGCGGGGTACGCCAAGCGAAACCCCGAAGGTATCCGGCTCGGACCGGACGGAAATCCCATCACGTTCGTCATGCTGACCAAGACCTTCTACTTCGGCATGATCGACACGATGGAAATGGTGCGGAAGTTCTGGCGCGAGGTCGGCATCGACATGCGGGTCAGGGCGGCGGAGGACTCCTACTTCGAGGCCACGACAGAGGCCAACAAGCACGACGGGGCAGTGGACACCGGGGACATCGGCTACAAGGACGTCCTCATCGACCCGCGCTGCTTCATACCGGGATTCCTGCAGGGCGCGTTCTGGGCGATGCTGTGGTACCGCTGGTTCGTCGGCGATCCGGGAGACAAGGAAGAGCCGCCACCTCCGATGCTGAAACAGATGGAGCTCTACCGGCAGACCTTGCGTTCCAAGGTGTCGGTCGACGAGCAGTACGAGGTGATGTCGCAGATTCTCCAGATCTCGAAGGACCAGTTCTGGAACATGGGGATAGCGCTGCCGCCCGTCGGCTATGGCACCGTGACCAACCGCATGAAGAACGTGCCCACGCAGATGTGGGATGCCTTCCGGTGGCCCACGCCCGGGCCGACGAATCCCCCGCAGTACTTCCTGACCGAGTAGCGGCTGGGCGCCATCTCAGGCGGGCATGGCCGGCACACGGCGACGAGGGCGCCGCGACGAAGAGTTGGTGACATGACGGACGCAAACAGGCAGTGGCACGACCGGCCCCTGAGAATCGTGCAGACCGTCCTCAGGGAAATCGACATCATCGGCTACGACCCGCAAGCGGTCGTCGACTACGTCAAGCGGCTGCACGGCAACGTCCTGATCGTCAACGGTGGCGGTCTGTGGGCGTTCTATCCGAGCGACGTGCCGGGCCACCACCGGGTCGCCGGCATGGCCGGCGACATCCTGCGCGAGCTGCGGGACCTGACCGCCAGCGAAGGAATCCGACTGCTGGCCCGGGTGGACTTCCGCGGTGGGCACCCTGACATGTTCGAGGCGCACCCGGACTGGTTCACCTACGACCGCGACGGCCAACCACTGATGCTCAGCGGGCTGCACGCGTCGACACCATGCAGCCCGTTCCGCAACGAGGGTTACGGTTTCCCGATCGTGCGGGAGATCCTCGAGCGCTATGACGTCGACGGAATCTGGGAGAACGCACCGTCGTTCGGTCCGCTGGCCTATGGCCCGGACGTCGAAAGGCGCTTCAAGGACGACACCGGCCACGAGATGCCCGCCGGTGAGTCGTGGGACGATCCCGCCTATCGGGCCTGGCGGGAGTGGCGCATCGCCTGTGTTCAGCGCCATTCCGAAGACATCCACCGGCTGATCAAGGAGTTCGGCGACGACAAGGCCTACGTCGCCGAGGGACCGTCGGGGTTGGACGCTGGCTGGTTGGACCGGTCAGCCCTGGATCTGCAGGGGCTCGGGCCCTTGTGGGACATCGTTGCCGCCCCCACGTTCGACCTGATCAAGGGATCGTACGGGTCGGGCCTGTTGCCGACGCCGGTGTGGCGGGCGGAGGAGGCGACGAAGTACCTGCGCGCCGCCGCACCCGGCAAGCCCGCGACGATCCTCTTCGGACCCTTCGACAACTCCTCGCGCTACACCTCCGTCGTCACGCCCGAGCTTCGGCTCTGGCTCGCGGGTGCGCTGGCGAACGGCGGCGGGTTCTGGGACTGCACGTTTGTCGGTACGCATGGCTTGGACTTTCTCGACCAGCGTGGCCAGGACGACATCGGCGAGTTCTTCCAGCTGCTCGAACGTCATGAGGACGTGTTCGACGAGGTCGAGTCCGTCGCCGACGTGGCGGTGGTGCACTCCAGGCTGTCGCAGGAGCGGTTCGGATCGAACGATCCGAAGAATGACAGCTACATCCAGCACGTACGCGGTGTGGAGCTCGCCATGTTGGAGAACCACATCCCCTTCGACCTGATCCTCGACACCAGGATTTCCGCGGAGACGCTCGGCAGATACAAGGTCGTGATCCTGCCCAACACCGCCGTACTCACGCCCGAGCAGGAGGCCGCGGTGCGCGCGTACGTCCAGTCTGGCGGTGGCGTCGTGGCGACGTACGAGACCTCCCTGTACGACCAGGACCTCCAGCGCAGAGACGACTACGGGTTGAGCGACGTGTTCGGTGCCCGCAGTCTCGGGGTGAAGCGCGGGCCACTCGTCTACGGCTACTCGTGGATCGCCGAACGAACGCCGCTGACCGAAGGCCTGGAGGAGACCCAGGTCTGCACCAACAACGGCTACATCTGGCTCACGGCCGCCCACGGCGGCCAGGTCCCCGTCACGCTTCTCGCCGAGTTCGTTCCACAGCCGCCGGAACGCGGTTGGAGCCCGGCGGTGGCCGACCGCAGCGAGTCGCCGGCACACGCACCGGTCCACGCGTCCCTGCCCGTCCTGGTCAACCATCGGTTCGGGGCCGGCCGATCGGTGTTCTTCCCCGGACAGACCGACAAGCTCTTCGCCGCAGACGGTCACCCCGACTACGGCGTCCTGCTCCACAACGCCATCCGGTGGGCCGGTGGAGAGTCGGAGCCGCTGGTCGAGACCGATGCGCCGGCGGCGGTGCACGTGACCGTGATGCGGCACCGCGACGGGCGGCTGATCGTCCACCTGCTCAACTACTGCGGCGGATACCGCCGCCCCATCACGGCGATCCAACCAGTCACGAACGTCACGATCGACCTACGGTGTCCCGAACCGCCGGGTGCTGCTCGGCTGCTCCGCGGCGGCCGTGAGGTCGAGCTGAAGCACGCGGGCGGCCGGGCGAGGTTCACGGTTCCGGTGATCAACGACTACGAAGCCGTCGTGCTGGGGCTGGGCGAGGAGGACGCGTGAGGATCACCGAGGTGCAGGTGTTGCACGTACACGGACCGGCCTACGATCGCCCGGCCACGTACCGGCAGCACAGGATGCTGCACCACTATGCCGAGTACGCCCCGACCTCGGAGTGGCAGAGCGGCGGCGACCAGCCGCAGGTGTCGGCGTACTACCTGAGAATCGAGGCCGGCAGCCAGTTCGGGCTCTACGGTCCGGTCGACCGCGCCGCGGCCGACCTGGTGCTCTCCGATCTGCGCGAGTTCCTGATCGGCAAGGACCCGCGCCAGTTCTCGATTCTCTGGGACCAGCTCTATCGCATCGACAGACACGCCAGGTCGAGCCACCCGATGATGGCGATCAGTGCCGTCGACAATGCCGTGTGGGACCTGCTCGGGCGTCACTACGACGCATCGGTGTGCCAGCTGCTCGGCGGTCCACGGTCAGCCGAGATCGAGGCGTACGCGAGCACGCTGGGATCCTCGCTGGCACCCGGTGACGCGGAGGAGATCGCCAACCGTCTGCGGGGGAACGGATTCCGGCACCAGAAGTGGTTCTTCGGCTACGGTCCGCGCGACGGCGCGGAGGGCCTTGCCGCCAACGTCGACCTCGCCCGCCGGCTACGTGCCGCGGTCGATGAGGATGTCGAACTGTCCTTCGATGCATTCATGAGCTGGACCGTGCCCTATGCCAGGGAATGGCTGCGCCGGGCCGCGCCCTATCGCCCGTACTGGCTCGAGGAGCCGCTGCCGGCCGACCAACTGGAGGCGATGGCGGCGCTGCGGCGCGAGACCGACGTCCCACTCACGGCCGGCGAGCACCTCTATGGCCGCTGGGAGGCCTTCCGCTACATCGAGGCCGGCGCCGTCGACGTGATGCAGTCGGACCCGGAGTGGTGTGGTGGGGTGACCGAGCTGGTCCAGATCTGCACGGTCGCCTCGCTCCGCGGAGTACCGGTCATCCCGCACGGGCACGGAGTGCGCGCCGCGCTGCACGTCGTCGCGAGCAGGCCGCCGAGTGTGTGCCCGAAGATCGAGTACCTCGTCAACCGGGTGTACCAGAAGCTGCACTTCGAGAAGGACTTTCCCACTCCGGTCGACGGACGAGTGGCGGTCGGGACCGCGCCCGGCTTCGGGATCGAGCTCGACGAATCGAAGATCGAGACCGTCGACACCCTCTGACCGCCCACGCAGAGCGGAGCGCCTCACCTCGCCTCGCGAGGGGTCGGCCTGGCGTACGGATCGGCGCGCATATTCCTCGGCTGCGCGGTCGGCAGTCGCCGATGTCAGCTCGATGCATCCCCCACCGTCGACGTGCCCGAGGACCCACGCTCACCGGTCTGCGCCAGCCGGCGAGGAGGCGTCGTGTACGCCGGCGCCTTACGTCCCCCGCCGTAGCCGATGGGGTGCACGGGTGGCCGGGCGATCAGGTCGGCGATGAACATCCTTCGGGCCACGATGACCAGCAGGGCCGCGACGGCGAACAGCATGGCGGCGACCCGCCAGGCAGTCTCGTATCCGCTCGCGGCGACCACCGCGCCGAAGAGTGCCGGTCCTGCTGCTCCACCAACGAAAGCTCCTGCCTGGAGATAGCTGCTCGCAGCGCCGGGCGCGTCCCTGCTGACCCGGACGACGGCGTACAGCAGCAGCCCCGGCCACGACCATCCGAACGCAAACGCGATCAGGCCGGCCGCCACCACGGTGGGTTCGGACGGGAACGACAACACCGCCAAGGCCGCCGCACCGATGAGCATCTGGGCCGCGACAACCGGCAGGTTGCGCCCGTGCCGACGGTCGGCGAGGTGCCCGGAGACCACCCGCACGACAAGGTTCACCGCGCTACCCGTCGCCATCAGCAGCCCTGCTACGTCCGGAGTCAGACCCACCCGGAAACCCCAGGAGGCCACGAAAGCGCCGAGAGAGTTGCCGGCAGCGCTGGCCAGGCTGACCGCGATCATCGTGGTCACCAGCGCCGCCGTGGAGGGACGATCGAGCGCACCGAGTGGGCGAGAGCCGGCGACCGTGGCGCTGGGAAGGCGCAGGCTCACGAGAGCGATCGCCAGGCCGCCGAAGCCGGTGAGCGCGAAGGTCCACCGCCACCCGAGCAGCGCGCCGACCGTCGGAACGGCAAGACCCGCGAGGGTGATCGCGAGTGGGATGGCAGCTTGCTTCACCCCGAAGCCGAGCCCCTGACGATGCGGCGGCACCACTTTGGCCATGGTGACGTTCGACGTCACCTGACATGCCGCGTTGGCGACCCCAAGGATGACCATCGCCACGGTGAGAACCAGCCATGACCGAGCCGCCCAGGCGACCCCGAAGCCACCGGCCGCGGTGAGAAGCCCTGCGACGGCGGTGCTGGTCCGACGTCCCCATCGATCGACCAGTCCACCACCAAGCAACACCGATGCCGCAGCGGCCACGAAGAACGCGCTCACCGCGACGCCGAATCTGCGTTCGTCGAAGTCGAGGTCCGCGCGTACGAACACAGACTGGGAGCTGAGCAGGAACACCGGCAGGATGCCCACCGTCGTCATGGCGCTGGCGCCAAGCACTGTCCAGGTCGTCGGCGGCACCCAGGAACGCTTCATCAGAAGGCGTGTCCTGCGCGCGACCCGCTGGCTCGGCGTGACGTCAGTTCCCCCGGCTGATGCGTACGACCACCTGGGAGTCGGTCACGCTCTCCGCGGAGACCGACAGACCACCGACCTCGGTGGCCGGCTCGCCGACGGTCAGCGTGACCCGCTCTCCGGCGACCTCGACGGTCGCCCGGTCGCCTTCTGTTCCGACGAACCGGGCGTCGACTCCGAGGACGCTCGCGTTGCCCTCGACGCCTCGATCGAAGGTGACCGTGCACTGGTCGAGACCACACTCGGTGGCGGCGCCTTCGGAGCTGCAACCGGCCAGGAGCGCTACGCCGAGGGCGGTGACCGCGACGAGACGCACGATCGTGGCGACGGGCGGCCAGGACATGGGGGGCATGTGCATTCGGTTCGTCACAGCGCCCCAGGCTACAAGGACGAGGTTGTTCGACCCGACGTGCTCCGGTCGGCGGCGAGTTGCTTGGCCAGGGAGGGGATCTCCAAGGCCCGTTCCCCGGCCGGGGTCGCGTGGTGAAGCAGGTTGTCCAGCTGATAGGGATCGCGGGTCAGGTCGTAGTACTCGCGGAAGAAGATCCGCCCGCTGCCCACCTCGTCGCCGGCGGAATTGGTGTGAAGGTCGTAGTACTCCACGTACTGCCTCGTGGTGCTGAGATAGGACGCCCAGGTCGGCCGTCCACCGCGAACATCGTCGGACCACCGCCAGCTTTCGAGCAGGATGTGCTCGCGGCGAAAGTTCGACAACAGCGACCGGCCGTCTTGTGGTGTCGTGGGGGCGACCTGCACGGCGTCCAGGATGGTCGGCGCGAGGTCGATGTTCGCGGCGATGCGATCGTCGACTGTGCCCGAGTCGAGGCCGGCAGCGGGCCAGGACAGGTAGAGCGGCACCTGGTGTGCCGGGCCGTAGGGAAGGGCCTTGTCCAGCAGCGCGTGGTCGGCCCAGAGGTAACCGTGGTCGGAGCAGTAGATCACCAGCGTGTTGTCGAGCTGACCGGTTTCGACCAGCTTGCCCCTGACCGCTTGGAGCGCATCATCGACCGAACGCAGCGACTGTAGCTGCCGCGCCCGCAAGTCCTCGCCGTCGGCGAACGTGTAACGCGAACTCCGAACGAATGGCGGCTTGTCTCGCTTGTCCTTCTCCAGGACCGAGGGCCGACCGCTCCAGGACGGGACCTCGCTTCCTTCGTACGGCGCGTCGGCGGTGGAGGGCCGGTGCGGAGCGTTGGGAGTGAAGACCGCGAACCATGGCCTGCTGTCGGCCGCCGCCCGATCCAGAAATCCCAGGAGCCGATTCTTCAGCACCGTGGTGGTGTATCCGGGAACCATCTGGACGACGCCGTCGACGTTGTAGTGGGCGTCGACGTAACGGGGCCGCACAACAGTCCACTCGTCGAAGTGTGGTGGCGGGTTCTTCACCCCCCAGTTGTTGACGTACTTTCCAAACAGCGCGGTCCGGTATCCAGCCTGTTGAAGCTGCCGCTGCACTGTGGTGTTCTGATCCAACTTGGACGGATGCCCGTTGTCCAGCACTCGGTGGTTGTGCGCATAACGACCGGAGAAGATGGACGCACGAGACGGCGCACAGAGCGGCGTGGTGGCGTGGGCGTTGCGGAACCGAATTCCTTGACCTGCAACCCAGCTCACGGCAGTCGGTGTCGCCCACTCCGTGTGCAGGGGTTGGTCATCGGTGATGATCAACAAGACGTTTGGCTTTTCCGATGCGCCGCTTCCCGTGACCTTGGTGGAGATGTTGGGTCTCGTGCTGGCCGAGTACAGTGGCCACGCCACCGTGGCCGCCGTGGCGGCCGCCGCGATGCCGGCACCTTTGAGCAACCGTCTCCGGCTGACGTGTCGCCGACCCACGAACCTACGGTCCCCCGACATGCACACCGTCCTGACAGCTTCGTTCGGCACCCCCGCTACCACGGGACACCCGAGTACCAGGTGGGTGGACCCCATGGGCACGGCCCTCGTTATATCAGCGGGGCAGCCAGCCGATGACGGCGGCGTTCACTCCTCGACCCACTCCAGCAGGTCGCCGGGCTGGCAGTCGAGCACCCGGCAGATGGCTTCCAGGGTGCTGAAGCGCACCGCCTTGGCACGGCCGTTCTTCAGTACCGCCACGTTTGCCGGCGTGAGTCCGACCTGCTCGGAGAATTCGCCGACGCTCATCTTGCGCTTGGCCAACTCGACGTCGATGCGCACCACGATGGGCATCAGATCACCGCCTCCATGTCGGTCCGCAGCGTGGTGGCCTGCCGCAGCAGCGCACGCATCACCACCATCAGGAGACCGAGCACAGTGACACCTATGACCATCAAGAAGAGCAGGAGCGGTACGCCCGGGTCGTCCGCGTTGAGACCGACGTAGACAAACACGCCCAGAAGCACGATCCACGCCGCGGCGATGGCCCACACGATCGCATCCACCCAGGCCAAGGAGCCCGGACTGAAGATGCGGTCGTGTTTGACCATGGTGAGCAACTTCCAGGTGGAAACGATCACGACCTGAACACACAGCACCCAGAACACCGCCACGGCGGTCATCGGCCACCTCAGGTACGCCTGGTCCGGGGACTCCTCGGCCATGTGCGCGAACTGTCCAGGCAGGGAGAGGACCTGGAACACGACCAGGACGCCGAACAGCAACACGAGGAAGACTCGGAGAGGGGCTACCGCCCGATGCGCCGCAACCATGTATCGAGTATGGGCTGTTCTATATCGACTGTCAATCGATACCTGCCGTTTCGCGTCGGCTCCCCTCGTACGGAAGCGGCGGCCGCTCCGGTTTCCTCGACTTCGGGCGGTGCGGAGCGGTGGAACCCAAGTGGAAGTCGGCGATCCGGAAGGCCGACGGCAGGCCTGCGCGACGCGGTGGTTCCTGATAGGCGACGGAGAGTACGCCGTCGAGGGCCAGCCGCGAGCGGTCGATGATCAGCTCCGACACGTTGCGGACGTCTCCGGCGGCGAAGACGGTCCGCCAGTCGGTCCACCTGCTCGCTGCCGTCGCGGCCATGATGCGTGCGTCGGGCAGGATCACGTAGGCGGTGTCGTCGTTCCCAAAGACGATTTTCGTCCGTCCGGAACTCCCCTGCCGGGTGGGCAGCGAGGTCTCGTGCCAGGCGCCGTCATCGTCACGCCAGGCGTGGTACGGGCGGGCGAACCGCCTGCGGTCGGTGTAGAGGTCGCGCGCACAACCGCCGAGTTGATCGAGATCGCTCGCCCGCACCCGGCTGGTCATCACATGGAGACGCCCCTCATTGTCGAACGCTTGGGACTCCTGGTTCATCAGACCGCGGTCGATCGGGATGCCTCGCACGATGTGCGGGTCGTGGACCGCGATCAGGTCCCGGGTCCCGGTACGCCCGATCACCCGGCCGTGGTTACCGGTCCAGGTCATTCCGCCGTCATGGCTGACCGCGTAGCCGGTGTCGTGGTTGCCGACACTGGCGCCGTCGCATGAGCCGCTGGGATGTTCCCGCCAGGTCCACGTGATGGCCAGGTCACCGGTTGCTGGGTCGGCGGTGAAGCCGTGCAGGTAGGCGTTGCGCGTGGTGCTCGTCCCGTATTTCGAGCTGTAGGTGCCCTGGCTGGACGTGTAGCTGCCGAGGAAGGACCAGGTGCCGGCAGGCGTGTCGTCGTAGCGCAGCAGCACCTGCTGGCCGTTGCCCGAGATGCCGTCGCGGTACGTCAACAGCATGCGGCCACGGACCACCTCGAACCGCGGATAGGTGAGAGTCTTCGGAGCCTCCGGTGCGCCGGGCCACGATGGTCGCGTGCGCTCGAAGACTCGCGACGTCCACGGGACCTCGCGCGGCGCGCTGGCGACCCCTGGACGTGTTCGCGTGTAGCGGATGCCCTCGTTGTGCGTCGGGAGCGCGACATGCAGGCGACCATCGGACGCCGTCACGGCCATGGCGATCGTGTTGTGCGAGTCGTCGCGGTAGAGGTCGACGTCCAGCTCCGTACTCTGCCAGCGTCCGGAGGGGAGCTTACGACGTGCGATGACGGCGCGTTCGCTGTCGCGATACCAGCCGGTGTACTGCCAGCCGCGGTAGGTGAGGATGCCGTCCTGCTGGTAGCTGGCGATGTTCGCGGTGTTCTCGTACGTGATCACGCCGCGTGCCGCCGGATCGAGGATGGCATCGCTGCGCCGCGAGACACCGGGCTGGTGCGGACCTTCCGACGTGGATACGACGATGAGGAACGCCGCGAGCACAGCGCCGAGGAGCAGGCACCCGCGGTGGAGCCAGGCCATGCGTGTGAACCTCTCGCCTTGAACACGACCAAAAGAGATCGATCGGCACTGCACAAACGTCGGTACCCATGCGCGGCCTTCTGCGAACCAGAAAGGGTTGTGCGCGTGTTATTCGACCTTTGCGGCCGGCGCCGCGCCCTCCTCGGCCTTGCGCCACGGCCACCGCCCCGTGACCTCGAGTTCGAGCGAGAAGCTGAGGAACGTACGGATCGCCACGATCAGGGCAAGCACTCCGACGCTGGTGAACGTCGGTTGGACCGCAACGGTCCGGATGATGTCGCCCGCGACGAGGAACTCCAGGCCGAGCAGGATCGACCGCCCGATGCGGCGACGGTAGACGCGGTACGCACCTGCCTCGTGGCGAGCGAGCTGGATGGCCGCGAGGACGGTCGAGACGAGCGTTCCCACCACGATCGCGGCGACGCCCACGCAGTCGACGCCTATACCGACGAGCGTCACGACCTACTGGAACTCCACCATCCCCCCTCTGTTCGCCCGTGCTCGACTTGTACCCGTCCATAGGTGTCGACGATCCGCGGACCAGCGGACCAGCGGACGAGCCCGCCCGACAGGAACCCTTTGAGGTGTGGCTGATGCCCAGAAGGGCATCCCGTAGTCATGAACGAGCGGTTCGATGCGATCGTGATCGGAATGGGACCAGGCGGGGAGACCGTCGCCAACAGGCTGATCGCGGGGGGTAAGCGCGTCGCCGTGGTGGAGAAGCAGCTGATCGGCGGGGAGTGCGCTTATTGGGCGTGCATGCCGTCCAAGACCCTGCTCCGGCCGGTCGAGGCCCGGGCCGAAGCCTCCCGCGTCGCCGGGGTTGGCAAGCCCTCGATGGAATGGGCCAAGGTGCGGGACTATCGCGACGTCATCGTCCGTCACCTCGACGACAGCGCCCAGGTCGAGGAGTACCGCGCGAATGGTGCGACCGTGATCAAGGGTGAAGGTCGACTGGCTGGGCCCGGCCAGGTCGCGGTGGACGGAGAGGTGCTGACCGCGGAAAACATCATCATCGGTACCGGATCCAAACAAGCCTGGCCCGACGTCGAGGGGCTGGACCAGGTACCAGTCTGGACGAACCGGGAAGCCACCAACCTGAAGGAGATCCCCGAACGTTCGTTGCTCATCGGCGGCAGTGCGGTCGGCGTCGAACTCGGCACCTTCCTCCACCGGATGGGCAGCCGGGTCACGATCGTCCAGCGCGGACCGCATCTGCTGGGCCGTGAGGTCCCGGAGCTGGGTGAGGCCGTCGAGGCCCACCTGGCCAAGGAGGGCGTCGACGTCCGTACGAACTGCCAGGTACGCGCGGCCCGCCGCGACGGGTCCGACACCGTGGTCGACCTCGACGACGGCACCAGCGTGCGGGTCGACATGATCGTGCTTGCCTCCGGCCGGACGGTCGCCACCACCGACCTCGGCCTGGACACCGCCGGCGTTCGTACCGGCCCACGCGGCGAACTCCAGGTGGACCAGCACTGCCGGGTCGGCGACGGCTTGTGGGCGGTCGGGGACATCACCGGCGTCGCGCTGTTCACCCACACGGCGCTGTACCAGGGTCGCGTCGTTGCCGACAACATCCTCGGCAAGCCCCACCCCGCCAACTACACCGGCATACCGCGGGTCGTCTTCGGCGAGCCCGAGATCGCCGCCGTCGGCCTCACGACCGACGCGGCCCGCCAGCAGGGAATCGACGTCGCCACCGCGCAGATCGACCTGGCCGAGTCGATCCCCAGGCCATGGACGTTCGAGACCGAACCGCGCGGCACCCTCGGCCTCATCGCCGACCGGCAACGACGAATCCTGATCGGGGCGTGGGCCTTGTCGCCCCTCGCCGGGGAATGGATCCACACGGCCGTCCTGGCCATCCGCAACCAACTGCCCATCGACGTACTGCTCGACGGGATCGCGCAGTTCCCCAGCTACAACGAGGCCTACTACGAAGCCGCCGCAGCCCTTGGACTGTGAGCGGACCAGTCCTGCACCTCCCGAGGTTTCAGGCGTACACCACGATGAGGGTCGCGTCAGTGGCCGCGGGTGAGGTCGGTGAGCGCTCGCCGTAGTGGTACGACCCCGGATTCGAGATGTCCTGTCTGGCCACTGGTGAGCAGCCACCGCAGGTAGCCGATTGCCCTCATCATCAGTGCCCGCGAGATGGTTTGACGTAGCGCGGGATCGCGAGCCTCGTCTCCGCTGTGCCCCTCGAGTACGGCGTCGAAGTCGGCCCTCGGGTGGCGCATGGCGACCTCGGCCAGATCATCCTCGGCGGCCCCGGCACTCCACATTCCCCAGTCGATGAGCCCATGCACCCGAAACTCCTGGTCGACAAATATGTGGTCGGGCGACAGATCACCATGACAGAGCACGGGTGCGGGTCGACGGACCGGTTCTCCCAGCGCCCGGTGGAGTAGACCACGAGCGTCCTGGATCTCCGTGTCGGTCAGTCCAGCCTCGCCCAGGTGATCGCAGGCGGCGATCACATTCGTGATGTACCGACGCTGGTCGGTGGCCTGGTCGGGCCAGTCACCAGTGCCGTCGGGCATGCCGCGGCCGGGCATCGAGACGGTGTGAAGCCTGGCCAGGACGCGGCCGAGGTCGCGCATGGTGCCGGCCCGCCGACCGGTCGGCATCGACGGCAGCAGGCCAGTGAGTTGCCGGCCGCCCGCCGCGGCGACCACCATGGCGTGCCGGTCCCCTTCGTTACTGGCGATCGGCTCCACCGTCAGGACATCGGGGACGGGAACGCCTGCGCGGCGGGCGTGTTCCATGGCCCACGCCTCCCGATAGAGGCTGAGCGCGGGTGTGTCTGGACGGCCTATGCGCACAAACACCGTGCCGCCTTCGGCGAGGTCGGCGCGGTAGACCTCATTCTCATCGCCATGGATGAGTCGCTCGATCCCTGCGACCTTCTGTCCGCAAACGCGCTGGATCAGCTCCATCACCGCCGGACGTGGGACGGCGAACTGCGCGTGCAACTGGTCCAGGAATGCGGTTCGATCCATCGACATTCGCCTCCGTGGCGAAGCTTGACCGTCCAACTCAACGGCTAGGCGGCAACGCATGGCGGAACGCATGACGGTACCCCGCATGGCTCTCTGGCACAGCAGCCCGCCGCTCCCGCCGGCCGACTACCGCCTCGATCTCAGCGGCGACTCACGCAACTCGTCCTGGCCCCAGCCCCAGCCCCAGCGATCGATCGTCGATCCAACCATTGCGCAGACCTGATACCTGGAACTACTATGCATCGTACTTCTAGGGTAGGTACGGTGTGTGGAGGTCTCGTGAGGATCACCAAGGATCTTGTCGCCGCGTCGGCGACACCGATGGTGCTCGGCATCCTGGCCGAGGGCGAGAGCTACGGCTACGCCATTCTCAGGAGGATCAACGAGCTGTCCGGTGGAGAGCTGGACTGGACCGAAGGACTGGTCTACCCGTTGCTGCACCGGCTCGAGCGGCTCGGGCATGTGGAGTCGAGTTGGCGGTCGGTCGCTGGGGAGCGGCGGCGCAAGTACTACCGCGTCACCGACAAGGGCATGGCCGAGCTTGCCGAGCAGCGGCGCCAGTGGGGCACCGTCGTGGACGCACTGGACGAGATCTGGATCGGCCGCGGCGATTTTGTCCGGCAGTTGACGGCGATCCCGATGGGGGGCCGGGCATGACAGCACTAGGCGGTCAGGACGAGCTGGAGGCCCAGTTCGCGCAGTGGCGTGACTACGTACGACGCCGCCCAGAGCTACGGCAGTCCGACGCCGACGAGCTCGAAGACCATCTCCGAGGTTCCGTCGATGAGCTCATCGCCGTGGGCCTCCGCGCCGACGAGGCATTCCTGGTCGCGGTCAAGCGCATGGGTAGCTTGGACGACTTGTCCCGCGAGTTCGCCCGGGAGCATTCGGAACGGCTGTGGAAGCAACTGGTCCTGACCGGCGAAACCGGCGGCGAGGTGGCGAACGCCCGTTCGCGGCGTGACCTCCTGGTGATGGTCATCTGTGCGGCGGGCGCGGTGGTGTCCATCAAGGTGCCGGCCCTGTTCGGGTTGAACTTCGACGAGGACGCCGCGTTCTACGCACCAAACTTCAGTCTGTTCGCGCTGCCCTGGCTCGCGGGCTTCCTGGCCTGGCGCCGCCAGGTCAGGCCCCAGCTGATCGGGGTACTACTGGCGTTGTTCGCGCTCGGCGCCGTGGCAGCCAACATCTATCCGCTCGCGGAGGACTCCCAGTCGGTGGTCCTGACCGCCATCCATCTCCCCATCGCCCTGTGGCTCGTAGTTGGCCTGGCCTATGTCGCCGACGACTGGCGATCGTCACGCCGACGGATGGACTTCATCCGCTTCACCGGCGAATGCTTTGTCTACTTCGTTCTCATCGCCCTCGGCGGTGGCGTGTTGACCGCGTTCGTGGTCGGCACCTTCCAGGCCATCGGGATCGAGCCGGAAACCTTCATCTCCCAATGGCTTCTTCCCTGCGGCGTCGTGGCCGCCGTCGTGGTGGCCGGGTGGCTCGTCGAGGCCAAGCAGAGTGTTGTCGAGAACATTGCCCCCGTGCTCACGCGGCTGTTCACACCGCTCTTCACCGCCGTGCTGCTGGCGTTCCTTGTCGCCCTCGGGTGGACCAGCGCCACCATCGATGTCGGGCGGGAAACGCTGATCCTATTCGACCTCCTGCTGGTCGTCGTACTCGGTTTGCTGCTCTACTCGCTCTCTGCCCGCGACCCGCTGGCCACACCCGGCCTGTTCGACAAGCTTCAGTTCGCCCTCGTGGTCAGCGCGCTGGCCATCGACGTGCTGGTGCTCCTGGAAATCACCGGACGCATCACTGAGTACGGCGCCACACCCAACAAGGCGGCGGCCCTCGGGGAGAACGTCATCCTGCTTGCCAATCTCGCCTGGTCGGCGTGGCTGGTGCTGGGTTTCGTCCGCCGACGTACTCCGTTCGCCACGCTCGAGCGGTGGCAGACCGGCTACCTCCCGGTCTACGCCGCGTGGGCCTGGATCGTGGTCCTGGTCTTCCCTCCGTTGTTCAGCTACCTCTGATCGACTTCACGGTGGCTTCCAGCGAACCTCTTGCGGCTTGGCCCTCGGAGGCCCTGCCTCAGGTCGATTCGTTCATGAACGTGGTGAGCACAGGGCGAAACCGTTCGAGGTGCGCCGTGAGCAGTCCACCGGATGGAACAGCTCAAGTCGGCCAGCCAACCGGTCGGCCCACTCCTCGGCCACCCGCGCGGGATGACCCTGGTCGCCACGCTGACCCACCACCAGGACGTCCGTGCTCGTGGTGGCGACCCGTGCCGGCTTGACTGTCGAGAGCGTTTCCAGCCATGACCGGTACCGACCGGCCGCGGTGCCGCCCGGGGGAAGTATCAGCGCTACCCGGTCGAAGCGTCCCGGCTCCTCGGCCAGCACTCCGAGAATTGCTCGTGCTCCCCTGGACATGCCCACCGCCTGGGTCGCGTGGTAGTCGTCGGCCACGGCACGTAGCTCGTCCGCGTCGCGATCGGCTTCGCGGCGTGGGCGCTTCGGCGTCGAGAAACTCGCGGAGATGGGGACGTCCCACGGGGCGATGCTCTCGTTGTCGAAGAATGCGGGTCAGTGGAGCGCGTCCTGGAGGCGGTTGCGTTCGCGGGCGAGCCGCTCGACACTGGCCTCATGGTTCGGGGTGGAATGACAGCCGCATCACGGCCCGCTTGCCGGTGTCGCGGATGGTGACGAACCCGCGCGCCTCGAACGACTGGCGGCGCCCCATCCAGCTGGCGTTCTCCTCTGCCCGCCGGTCAGTCAAGGCGTGCTGCGCGACGTCGACTTTCGGAAAGGCGTCGACAGCCGTGGCGCCCGAGGCACGGGCGTATTCGATCGCCGCGTCGAGCAGCGCGCTCGACACCCCCGTCCCGCGCAGTGCACGATCGACGTAGAAGCAGGTCACGGCAAAGACGCCGCGGTCTCCCGGGCAGGGCCCGTACCAGCGAGATCGCTCGAGGCTGCTGTGGTCCTCACGTGGCGCGACCGCGACCCAACCAACCGGGCGACCGTCGGCGTACGCGATCAGGCCAGGGACGCGGCCATCGTCGACGGCAACCTTGAAGGCTGCCTTGTTCAGCGCACGTACGCCCTGCCTTTCACGCCAGCACGAGCACCAGCAGGACCCGGGTATCGGCGTGCCGCCGCGCGGGCCCTTACGCTCGAACAGCTCCACGAGGTCGTCCCAACGATCGGGCGTGACCGGATGGATCTCCACGCCGGTGTCGTTGTCTCGAACCGTTCGCCACACGCCCATCGCCCTACTGCTCCCTTCCAGCCGAAGCAGCGCCACGTCCTTCGTCCCGTAGCAGTCGGGCAGCGAGCTCGGCATTGCGTTGCGCGAACGCACGCCAGCGGGCGTGGGTCGCCGCCACCCGGTCGCGTGCCGCCTTCTCGGCGGTGGCTCGTTGCGTCCACCTGCACAGTCGGCCTGCGCGCATCGTGAACCGTACGAGAATGCCGTCGGCCCAGCCGTACACGTCGGCATCGTCCGGCTCGAGTAACGACACCTTCTGCTCGGCCATGATCCAGTCGAACGCGGTGATCTCGTCCTGCAGCTTCGCCGCGAGCTCGAATCTGAGCTGCTCGGCGGCGCGGTCGCGGCGACGCACCAGCTCCGCTCGCAGCGCCGTCACCGCCGCCGGATCGCGTTCGAGCACGGCGATCGCTGTCTGTGCGAGCGTGTCCCGGTCACTCGGACCGATGCCGAGCTGGTGAGCGAGCTCGCGTGCCGAACCGTTGGCGGCGGTCGCGTACGACAGGGGCAGCACCCGGTGGAGCGCGGAGATCGCCTGCCGGATCCGCAGGCCGCCGAGGAAGGGGCCGAAGTGCGGTGCGGCCGTCGTCGCGTTGTACGCGAGCCGCAGGCCTGGTCGGGACCGCCCGGCGTCGACGCGGATGTATCCGACGACTCCCAGGCCGCCTTCGGCGCGGTTCCAGCGTGGTTTGGACCGCTCGAGCAGGTTGCGTTCCAACCAGGCCGCCTCGTGCTCGGAATCGCACCAGACTGCCTCGACTCGCCCGATGCGGGCCACCATCGCCGCCAGGTGCGGGCGATCGCCGAGGTTGGTCCAGTACGACTGCACGCGGCGGCGCAGGCTGCGGGCCCGGCCGATGTAGAGCACCTTGCCGGCCCCATCGCGGAAGCGGTAGACCCCCGGCTCCAGGGGAAGCCGACGGGCGACGGCGCGCGGAGACGTCATGCCACCTCCACCTGCGGCCGCCGGAGATCCCGCAGCCGGGTGGTCTCGGCGATGCGCGGCTGCTGCATCCAGATACCGGAGCCGGTCATGCCCGGACAATAGGCCGCTTCGCGGTCAGATCTCGGCCGCGAAGCAGGAGAGAATGACAGCCATGGATCCGGCCGTCCGCCTGCTGCGGCTGTTGTCACTGTTGCCGTCCCGACCCTGGTGGCCCGGGCCAGACCTGGCGACCCGCCTGGACGTCTCGCCCCGCACCCTGCGCCGCGACATGACGCGGCTGCGTGAGCTGGGCTATCCCGTCCAGGCGACCGGCGGTCAGGCAGGCGGTTACACGCTCGGCGCGGGCGGTCGCCTGCCACCGCTGCTGCTCGACGACGAAGAGGCGGTCGCGACCACCCTGGGGCTTCAGCTGGCCGCGGCGAGCGCGGTCGCTGGCATCGAGAACTCTTCCGTCGCAGCTCTGGCGAAGCTCGACCAGGTGTTGCCGCCGCGGCTCCGCGAACGGGTGCGGGCGCTGCAGGAGGCGACTGTCCAGCTGCCCGGGCCGGTACTGCCGGCCGTCGATCCCACCGTGCTCACCGCGCTGGCAACGGCGTGCCGACGTACTGAAACGCTCCGGTTCTCCTACACCGACCATGCCGGCCGGATCAGTGCACGCATTGCGGAGCCGTACCAGATCGTGCAGGCAGGTGAGCGGTGGTACCTGGTTGCCAAAGACCGCGACCGGCAGGCATGGCGGACGTTCCGGATCGACCGAATCACCGGCCCGGTACCGACCGGGGAGCGCTCCCGGATCACCGACCCGCCAGACGCCGCCGCTCTGGTCTTGGAGTCAACCAAGCTCGCCGTCTACCGCTACGAGGCACGGATCCTGCTCGACCTGGCCCACGAGAAGGCGGCGCGTGCGTTCCGCGGCCGCATCGTCGAGCCAGCACCACACGGGCGGTCCATCCTGAGAGTGGCGGCCGACGACCTCGCCTCACTCGCGTCCTACGCGGCCGGCCTGTCCTACGACTTCGAGGTGCTCGACCCGCCCGAGCTACGCACCGAGGTGCGACGCCGGGCGTGGGAGATAGCCGCCCGTCACGCCGGGTCGGGCCCCGCCGACAAGTAGCATGTGCCGCCACCGGCGGCGGGTCCTAGACGGAGGAGAGACATGTCTGAAGCTTCCGCGCAACGACGTCCGGTGGCCCGCCCCAGGATGGACGGCGTGGTCGCTGTCCTCGTGACGCCCTACCTCGACGGGACGCGCGCGGTGGACGAGCCCGCCGTACGTCTGCTCACGCGTCGACTCGAGGTGGCTGGTATCCGCACCCTCACCGCCCTGGGTAACACCGCCGAGGTTCACCAGCTGACGCCGGACGAGCGGGTAAGTGTGCTGCGGGCCGTCGCGGCGGACCGGCAGGAAGCGACCTTGATCGCCGGACTGGCCGGCAGCCTGGGTGGCGCACTCGATGACGCCGCCCGCGCCCGCGATCTCGGATACGACGCCGTCATGATCCACGAACCAGCCGAGCCGTTCGGTGACGGCGGTGGTGTCGCTCGCTACTTCCAGCAGATCTGTGAGCGCGTCGCGCTGCCGGTCGTGTTGTACGTACGCTCGACGAGACTCAGCCGTGAAGCTTTGACGGAACTTGCGTCGAGCCCGTCGGTCATCGCGGTGAAGTACGCACGACCGGACCTGACCACCTTGGCGGAAATGCTCGACGGTGGTGCGGCTCAGCACTGCGCGTGGATCAACGGCTCGGCGGAGGGACGGGTGGCGGCATTCGCCGAGCTTGGTGTCACCGCCTTCACCTCCGGCATCGCCAACGTACGACCTGATGTCGCCTTGGCCGTGCACGCCGCGGTGGCTGGCGGTGACCAGGTTCGGCTTCGCCGGTTGATCGACCTCGTCGCCCCGGTCGAGGCCCTTCGCACCGAGGAACATGGACGCTTCAACGTCGACGTTCTCAAGGAAATGCTACGTGTGGAGGGAATCGAGGCCGGTGACGTCCGTCCTCCCCACTCACCGCTGACCCCCGCGGCCAGGGAAAGCCTTCGTTCCGCTGTGGCGACGTGGCCTACGGAGGCGGATCTTCCTGCGTGGCTCGCCGGCGACGCGACGACGTTCCCACAAGTGGGAACTTGATTTACCACTTGTGAGAATGTCGGTAGTGCCCGTTCGGGCACACCCGCGGAATCACGCACCGACAAGCCGTGGTCCACATCAGGAGAGGTGATCGCCGCGTGTCCGACCGTCCGAACATCGTGTTGATCGTGGGGGAAGACATCGGTCGGATCGCTGGCTGCTACGGCGCCGACTATGTGCACACACCCCACCTCGACCGGCTGGCGGCGCGCGGGTGTCGCTACGACGAGGCCTACTCCACCTACCCCGTCTGCGCTCCGTCGCGGTCGACGATGGTGACCGGTCAGTACCCGATGAAGATCGGCACGCACCACATGCGGTCCACACTGGCAGACCCGCCGCGGCTGTTCACCCACGAACTCCGTGACGCGGGCTACTACGTGAGCTGGCCGACGAAGCTCGACTTCAACCTCGAACCGACGAGCGGCTGGCGCGATGACGACCAGCCGTGGATCGACAGACTGCGGGCGGGCGCGATGCCGGACCAGCCCTGGCTCGCCTACATCAACATCGCGATCACGCACGAGTCGTCCATGTGGCCGGACGAGGGTGAGTACCCGGGCCGGGACCACCTGGAGCACTGGAGCCACGAGAAGCCACGCCCGGCACGCATCACCGCCCCGGCCGCCGTGCCGGTGCCGCCGTACCTCCCCGACACACCGGTCGTACGCGGCGACATCGCACGGCATGCTGACAACATCGCGGAGCTCGACCGGCAGGTCGGCGAGATCCTCGACGCGCTTGACACCTCCGGCGTTGCGGACAACACCGTCGTGGTGTTCCTGTCCGACCACGGGCGCGGCCTGCCGCGGGAGAAGCGCTGGCCCTACAGCGCAGGGATCCACATGCCGCTGCTGATCAGCTGGCCCGGCGTCCTCGACCCCGGCAGTGTCAGCGATCGGCTGGTGTCATGGGTCGACATCGCGCCCACCTTCCTTTCGGTCGCGGGCGCGCCCATCCCGGCCGACTACGACGGTCAGGCGTTCCTCGGTGCCGCCGAAGCACCACCGCGCGACTACGTGTTCGCCGCACGCGACCGGATGGACGAGGCGTTCGACCGCGTCCGGGTCATCCGCGATCGACAGGTCCACTACGTGCGCAACTTCTATCCGCAGATCCCGTACTGCCAGCGCAACCAGTACATGGAGAACATGCCGACGATGCAGGAGCTTCGCCGGCTCAATGCCGCCGGAGCCCTGAGCGGCACCGCAGCGGTCTTCATGCCGCCGGCCAAGCCCGCCGAGGAACTGTACGACCTGCGCACGGATCCCGAGTGCGTGCACAACCTGGCCGATGATTCCCACCACACTGACGTGCGCGACCGCATGGCCGCAGAGTTGGACCGCTTCCTCACCGAGATCGATGACCTTGGCGCCTACCCGGAGCGCGAGCTGGTAGCCAAGGGTGTTGTCACCGACCGGATCGAGGAGTTTCGCGCCCGGCTCGCGCCACTGCCCCCAGAGCAGCAGCGCGGCTACCCCCTGGCGGTCTTCGCGCCGGCCGACCTACCAGGCGCCGAACCTGTCGATGTGACCACCCGGTAGACGTCCGCCGGACCTCTCAGTGCGTAGAGGTCAAGTCGTGCCGATCACGACCCACATCTGCCTTGGCGAGCGGGGCGATCCGATCCCGATAGAAGAGCTGCGACAGACGCACCTGCAGTCGCTGCGGCAACCTTGTCTGCCCGTGCACATCGCGTTGGAGGGGGACCGGCGGGTGGTCCTCGTAAGCAGCCAGACGCTGGCGCTCGCCCGCGTCGACGGCCAGGTGCACCTCGACGTACCCGCCGCTTCGCGTCCGGACGAGCTGTCCGGTCTCACGCCCGTGAAGCACGATCGCCCGGTCCCGTCGCTGCAGGCCGATGCAGATCCGCCTTGCGATGTCGAACCCCGCCACCGGGCCGAGAACGAGCAGCACCTGCAGGGCGTGCATGAAACCCTCGACGGAGATGCCGAACACGACGGCGATGGTGTTGGAGCCGGCGGCCGCCCACAGCACGCCGTAGAAGACGATGCCGGCCACACCGATACCGGTACGAGTGGGGTTGTTGCGCGGGCGCTCGAGCAGGTGATGGTCCTCGCTGTCTCCGGTCACCCATTGCTCGAGGTACGGATAGGCCGCCACGATCGCGAAGAACAGCGTGCAGACAAGCACCGGGAGCAGGACGGCAACGGACCAGGTCCGGCCCATCCAGACGAACTCCCACCCGGGCGCGAGGCGGAGCGCGCCGTCGAGGAAGGCAAGGGACCAGTTCGGGCTCGATCCGGCCGTTGCACTTGCGGGGTCCGCGGGGCCGTACTGCCAGATCGGATTGACCGTGAGCGTCGCGGCCATCAGCACGATCACGCCGCTCATGGTGAGGAACAGGCCCACGCTCTTGGCCACGAACGCTCGGTGGGTCGTGCCTCTTGGGTTGTCCTTCGTTCGCTCCCGTCCAGCGTATTCCGCGGGCTTGTGGCGGAGTCCGACGATTGCCTTTGCCACCAACGCGATCGCCAGCGCCGCGGGCAGAACCACCACGTGTACGGGGTAGAAGAGCGCGTTGACGTCGCCGGGGAACGCGCCGCCGAACATCAACCCCGACAGCCACGTACCGACAACGGGCGTTGCGGTGAGCACGCCGTCGAGGACAGCCATGCTCGTGCCCGACAGCAGGTCGTCAGGCAGCGCCAGGCCCGTCATGCCAGCGGCCATCGTCACGACAAGGAGCGTGACGACGATCAGCCAGCTCCGGCGCCTGGGCCCCCGGAACGCGCCGGCGAAGAACAACCACAGCAGATGCAGGACGATCGCGGCCGTCATCACCAGTGAGCTCCACAGGTGTACCTGACGCAGCAACAGACCGCCGCGGACCTCGAACGAGATGTCCAACGTGGACGCGAATGCCCGCGACATCTCCACACCGGTGAGCGGTCCGTACGACCCGGCGTACGTCACCCGCTCCATCGACGGATCGTAGAAGAACGTCAATACGACCCCACTGATCGTGACGACGACAAAGCTGAAGACACTGATCTGCCCAAGCAGGACAGACCAGTGATCGGGGAATACCTTCGCCCGCATTGTGGCGAGAATCCCCGCCATGCGAGATCTAGGCCAGATGTCCTGGAATCGGCGCACCACGGCCTCCCATCGTGAGCAACGTCCGTCATCCCTAGGACGAGATTCACGACCGGAACGTGACAGCCGATCGGCCTACCGGAGGGAGATCCACCTCACACGTCGGCAGGCGCGTCTTCGCCGACGAGCCCGTCCACGGACTCGCGGATCAGGTCGGCATGTCCGGTATGCCGGGCGTACTCCTCGATGAGATCCGCCAGGATCCGCCGCAGATTGAGCGTCGCGCCCCAGTGCGTGGGCTTGGTGGCGAGCGTGCCGAGCCCGCCACCTGCGAGCGCCTCGGCGACGGCCGCGCGCGACCGGGCGATGGCGCCGCGCCACAGTGCCATCAACTCCTCGGGGGTGTCATCGGAAGCCGTGCGCCACTCCCAGTCATCGCCGCCGTAGGCGTGCCAGACGTCGGGCATCTCTCGGCCGGCGAGCATCGCGGTGAAGTAGTGGTCCTCGATGAGCGCCATGTGCTTGACCAGGCCACCCAGCGTCATCGTCGACGGGCTCAGGCGCGCGGCCATGCCTGCGGCGTCGAGCCCGCCACACTTCCAGGCGAAGGTCCGGCGGTTCCGGTCCAGAGTGCTCACCAGCGTCTCGGCCTCATCGCCGGCGGGGGTGAACGGCACGGGCTCGTTCGGGTCGATCTCGCTCATGCGGCTGACCCTACGATGGTTTCCGGACGTTCTACCTCCGGATTGGCGCCGACGATGGCGAGAGGCAAAACGGTCCCCACCGGCGGCACCGTTGTGCTCCGTGATCGCGGTTTGTCAGCCGAAATATGAGGGTCCGCGGTCAGCCCTCATTGCGAGTGGAACTTTTCCCGCAGGGACTTCATGAGAGAAACGTCCGACACGTGGACAGCAGTCGGGTTCTGTCCGTTTGCTGTCGCCACCACGCTCACCTGCTCACCTTCCCTGATCGAACCGATGCCTTCCCGGCCAGAGTTGACCAGGGTGTCCTCGCCGACGAGGTAGCTGTCGCGGAAGCCGTCAGCGCTTCGCAAGGTGATCTCGGAGGAGCTCACCTCTTGGACCGATCCTCGCTGGATCACCATGGTCTGGTACCCACCACCAGCCTTCGGAAGTACGAACTCACCGTGCAACATCCGACCGAACATGCCGTGCATGTCATGCATGTCTTGCATGTCGCGGCCCGCGAGAAGTTCGGGGCTTCTTGGGGCAGTCTGTGCCGTCAGAGTGGTCTGGGCGTTCGTACCCGCAGCCGAGTTGTCCGCAGGGGCAGCGCCGCCGACCGCGAGTGCCACGACCGCGACACCGGACCCGACGAGACCGCCGAGAGTCAACCTGTTGAATCTCATGGCGCACTCCTTCCTGTCGCAGGAGTCTCCGACCCACTCTTCCCCATGCCAACCTGATCTCGGACGCGGGTGTTGTTAGCCATGGGCGTTGTCATCTGGCAATGCCTTCTTGTCGGCAGTCCAGCGAAGATCACCGCTTCCATTGCCGGGTGAGGGGAATGTCGACCTTCGATCCGGCCGCCACGTCGTACTGGTAGCCCTTGCTGAAGTCGTCCGGGTCGACGTAGCCGCGCACCGTGGTGATGTCCCCGATCTCGAGCACCACTGTGGTGTCGTCGATGAAGCGTGCGCTGTGGATGCGGTAGACGGCGTTGCGAGCGCTGCTGCCCTCGCCGGTCGCTCTGGGGTTGATAACGAAACTCGGCGAGTTCGACTCCGGCCGCCAGGCGGGTGACTCCGTATCCTCGAAGTCTGCGTTCTCGATGGTCGTTCCCGAGATGGCGACGTCGTCGAACATCGCGGTGACGCCGAAGTTGCCAACGCCCTTCTTGCTGATCAAACGCAGTGTCAGCACCGCGGTGGTCTTGCCGGCCAACTGCCCGGTGACGTCGGCGGTCACCTCCCGCCACTGGGTCGCACCGGCAACGTCCTGCTCGACAGCGACCTCACCGTCGATCAGCACCTGGATGAAGTGATAGCCGGCGGTAGCTCCCGTGAAGTCGTCGTTCACGTTCAACGCCAGCTGGTGTGAGGCCGCCTGCTGGACAGTGATCTGCTGACTCAACGCCCCGTACTCCCCTGCTTTGGAAGGAGTGCTCCACGGGAACGCGATTCTCGCGTGTGTGGACCGGGGGACGTGGACATAGGCGTAGCTGCCGTCGAGCTTGGTCTTGTCCGGCAGCTCGCTGTCGAGCTTCACGACGAGCTCGTTGTCGACCGACAGGTCGCGGGTGAAGTCCTGCAAAGTACCGGTTGCGGCGGCTGGTCCCTGCATCTTCGGCAGTGAGCCGAGGAAGCTCGCTCCGTGGGTCCAGGCGTACTCCGGCTCACTGCCATGCATGGAGTAGACACCGAAGGAGCCACGGAACGTGAACGTCTTGCCGTTGCCCACCTCGACGCCCAGCATCACGTCAGTCCTGGTGGCGTTGACGATGTAGTCGACACGTCCGTTGGTCAGTTCCACCCGCACCGCGGCCACCTCGTGCGGGGCGATCGTGCCGTCCATTGCCCGTACCTCCACAGTGGACACCGACCGCACCACCCGCCGGTCGACGTAGGGCTCGAGCAGCGAGACGAACTGGCTCGCCAGGCTGGTGCCGTGGCGGTGAGCGACGAGGTATCGAAGCTTCTCCGGATTGCCCGGCTTGTTGCGTGGCGGGGTGCCGTCGCAGATCGCCACGTCGTCCACATCGGACAGCATGGTGAGCCGGAGGTGGAGGTTCGGGTCGGGGTCGTGCACCCCCCACGTATCCGTGATCTTCCAGTCCACACTGAACGGTCCGGTCGGGTCGGTGTCGCGGGAAACCTTGTCCAGCCAGTCGAAGCCACTCGCACCTTTGCGGTATGGCGCGTCATCCGGGGGCATCGGCACGTCCGGGCCGGCGTAGGTGCCGGTTGGTTGCTCGACCAGCGTGAGCCCGTCCACCGTCGCGGGGCCCTCCGCGGCGTGGAACGAGAAGTGGTGGTCGGTGCCGCCGACGATGCGGAAGACATCCAGTGCATAGAAGTTCTCGTCGTCGACCTTCACCATCGCCGTGAGCCGGCGGTAGGTGCTGGTCTGGACGTACGCATGGGGCGCCGACGTGTCGCACACCCGCACGCGGTCACCGACCGCGAACCCTTGCGGCGTACCGACCCATTGGCCTGCTTGCGGCTTCTTGTCGACCACCACTGTGTTGTGGGCGATGGTGTTCTGGTTCCACTCCTGGGTGCGAATGCTGGTGTCGGCGAACTCCGGATATCCGAGGTCCGGCAGCAGGTCCACGCCGAAGCCGTGCATTCCGAGGTTGAGTGCGTCGAGGTCCCCGTGCCCGGTGGTGCGGCCGTAGTAGACCCAGATGTCGCGCGCTTTGCTGCCGGACCCGTCCCGGAGCATCGCGAGGCCGTACCCGGTGAGGTTCTCACTGGGTGGCTGCCAGGTCCCGTGCTCGGCGATGACGTCCCGGATCCGTTGCTGGGTACCGGGAACGTCCGGGCTGAACAGGTCACCGTAGAGGTTGTCGGCGTTGTTGCCGCCCATCAGGTAAGCCATCTGGGCGTACTCGGGGAGACCGAGCTTCTCGAAGAAGTAGAAGAACTCGTTCGCGGAGCCGAACAATCCGGGCATGCCGGTGGCACCGGTGTCACCGATCTGCGGCACGTACGCGCCCAGCATCACCAGCGGGTGCATGCCCTGGAACATCTTCCGGAACTTCGGGTGCTGGTACAGGTCGGCCGCTGGGTAGCCCGAGTATCCGGACAGGAGGTCGGCGATGCCACGGATGTGGCCGATCCACAACCGGTTGTATCCCGGCGAAGCCTCATTGCCCATGCCGTCGCGGTCCACGACGTCTACGAGCGTGCGGTACACGTCGCCGCCTGTCACTCGGTAGTCGGGTGCGGGCGTCACGCCACCAGTCTTGAAGACGAAGTCGATCCACTCCTTCGTCTCGGCCGGGGCGTCCAGCACCACACCGGCGAGCGTGGTCGACCGCTGGTGCATGCCGAAGTTGCCGCGGATCTTCCCGGCCTGCACGCTCGGGTACACCTGCCGCAGGATGCCGTTCTCGATGTTTACCCGGATCGCGGCCGGCGTGTCCTTCGCGGACAATCCGTACTGGCGGGCCTTCTCGGACAGGAACGGCACCACGTTCGCTTCGTCGGAGTCAGCGATCGCGGGAAAGAATGCGTCGTACGCATCGCAGATCCGCTGCGAGAGGCCGGTCTCCCAGATGCAACCGACGACCTTCCCCTTGCCACTCAAGCCATCGGAGTGGAAGTAGCCTTCCGATCGCTTGTACGGAGCGGTGTCCATCGACGGGTACACGTCGGCGATCCGGTCGAGCAGGACCAGCCCCGCGTGGGCGTACTGCAGGTCGCCGGTCGTGATGTACGCATCGCGGAGCGCGGGCAGTCCGTTGAAGATGGACGCTGCTTCGGCGTAGAGCGCGGTCGCGCTGTACCAGACCAACCAGTGGTTGTAGTACGGGATGAACGTCCACTTGGCGCCGTTGTCGTCGATCCAGCCGAACCCGTCGTCGACTCCCCACGTCGGGCCCATCTCCGGGTACAGCTCGTTGACCAGCAGGCTTCGGTCAGCACGCGCGCGATCGAAGGTGCCGTGCTCGTCGAGACCGCTTGCATAGAACTTGCCGAAGTCGTTGGTCGGGTAGATCCGCGGCTGCCCGGAGCCTTCCGGCACGGATGGATCGATCAGCTTCCACGGCTGGTCGAGCGGGTCCGCAAGCCACGGGTAGTTGCCGAACCGGTAGATGTCCTTGCCGGTGATGGGCGAGCCGAGGTCCTGGTTCACCGCATAGCTGCGCGGCACACCCTGCCCGCTGACCAGCCGCCAGAGCCACTCATCGCCCTTGGCGACAAGGGAATCGGCCTTCGCGACCGCGGCGTCGCGGACCGCCTTCGCCCATTCGTACTGCTCGACGTTGCGGCGGGCAGCCGCCACCTTCTCGGTGGTGTAGACCGTCGCCTGGGTCTTGGTCGGTACGTCAGCGAGCGTGGGCGTCAATTCCGCTGCGGCGGCAGGACCGGGGCGGAGTGGCGGCAGCAGCGCCGCTGATCCGAGGAGCATGCCGTAGCGCAGCACATCGCGGCGGCTGGCATGGACGCCGGCTGCCGGTGTTTGTCGTGCTGGCCAAGGTGGGAGGAGGTCATTCATGGACACCTCAGTTCTGACCTGGGTTTCGACGTGCCCGGCAGGGTGTTTCACGCAGCCACTTCGTGCATGAACATAGGTGTGACGAGAGTTCCGGTCAAGACCTAAACTGGTCAGCTCGCGGCCCCGGTCGAAAGCAACCGATGACCCGAGATGAACGACCAGACCACAAGGCGTGCCACTACCGGCCAAGCGAAGGACGTCAGGTTGGGCAGACTGTTACCGGCCGTTCGCTTTCGCACGTCAGTGTCAGTGACCGTTCGGTCGGCCACCCGGGGCCGTCCGTCATCGGGAGGGGAACCATGCCTCGCACCGCGCGCCTCCGCGCCGCCGCACTCGCCACATTCGTGACCCTGCTGGCCGCACTCGGCCTCGCCACCCCCGTCGTCGCCGACACCGTCGTCGCCACCCCCGTCGTCGCCGACACCGAGCGGCCAGTCGACGTCATCGCCCATCGCGGGTCGTCCGGCGTTGCCCCGGAGAACACGCTCGCCGCCGTCCGGTTGGCCATCGCGCAGAAGTCGGACGTGGTCGAGAACGACATCCAACGTACCCAGGACGGTGAGCTCGTGATCATGCATGACACGACGCTGACTCGCACCACCGACGTCGAGCAGGTCTTCCCCGACCGCGCTCCCTGGAACGTCCGCGACTTCACCCTCGCCGAGATCAAGCAACTCGACGCCGGTTCGTGGTTCGCACCGGAGTTCGCCGGCGAGCAGGTGCCCACCCTTGCCGAATGGGTCAACGCCGTTGGTCAGCAGGCCGGAATGCTGCTCGAGCCGAAGTCACCTGAGCTCTACCCCGGCATCGAGTCCGACCTGGACAAGGAGTTGCGGTCGCTTCCGGCGTTCAACCGTGCGCTCAAGGCCGACCGCGTGGTCGTCCAGTGCTTCAACCACTCGTGGCTGCGCACCTACAAGGACCTGGCTCCCGAAGTGCCGGTCGGGCTGCTGTACGGCAACAAGCCGACCGAGACCGACATCGCTTCCGCCGCTACGTGGGCGCAGCAGGTCAACCCAGCGCTGGGGGCGATCGACCTGACGACCGTCGAGCAGGTTCACGCACAGGGCATGGAGATCCACGTATGGACCGTCAATGCCGGAACGGACATGCGCCGAGCGATCAACTGGCAGGTGGACGGCATCATCACCAACTACCCCCAGGTCCTACGCGACATCCTCCGCCGCGGCTGAGCCAGGCCGGGGCGGAGGCGACTTGCCCACACTGTGTCCTGGTCCCGCCGACGGCCATCCGCTCATGAGACGGCGTGCAGTGCGTCGATGAGTGCCGTCGGCACAAGCTCGCAGAGCTTCTTCCGGGGTACGACCACCTCGCCGATGTGCGCGGTGTAGGGCTGGTCGAGCACCACGTACACCTGCTGGTGCTCGGCGACGTCCAGCAGTCCGTAGCACGCCCCTGGATCGTTGCTGCGGGCGACGACGGCACGGAGCCCCTCGATGCTGAGCCGCCGAACGATCCGGTCCTCGATGCCCACCGCGGTGTCGAGGAAGGAGTCCACACTCTCATTGGTGACCGCGGTGACACTCAAGGTGATGCCGTCGTCATCGACGATCCCCGTGGCCGTGTACCTGGATTTGCCCAGGCGGAAGCAGTCCGTGTTCCCCGGGAACTGCAGCGACGGCGAGTCCTCGATCTTCCCGGCAGTCGAACCGAACCGGCTCGGTGGGATGGCCCGGCGGATCCGACAGGAGTCCGCCCGGGTCAGCGAGATGTGATGCGGCCAAGTGCGGGTGGGACTCGGTGTGGCGGTCGGCGTCGGACTCGCGGAAGCCGACGGGCTCGCCGACTCCCCTTGCGCGCCGACTTGCACGCCGGTCGGGCCTCCGTGCCCGGCGTCGTCCGTCCCGAGAGCCGCGCAGCCGACGGGAGTGAGCGCAAGGACCGCGAGTGCGGCCACGGCGCGCGTCAGCACGGTCGACTGGAAGGTCCCCGGCACGGCACTGATGGAAGCCATGCCTCGGGACACTAGGCAGGCCCGATCACAGATCGCTGTCATCTGGCTGGTGCAACGACCGCGCGACGATGCCGCCCACCAACGCGCCCGGAACTGCCGGTGCAACGGACGACGGACGGGGTAGTGCGACAGAGGGGTCGCGCACCAAGAGAAGTGCGCGCTGACCCGCGCCGCCGGGCGGCTTACCATCCTCACGCCAACCTGGCCGCGGCCTGCAGCTGGCTCCGCGTCGCATCCTCCGTCAGTCCAGCTTGCATCCTGGCCTGTGGATAACTTCTGAACGGTCTGGGTTGAAGGTGGCAGCATCGCCAGTCGACCGAGTTCTCTCGTCCACGGGGAGCCTGATGACCGAGAACCTGTCGTCGACCGCGATCGACGGACTTCTCTCGCAGACACGACGCGCGTTCTGAGAAATAGATCTGGATGGGAACTCATGGCTGTCACACGCATGATCGTCGGATTCGGCGCTGACGATGAACTGGTCTTCTCGCAGGACTACCCCGAGGAGAAGTTTCTCGACCTCCGGCCGTGGTTCGACTACGGAGACGACGAGCTGATGTACGGAGGATCTTACGAGATCACGGAGGCCAACCGGTCCCGAGTCGCCGCCATCCTTGGCATCGAACTCAAGCCAGACGTCTTCTACTACCTCGAAGCGTGGGAGTCGGACTAGCGCCGCTGTCCATGACAGGTGCCGAGCGCACAATCGACGGCACGACCACCAGCTGCACCACGAGCTTCTCCCGTGCTCGGCTGGGATCGGTCTCTGTGGGCCCCGACCCCGGGGTCGCATCGTTCGCCGCGAAGCTATACCACCGTGGTCTCTTCTCCCACTGCTGGTGTTCACAGGCGCCAACAGCGCCGACACCCTCACCTGGTTCCCTCGCGGCGAAGCGGTGCAGAACGGCGAGTCCGCGATCGAGCTCGGCGTCCCAGCGGAGGCAGTTCTGATCGAACGTGAGGCCACCAACACCGGACAGAACATTTCCCGGTCCCGTGAGCTGCTCACCGATGCCGGGGTCACGGTGGACAGCGTGATGCTGATCTCGATGCCCTACATGCAACGACGAAAAGGTCCCTGACAACGTGCTTGCCACGTACGAGCGCCTCGTCGCCGCCGGCTACACCAGCCGCCATGCCGAGGCGTCCGAGCCAACATGAGCCAGCAACCGTCTTCCTGCGCCGTTCACCAGCTTCCCCCGGTAGAGCCATATGGGTAAGGACGCCATGCCAGTCATCCGTGAAATCGTCGGATTCGACAAGGACGAGGAACTCGTGTTCACCCAGGAGTTCCCGGAGGAGAAGATCACGAACTCCGACCTCTGTTCGACTACGGCGATGACGAGGGTCTACACGCCGGTTCCTACGAACTCACCGATGCCAACCGTGAACGAGTGGCCGCCATCCTCGACATACCGTTGGACCCGGCCATCGACTACTTCATCGAGTCGTCGATGCACGCATAGCCTCCGCTCCCGATACGTCTATGGAAGAAAGCGGAGGTCCGAGATAGCCGTGAGGTCGATGCCGTAGCGGGCGTACACCTTGATCGTGTTCTCCCCCGTCAGGCTGGACTCGTCGTAGCCAAGCATGGCTGCGGTCGTCACAACCTGCTCCCGGTCGTCGGCCTCGATCTCGAGGTAGGCGGGGATACGCGGCCACTGGTCGATCTCGACACGGGCGGTGCCGAGGCGGAAGCTGGTGCGGGTGTTCTCCTGGTACGACTTGGGCGTGTAACCGAGGCGGCCGAGGAGCGCGTTGGTGATGTCGAAGTCGTCGACGGCGACCTCCCACTCATGGGTGCCGTCGATACCGTCGTGCTCGATCTCCTTGACGGTGAGCGTGACCTGACCGCCGGCATCTCGCAGCCGAATCCATCGAGATCGATCGCCGGGAGCGATGTCGTAGACATAGCGACGCATCAGGACCGGCCCCTCGCTGCACTGTGTACCACCGGCCTCGAGGATGGCTGTCGCCAAAGCGGACGGGTCGATGTCGAGGACCTTTGCCTCGAATTCGGTGGGCACTTTGCTTCTCCGGAGCTTCCGCCGCGCCTACGCGGCGTCTGCGGCAAGTTGTCGGTATTCGGCCTCGCGGAGTTCGAGTATCTCAGTCCTCAGATCGCTGCCCGCGAACTCCTCGAGGGTCATGCACAGATCCATGCGCTGGATACACACGCCGACCTGGAAGCCACCGGCACGGTCACGGTAGAGGCGTACGCCGTAGTAGCCCTCCTGGCAGTCGCGGTCGTTGTTGAACCGGCAGCCCGTGCAGGTGACCGGAAGACGGACCGGCCGGATCTGCTTGAAGTAGATGACCCGACCGGAGTCGAGACGGTACGCATCCCGGAAGCCCGACGCGCCAGCGGTGATGTGGCGCTCCACCCGAACGCCACCGAGATCGTCCAGAATTCCGTGGATCGCGTCGATCGAACGCTGGCCGTCATCGAGGGAGTTCAGCAGCCGTACGGACAGATCGGGTGTGAACTCCTCCAGGAGCCTCCGCACCCGCGCAGCGTGGGTCTGATCCGGAACGACGATGTTCGCCGACGCCTTCACCCCATGGTCAGCACATGCCTGGATCGACGCACGCAGAGCAGCGATCTTCGCGGCGGCACGCCTGGGATTAGCGTACTTCGACGCCTGTACCTGTGCCAGTTCGTCCGGTGTCGTGCCGAAGATCGAGAAGTTCACGCGGTCCAAACCTGCGGCGGCGCACGCGGGGATCGTACGTGCACCATTCTCACCATTGGACGTCATGCAGACGCGGTAGCCCGCGCTGACGCCGAGTGCGACGACTTCGGCGAGCCTTGGATGCAACGTCGGTTCGCCGCCAGTCAGGTGCAGCTCGCGCAGGTCCAGCGCCTCGGTCATGGTGTGGAGAGCACGGAAGAACTCGGCATTGGGGGCGACTGTCGCGGGAAGAAAGCTCACGCCGTTGGAACCGAGGTAGATCGACACCCGGCCGGAACGCCCTGTCGAGGTGAACGCCTGGGGCACGCGGCCGAGGTTGTCAGTCACCACCGGCGTACCTTCGTTGTGGCAGAACGTGTAGGTCAGGCCGCAGGTATCGACGACCTTGACGCGAAGCGTCCGGTCGGCGGACACGTAAGTGGGAGCCCGATCGGCCCCGTCCCGACGGCCGCTCCCGCGACTCGCGATGTGACTCATCGCTGCGCTCCTCCGGTCACGACCCACCACAGGACGAGACCGGTCAGCGCAAACACCGTGAACGTCGCCACTTTGTACCGCAGCACCGGTCGTCTCCTTCGTCAGTGGGTCAGGTGGAGCGGCCGGGAGCAAGGGGTCAACCGGCCGCCCCACCCGTCTTGGGGGAATCGGCACCCTCGCGATAGCGCGAGTTCGTGATGCATCAAGTCAACCAACGGCGACGCACCCGAGGAACGACGTCGAATGTCCACCCACCAGGCAGGTCGTAGGCGCCTACTAGGCATCCGTTGTCGCGACAGCGGCGAACGCGTACGGTACGCCCAAGATCACGGGGAGGTGGCATGCCGAAGCGTCCGCGCGAGGCGATACCGAACGCGACGCTGTACAACCTGCGGGACGCTCGCGGGATGACGCAGCTCGAGGTCGCCCACGCGCTCAACGAGTTGGCGGCGAAGCACGACAAGGCGATCCACATCGACAACGTGACGGTCAGCCGGTGGGAACGAGGCGTCATCGAGCGACCATCGCCGCTGTACCGCCGACTGTTGGCCGAGCTGTTCGACGTCTCGCTGGATGAGCTGGGGTTCACCCGGCCGGCGAGCGTCGCGACGCCGCACGTTGCCGGAAACGCCGTCGGCATCGGGGCCCTCGTGATAGACCAGTCGCCTATGAGCGTGGAGCCCCGGGTCCAGGCCGACCAGGACCAATGGCGCGCTACCCGGGCGTTCCTGAACCGCCATCGCGCTGAGCTTGGTCGCGTCGCGGCACGCCTCTACGATCCGGACCAACGCTTGGACAACACCGGACTTCTCACACGTTCGGGCTGGCTACCCGACTACCCGGTGTCCCTGACGTCCATCGAGCTTGATCTGCTCGACGATGCCCCAGGTCCGACAGTCACGGGCACGGCGACCGAGGCGCGTGGTGTCCGTCCACTTGCGACTGTCGCCAGCCGGTACGAGCGCTACAGCCACGGTATCCGCGACCTCGCTCACCCGGTCCTCTTCGAGAACCGTCTGAGTTACCGACTCCTGGGCGCCGGGCTCACGTCGACGACACCGAGGATGTCGTTCTCGCACACGACCTACTTCGAGGGCATCGACATTCACGAAGCCCTCGGGCACGAGCTGGCGACCGTCGTCGACCGATCCTCGGACGATGAGGTCTCTCGTCGGACCCCATCGTGGCGTGGCCTACCGCTTCGCCGCCTCATCGGTGACCCGTGCGACTTCACCAGGCGGTCGAGCCTCGTCTCCCTCAGTACTCTGACCATCCGCGACGACGGCAAGGAGCCCTCGTTCGTTCTGCATGACCGATCGGCCGCACGAGTGGCCATCGCCGGCGGAACACTCCATGTGATGCCCGCGGGCACGTTCCAACCATCCAGCATCCTGCCCGGCGCCCAAGCCGAGGACTTCGACCTGTGGCGCAACGTCATGCGGGAGTACAGTGAGGAGTTCCTCGGCAACCGCGAGCACGGTGGTGACGGCGCTCCCGTTGACTACGGCAGCCAGCCTTTCGCGAGCCTGGACGCCGGCGTGCGAGACGGGAGAGCGCAGATCTACTGCCTGGGGCTCGGCCTGGATGCACTCACACTGAATGCGGAGATCTTGACCGTTGCCGTGTTCGACGCCGACCTGTACGACGACCTGTTCGCCGAGATGGTGGCCAGCAACGACGAGGGCACGATCGTCACGGTGGACGGGACCATGGCACCCACCAACGCCATCCCATTCGACCGATTCACGGTCCCTCGACTCATCGAACACACGGCCATGGCGCCGGCTGCTCGGGGGTGCCTCCAGCTTGCCTGGGACCACCGGAAGGCGCTGTTCGGCGAGTGACAGACTGACTAGATGCACGTACTGGTCACGGGAGGTCTCGGCTTCGTCGGGAACGCCGTCGCGCACGTCCTCCACGACGCGGGGCACCAGGTCAGCGTGCTCACCCACAGCGCGCGGTACGCCGAGAGGCTCCCCGCCGGGGGTCAACTCCTCCACGCTGACGTCCGGGACCTCGATGCCCTCCGAACTGCGCTGAGCGGTCAGGACGTCGAAGGCGTCTGCCACCTCGCCGGCCTGGCCCGTGTCCGTGACTCGTTCGAGCATCCGCTCGACTACTTCGAGATCAACGTCGCGGGCACGGCCAATCTGCTGCGTGCTCTCGCGGACACGACCCAGGGCACGCCCGCCGTCGCGCTCGCCTCGACCGGCGCCGTCTACGGAAGCGGCGCGAAGGGCAAGCTCACCGAGGACCTGCCCGCCATCCCGGACACGCCATACGCTGCGTCGAAGCGTGCTGCCGAGCAGGTCCTGGAGTACCACGCTCAAACAGGTGCCGTCGGAGCGATCACTCTGCGGTGCTTCGCTATCAGCGGTGCCTCCAACGGCGTCGGCGACCAGGACGACACCCGCATCATCCCCAAGGCGCTCCGCGTCGCCGCCGGCGAAGCGCCGAGCATCACCATCAATGGCGACGGCAGCGCGCAACGAGAGTTCACCCACGTGCTCGACGTCGCCGATGCATGTCGACGAGCGCTCGAAGCAACGCGTCCAGGTGCACATGCGTACTACAACGTCGGAACTGGCACCGGCATCAGCATGACCGATGTGGTGGCAGCGGTAGGCGACATCACAGGTCGTCAGGTGCCGGTAGAGCATGGTCCACCGCGGCCAGAGCCCCAGATATTGGTCGCCGATCCGTCGGCGATCCAACGAGACCTCGGATGGTCGGCTCCCCGCTCTGGACTCACGACGATGATTCGGGACGCCTGGGGCGCTCTTGGAGAGCACGTGCGCTGATCATGTACGTCCAGCCCGATCTCGACACGGCACTCGGACGCGCCACCGCTGCGCTCTCATGAGATCGACGCGCCTGGACGTCGTGGTCGTCGGCGCGGGCGTGATCGGCCTGACCACTGCCATCACTCTCGCCGAGTCCGGACATCAGGTCCTCGTGAAAACCGCCGAACCACCGTCGGAAACGACCTCCGCGACCGCCGGGGCTCTCTGGGGGCCCTGGCTGGTCGAGCCGCTCGACCGGGTGCTCCCCTCGGCCGCCCACACACTCCACGTCCTCCGTGAACTCGCCGACCAAGCCGACACCGGCGACGCATCGCTTCCGGGATCGAGGTCTCCCACACCCTGCACCAGCCACCGGAGTGGGCCGCCCTTCTCGACGACCGCCGACCCTGCCGGCCGGACGAACTCCCGCCCAGCTACCGGCATGGCGCCCACTACCGCGCCCCCTTGGTGGACATGCCCGCGTATCTGGCCTACCTCACAGAGCGCCTCCGCTCAGCCGGCGGTCACCTCGCGATCGAGCAGGTCGCGACGCTGGACCCGACCACTCACGGCGTACCTGTCATCGTCAACTGCACAGGGATAGGCGCGCACGCTCTCGTCCCCGACCCAGGGGTGTATCCCGTACGTGGACATCACGTCGTGACCACCAATCCTGGTCTCACCGACTTCCTCGAAGCCGACACCGGCGACTCGACGGATCTGATCGCGATCTACCCCCACCGCGAGCACGTCATCCTCGGCGGCACCACAGAGCGCGCGGTCTGGAACCGCCGCGCCGAACCTGACACTGCCGAACGTATCCTCGCCCGCTGCATCGCCGTCGAACCCCGCCTTGCCGAAGCCGAGGTCCTCGACCACCGCATCGGACTCCGCCCCCACTCGACGCCACATCCGCCTTGATGCCGAGGACGTACGCGGCGGCACAGTCGTCCACAACTACGGTCACGGCGGCGCAGGTGTCAGCCTCGCCTGGGGTTGCGCGAACACGATCGCTGGCATTCTCTAGACGAACGACGACCGGCCGTGAGTGCGATCCGGCAACCACACAGATCGCAACGCATAGTCGTCCCTACCCACAAGTATTCCAGGGAGCAGATGGTGTCTCGAGCAGTTGGCCTGATCGGAGCCGGAAACGTCGGCGGCCGCATGGCGAAAGACCTTGCCGCAGCTGGCTATCGGGTCACGGTCCTCGACCCGTCGGAGAAGGCGCAGTCTCGCGCGAGAGCCAACGGTGCGGCATGTGCCGCCGACCTCGCCGAGCTCGTCGCGGCCTCCGAGATCGTCCTGTTGTCTCTGCCGAACTCCGACATTGTCGACGAGGTCGTCGCCGGAGATGGTGGCCTCCTGAGCCTGTTACCGCCCGGGCGCCTCCTGGTCGACATGAGCACAAGCCTCCCGGCACGTACGCTGCGACTGGTGGAGCTGTGCGAACGCGCGGGCGTACGCATGATCGACGCGCCGATCACCCTGGGCAGCCCGCACGGCATGGTCATCATGGCCGGCGGGCCACAGGAGTGGTACGACGAGGCGAAACCCCTCTTCGACGTCGTGGGATACAAGTCCACACTGGTGGGGCCGCATGGGCACGGCCATGTCACCAAGCTGGTGCAGAACATGATCTCCGGCGTCAACACAGCGATCGTCGCCGAAGCAGCCGCGTACGCCGCGAAGGCGGGCGTCGACATCGGCCGCATAGTGGAGGCTCTTCGGGACACGAGCGCCAACTCAGGGGCGATGGCCAGCATGATGCGTCGCGACTTCGGCGACGGGGGACAGCTGGCGTTGCACCACAAGGATCTCGGCTACGCACTCCGTAGTGGTGCCGATGTCGGCGCGGCGATGCCGTTCACCGAACTGCTGCGCGACGTGTTCGGCGACACCCTCGAGCACGGCGACACACACTGGTCGCAGGTCGCATGCGTGACGTACTGGGAGCGGCGCATGGACGTCGAGGTGAACGCCGAGCGGTAGGTTCCACCATCGCCGCGCAGCGGAGCCCACAAGCTGCTCGCGTCAAGGTCACCCGAACGAGACCCGGCCGGCGGCGTGCAGCACTTGCAGGGCGTTGAGGGTGATCATCACGTTGGGTTGGCCTGGCTGTCCCCAGTCGATGACCTCGGGCGTGGTGGAGCTGTCGGCAGGGTGCCACCATCGCCCGTCGGCAGCCCAACGACCGTCCGGCAGGCGACGGCGTTCGAGTTCGTCGAGAGCGTCGCCGGCACGGGGGTCACCGAGCTCGCCCATCCGGGACAGGATGAGGAGCACCCGCAGAATGTCGTAGTGCCAGTACGACGGGTACCGCAGCTCCAGCCACCGCGGGTTGATGACCTCACCTGCCGGGCGTCGGTGCGCGCGGCCTCGCCGCCGTACGCCGGTACCCAGGCTGTACAGCAGTCGGTGTTCCAGGAAGAGCGCGACAGCGCGTTCGGCGGCGGCTCTGGCGGCCTGGTCACCGGTTGCCGCTGCGTACTCGTGCAACGCCCATGCCGTGGAGAGCGTCTCGTGGAACGACGAGCGGCGGCCCAACGCCTTGCTGTCGCAGTTCCACCCGCCGTCTGGCCATTGAGCGGAGATCAGCGTCTCGGCGACTTTCCGTGCCCGTGGATCGGCGGCCAGGCCCAGGCGTGAACTGACGGCCAGTGCATTCCCGCCGACGGAGCCGCACAGGAGGGCCAGCCCGCCAACCTCGGCAGGCTTGTCACGGTAGGGCGCCTGGCGGGCGATCCACGCGAGCTCGTGCTCGGCGGCGGCTGCGACGCGAGGCTCTGCGGCCGGGACGGCGAGCTCGACCAGCGAGACCAGCCTCCAGTGCGCGCCCGTCCACTTGGCGTACGGACCACCGACACCCCCGAACCCACCGTTCGGTTGCTGACCGGACAGCAGCGCGGTCACCGTCGGACCGGTCAGGATTCTCTCGGCGTCTTCCTCGGCCGGCTCACCAAGAAGGTCGCGGCGAACCGCCAACCGGACCGCCGGCTCCGCGGAGTCGAGCAGCCACTCCACAGCAGCCTCGTCCATGGTTCACCTCCCGGCTCGTGCGGTGTAACGGACGATTATCCGTTCGCACCGAAGATCGCGTCGAGCACCCGGTTCAACGAGATCTGCTCTGCACCTTCCGCCGGCGGGACGGTGAAGCGGCCGGCAACAGTCGCCGGCAGGCTACGCGTCGTGTGTTTCGATAGGGCGATGACCAATCACCGTGAGGATCTCCGCGTCGTCAGCGCCAGCCGGGAGATTTCGGCCGGTGCCGGGCACGTCTTCGAGTTCATCGCTGACCCCAGTCAACAGCCTCGCTGGGATGGCAACGACAACCTGTCGGAGGCGGCCGCTGGGCAGCGAGTCAGCGCTGTCGATGATGTCTTCAGCACGACCCTCACCAGGGGCCAGGTCCGGGAGAACCACGTGGTCGAGTTCGTGGAGGGCCAGCGCATCGCCTGGAGACCGGCCGAGCCGGGTCAGCAACCGCCGGGCCACCTGTGGCGATGGGAGCTCGAGCCGATCGACGCGTCGCGTACGCGGGTGACCCACACCTACGACTGGACCGGGCTGACTGACGAGAGTCGGATCCCACGCGCTCGGGCGACCACGGCAGACATGCTGCAGCGCTCACTCGACCGACTCGCCGCACTTGCCGAGCACGAGGGATCTGACCCCTCTTGAGCAGGTAACACCCTCCCGCGCGGCATCCTCGCCGGCTCGGATTGAACCGGCCGCCCACCTGGCGCGTGTGTCACAACAGGTGCTTGTCGAGGAGGCCAACGTTGCACAGCGCATCGGCGCGAGTCCTACGCCCGCACCCTGCTCGGGCGGTTCCGTGACGCGGCGGTCCTGGACGTGGGTACGAACGCTGGGCGGCGCGGCGGTCCTCGGGTTCCTGGTCTGGCGACTGGGGACCGGCCCGTTCCTCGACGGACTCCGCCTGATCGACGGCAGCGCCGTCGCGGCGGCCTCCGTCCTGGGCTGCCTGGCAACTGTGAGCTCTGCCTGGCGCTGGAGCCTGGTCGCTCGAGGGCTCGGCGTCCAGTTGCCCATCGGCGCGGCCGTGGCCCGCTGCTACCGGTCCGTGTTCCTGAACACGCTGTTGCCCGGTGGAGTGCTCGGAGACGCCGACCGCGCGGTGCGCCACGGACGGGATGCCGGCGACATCGGCCGCGGCGTCCGCGCGGTGGTGTGGGAGCGCTCCGCCGGTCAGGTCGTGCTGGTCGTCCTGGCGATCATCGTGTTGTTCGCGTTCCCCTCGCCACTACGACCACATATGCCCGCCCTGACCGCGGTGGTGCTGGTAGGCGGTCTCGCCGTCGTACTCGTGGCGCGTGCCGTGCCACGAGACAGCCTGCTGCGGCGGCTCCGGGCGCTGCGTACGGCAAAGGCGGACATCCGCGACGGGCTGCACGCGCAGGGCACCTGTCTGGGGGTCGTGCTCGCCTCCGCCGTCGCCGTGGCAGCCCACCTGGCGACGTTCCTGGTCGCGGCGCGTACTGCGGGCGCGACCGCACCACTGTCGCAGCTCGTTCCCCTGACCTTGCTGGCTCTCCTTGCCATGGGGCTGCCGGTGAACGTCGGTGGTTGGGGACCGCGCGAAGGCGTGGCCGCATGGGCGTTCGGCGCCGCCGGGTTGACTGCCGCTCAGGGAGTCAGAACTGCCGTGGTGTACGGAGCGTTGGTGCTCGTCGCCAGCGTTCCCGGCGCCGTCGTCCTCGCGTTCCCGAAGCTCAGCCGCTTTCGGCGGGACCGTCTGACCAACGGACGGGAGGTTCCGTACGTCAAGGAACGCTTCGTCGGTGTCGAGGTCGACCAGCTTGTCGGCACCGCTTCGAGGCCTGCGGCGGCGGGGGCTACTTCGCAGGAACGGACAGCGTTCGTGGTTCAGGAGCCGTCGAGTTCGGCGACAGCACGGGCGAGGGCTTCCTCGAGCTCCCGCCAGTCGGACGGCCGGTCGTCGCGCAGCTCGTCCAGGTAGCCGATGGTTCCGACGAGATCGGCCCAGGGGTTGAACCGTTCGCCGGTGAGGCGTTCCCAGTACCTGGTGAATCGGTCGGCCAAGTCCAGGCCGTAGCGAAAGAGGTTGCCGCGACAGTTCGCCACATCAACAGACGGGGATCCGATGCTGGCAGCTTGCCAGTCGATCACACCTGTGACCGACGCCCGGTGCCAGAGCAGGTTGCCGGGGTGGAAGTCGCCGTGGATGAACGTTCTGGTGTCTTCAGGCACTGGCTGGTGGAAGATCTCGGCCGCTCGCTGCCACAGTTCGGGCCGTTGGGTCCAGGCGGGTGGCTCGTCATCGCGCGGAGTGTCGGGGACGTGCTCCGGGAACTGCTCTGGCGCGGGAAGGGTGGCGGTGTGGATCGTCGGCAGCACTTCGGCCATGCGGCGCAGCCACGGATCCACATCCTTGGGCACCCACTCGACGCGGCCGGGCAGGCAGGTCATGAGCAGGGCAGGCGTCCCGGCTTGGGTTCCGGTCGGGTCGACGGCAAGCAGCCGCGGTGTCGGCGCGGCGATGGACTCTACGAAGGACAGGGTGCGCGCCTCCCGATCGGCAAGGTCTGGCCACTCGGCCCGGCGTCCTGGCCGGACGTAGCGGCGTAGCACCACCGTCCGGAGTCCTGTCCCGCGGCGGAGCCTCAGCAGGTGCATCGCCGAGGACAGTCCCCCTTGCAGGACCTCGACCGACTCGACGACGCCGCTCAGAGCGTGCTCTGCCCACGCCAGCGCCTGCCTCGGCGGTGCGGACCGCAAGAGTCGGACTGTCGTCTCGTCGTCGTCGAAGCCGTACGGCACCGTGTCGGCCTTATCGGCGTCCACCGGCCCACCCCGCTGGAGATGTCCTGCACAACACGGCCGTGACTCTAGCTCGCCCAGCCAGCCGCACCTCACGTCCTCGTGACGATGCCCGACGGTGCCGCCACCTGGCAGCATGGCGGGCGTGGACAGAGACGCTGTCGAGAGGTGGGTCGCCGGGTACGAGCGAGCGTGGCGCACACCAGGTACGGAGCCGCTTGCCGAGCTGTTCTCGCCGGACGTGTCCTACCGGCCGTCGCCGTGGGCACGCCCGATCGTGGGACTCTCCCGGCTCGGCGCATGGTGGGAGGCCGAGCGCGACGGCCCCGACGAGTCGTTCGCGATGACGAGCGACGTTGTGGCGGTCGACGGCAACACGGCGGTGGTGCGGATCGAGGTCGCCTACCTGGGGGACGACCCGACGCGCTGGCGCGACCTGTGGATTCTGCAGTTCGACGCCGACGGCCGTTCCGTCGGGTTCGAGGAGTGGCCCTTCGCCCCGGACCAGCCCGACGGGCACTAGAAACCGAGCCATCCTGTTCGGTTGTGACAATGTCCGCCGCTTCGCAGATGGGTGACAGTCGCGCGTTGGAGCGTCGTCTCCTGCGGTAACTCATCCAGGAGGGCGAGGGGCGGGTGCTTCCCCTCGTAGCGGCGGTGGAAGAGATGCTGCAGAGGTGCCCAGTCCGCGAGCTCACGGTCGGTGAAGCGATCGAATCGGCGTGGGAACTGGATGATGTTCGAGCGTTCAGGCAGGTACGCGGCAAGAGGCGCGATGTCACTCCGGATGTCGGGTGGTCTCATCAGACCTTGCCTTCCCATCGCCTCCGGTTGCGGCGATCTCATCCAGCCACGCACGGGTCGCGGGCCATCCATGGGAAGTGAGGTGTTCGCCCAGCTTCAGCCACGCGTCCGCAGTCGGCGCGATGCCATCGACCCGTCCATGGCGGTCCAGTGAGTAGACCGCCTTGACCCGGCGTGCCGTTCTCTCGTCGACGCGCTCCGGATACTCGACGTCATGCGCGACCTCACGAGCGAACCGGTCCAGCCCGTTGCCTTCCCTGCCGGGCCCCAACCTTCGCCGCCGGCTGAGGGATCGGCCATCCTCGGGATGCGCGTCGAAATGGCGTAGCAGGCAGGCGACCTCCACGCGCGTCCCGTAGCTACGGCTGTACGACAGCTGCTTGACATCCAGAGCCGGCACCTGGCTGGAGAACTCCGTGACAAGCTGGCGGATCGTCGTGGAGGTAGGCCCGTTCGCCCCTTCCACCGTGTAGGTGCCGGTCCTCGTCGACCCGCCTCTGCCCGCGTGGTACAACAAGCGAACCTTGGCACCGGTGCGCTTGGACAACATCCAGAGCCGAGCTGCCGGTGACCCTAGGCGAGCGCTCCCCCGCTGCCTGTGGGCAGGCTCGCCGCAGCGTGGTGGGGATGTCGGTGGGCGGTGGCAGGGTGGCGCTATGAGTGGACGCTTCAACGGCTGGCCGGAGCAGGCGTTCGACGTGCTGCTCAAGCTCGAGGGCGATCCTCCGGCCGCCTTCCGGGAGACCCTTCGCAAGGAGCGGGAACAGCTGGTACGCCAGCCCATGATCGCCCTCCTCCAGGACGTCGCCGACGCAGACCCCACCTACGACGACTTCTCGGTGTGGGGCTTTCGCATCATGCTCTGGCCTTGGCAGCGGCAGGCCGCACGCGTCCTGATCGAGCGCGGCGTCGAGCTCGGCGTGATCTTCGACCTCGACGGGCTGCACGTCCACGGTGGCGGGTGGTACTTCGGTCCCGAGCGCGAGGCCTTCCGGGCAGCGGTCGCCGACGACACGTCCGGGTCCGCCCTGGTGACGATCGTCGAGGCACTGCGGACGCGGGGCTACGACATCACCGGCGACGTGATGAAACGGGTTCCGCGGGGCTATCCGGCCGACCATCCGCGTGCCGACTTGCTACGGCACCGCACACTGTCCGCCGGGCGGCCACTCGGATGTGACGGATGGCTGCACACCCCGGAGGCGGTCGACCGCGTGCTCGCGGCGTTCGAGGACCTGCGGCCGCTGATGTCGTGGCTCGCCGACCACGCAGTGGTGGACGCGGAGGTCACGTGAGTTGACCCTGGGCCGTCGCGAAGCGCCGTCCCGGCGTCGGGTCGACCCCGAAGCGCTCGGCGTAGCGTTCGTGAATCTCCGCCCACTGCTCGTGTGCGGCCTCTTCAGAGACGTGCTCACCGACGAGATGGGGCTCGAGCCGCGAGAGGTAGGTCTCCCAGCCGGTTGCGGTCTGCGCTGCGAGCGCCGGGTCGTCGATGACGTGGGTGAAGATCAACCGGCAGCCGCCTTCGTGAGCGGTCAGCTCGAAACTCTGCGGCTGGCCGGCGTAGACCCAAGCCAGGCGATGGTGAGTATCGACCTCGGTCACCTCAAGGGTCGCGCCGGCGGCCTCGAAGGTCTCGCCCACCTCCGGCGTCCAGTTGACGGCTGCCGGAAACCAACGCTCGAGCTCTGCTGGCACGCTGACGGCCCGCCACACGCGCTCGGTCGGGTGGGCGAGCGTGCGCTCGAAGCGCAGCGCTGCGCGACCGTCGATCGTTTCCAGAGTTCCGTAGGCGGTGGGTTCGTTCATGAGTGCTCCTTCAGGTGTGGTTCGAGAGCGTGGAGGCGCCTCGCCCAGTACGCAAACAGTCGGGACCTTGTCGCGGCCCTCCCGGGGGCTCTCGACCAGGCCGGCGTCCCGTCCGCCGCAACACCCACACCATAGGCAAGCCGTCACTTGCCTGTCAAAGCGACACGTCCCCAGTTCTTCGCGGCGTCAGCGAGGCGTCGAGGCAGATCGGGGTCGGCGGCATCGGAAGATCAAGGTCGGCGGCATCGGAACCGACAACGCCGCGCCTCGCGGATCATCCCTACGCATCGAGCAGGTGCGGCACCGCGAGGTCGAGGGCCTTGCGTATCGCGCCCAGCGCGACGGCCCGCTCTCCGAGCGTCGAGACGGCGACCTGAGGTGGCTCGACTCCTGGCCCTGAGACGCCGTCCAGTGCCGCACGGATGGCCGGAAGGATGATGTCCCCGGAGGCTGAGGCGTTTCCGCCGATGACGAACAGCTCCGGGCTGACCAGCGTGGTGATGACGATGGCGACCGCGCAGGTCCTTGCCATGGCGGTCTCCACCTGACGGACGGCGGTCCGTTGGCGGCGCTGCGCGGCGGCGAGGGTCTTGTCGAGGTCGTCGACGTGCACGCCGTGCAGCGGTGCAAGGCCACTGAGGAGGGTACGGACCGGCTCGCCCTGGACCTGTCGACGCGAGATCAGCTGGTCGACCTCGGTGCGGACGACAGCCCGGAGGAGCTCCTCGATCGACTCGGACGAATCGGTGTTCCTGAGCAGCCCGAGGAAAGTCATCTCGCCGGTGCCGCCGCGCTTGCCGCGGACGAGTTCGCCGCCGATGACGATCCCGGCACCTATCCGATCACCAGCCAGGAGGAGTACGACGTCGTCGACGCCGTGCGCCGCGCCCTGCCAGCATTCACCCAGAGTGGCGAGGTTCGCGTCGTTCTCGACGGCGACAGCGCAGTCGAACCCGCGACCGAACTCGGCTCCCAGACAGAGACCGGACCAGCCCGCCATGGCGTTGCAGTAGGTCACGGTGCCGGTCTGGCCGTCGACGATTCCAGGCGTTCCCACACCGATGGCTCGAAGGTCGGACGGGCTGACGCCGGCGTCGTCCATGGCCGACGCGGCGATGCGACGCGCCGCGCGAAGGCGCCGCGGCCGACTCATGGCCGGATCCAGTGAGCGCTCTCGACCTCCGACGACGGTGCCGAGGAGGTCGGTGACGACGACCTCGAGCCGGTGTGCCCCGATGTCCACGCCGAGGAGGTAGCCGGATTCCGCGCGGAAGCGGAGCCGCCGAGGCGGGCGTCCCCGTCCTCGCGCACCATCGGTCGCCGACTTCGGGACCTCCGCCACGAGTCCGAGTCCGATGAGGTCCTCGACGACGGCGTCGAGGGTCACGCGCGACAGGCCGGCCTCGGCGGCGAGCTCCGCGACGTTGAGCGGTCCACCGGAGCGGAGTACGTCGAGGACCCGCCCGGCATTGAGGCGACGCAGCAGCGGCGGCGTCGCCGACTCGGCGCGTGACATCCACCTCTCCTCTCCGGCACTGTCGGCTCTCCGGCGCTGTCGGCTCTCCGGCGCTGTCGGCTCTCCGGCGCTGTCGGCGTCACCCTATGGTCCTGGCGGGATGAGACCCGGAGCAACCATTTTTTCATGGAACCCTTGACTTATTATCCGGATGCGTCCGACCCTTGTCGCGCAACCCTCCTCGTCATCTCCTCGCTCGGCTGAGTGAATGCGGCGGCTGGTCCTCGGGCTGGATCCGCCTCCGGAAGGACAGCGATGCGGACCAGAGCCCCTTCCCTGATCATCGTCATGGGACTCCTTCTGCTCCCCCTGGGCCCCCTCGCGCAGGCGAAGAGCGCACGGTTCGACGTCTGGGTGGAGAACGCGCTCAGGACCATCTACCGAACCAGCACCATCCCGCAGAACGCAGGAGACGCCATCCGAGTCGTCTCGGCGCGGAACGAGTACGAAAGCGCCCAGATCGCGCTGCGGAGCACCGAACCGCTGACGATCAGCAGAGTGCGGTTCTCCGACCTCGTCTCCGCCAGCGGCGAGGTCATCGACAACAAGCACCTGCGACATCACTTCGAGGAGTACGAAGACACCGCGACCGTCCAGCCGAACGCGTTCTTCCCCGACCGGGTGGGCCGACAGCTCTATCCCCAGTCGGCACTGCCCGACCCGCTCTCGAACGATCACACGGTCAAGGTGGAAGCCGACTCCACCCAGCCGATCCTCGTCACGAGCTACGTACCGTCCGGCACCTCACCCGGAACCTACGAAGGAACGACCACTGTCGAAACCACGCGCGGAAACCGCGTCGTTCCCATCCGGGTCAGTGTCTTCGACGTCACGGTGCCCGCCACCTCCGACGCCACCATCGATCAGTACCACTGGACGATGACGAACGGCTTCACCTGGGACGGGCTGAGGTGGAACGGCGAGGGTAGCCAGGCCTACGACGTGGGGCAGCACTACTACGGCGTGAAGGCCTACAGCGACAAGTGGTTCACGCTCATGGACAACTTCGCCCAGACACTGGCGGAGTACCGGACCACCATGGTGTGGATACGCACCGACCTACTCCTCCAGGCGACCGGCACAGAGCTCTCCGAGTTCACCGAAGGTGTTCCCGACGACCTGGACTGGTCCGTCTTCGACCGCTACGTCGAGACCTTCCGCCGGCACGGCATCACGGCCTTCGCCAACCAGCACCTGATCCACACGCTCAACAAGATGCCCGACAGCGAGAAACCGGACGCGTCGTGGAACACCGGACTCCCTGACGAGCTGCCCGTGACCGATGCGTACCTCGAGAACTATCTGACCGCACTGAACCAGCATCTGCAGGAGAAGGGCTGGGCGGGACCGGACGGCGGCACCTGGTACCAGCACATCCTGGACGAACCGATCACGGACGCCCAGAAGAACTGGTGGACCTACGTCGCCAGGAAGATCAAGCAGATCAACGCCCAGACCGGCGCCGAGTTCCGCACGATGGACGCCGACCCCAACGGGATCCTGCTCGGCGAGCAGACCAAGGACTACGTCGACACCTGGGTGCCGCTGACCCCCGCCTTCGAGGCGAAGAAGGAGGAGTACAAGGCACAGCAGGCAGCCGGGCAGGACCTGTGGGTGTACACCTGCGAGGTCAACACGCCGCCGTGGCTCAACCGGTTCTGGTCGCAACCGACCCTGACCGGACGGTTGCTCTTCTGGAACCTCCAACGCCAAGGCGTGCAAGGGCACCTGCACTGGGCGTGGAACGCATGGTACGTCGGCCCCTGGAACGGTGACTCCTACATCGTCTATCCCGACAAGGAACACCTGACGGTGAAGAGCAGCCTGCGCTACGAGGCACACCGCGACGGCCTGGAGGACTACGAACTCCTGCACCAGCTGCAGCAGAGAAACCCTGAACTCGCGCGGAGGATCGCCGACAGTGCCGTGAGCCCGGAGGACCCGCGGAAGTACACGCTCGATCCGGCGTACATCAAGGCTCTTCACGACTACGTGGTCCAGGCGGCTGCCGGCGTGGACGCCGGAGACGTCCCCGACCCGACGAGCCCCTACCCCGACCAGGAGATGCCCTCGACGTACCTGGTCGACGACACCGACACCTCCCTCACCTACGACGGAGACTGGTTCTCCCGCAAGCGGCAGTACGCCTACCTGGGTGCGGTCACCATGAGCGAGACCGCCGACGACGCACTGGCGTACACCTTCGACGGGTCCGGAATCGACGTCATCGTCGAGAAGGGCACGACGTCGGGAAAGGTGTCGGTATCCGTCGACGGCGGGGAACCCGAGATCATCGACCTGTACGAAGCCGTGCGGTACGACTACGCCACGGTGTTCGGGTCACGCGCCCTGACCGCCGGGGTGCCGCACACCATCAGGGTCGTGAACCTCGATGGCAAGGAGCTCCGCCTCGACGGGCTACGCGTCCACCTGCATCCCGGCCAGCAGCACGGCGACGCGTCGCTGGAAAGCCTCGACATCCCTGGTGTCAGGGACTACGTCTTCGACGGTCGACTCACGACCTATCGACTCCTCATTCCGGAGGAGAGGGATTCGGTCACCGTCACACCGTCGCTGACCGACCCCGAGGGTTCCCTCACGATCAACGGTACGCAGGTGACTGATGGCGCCACGGTCAGTGTCGATGTGCCGGTGGGCAAGAGCACCCTTCGCATTCGTACGACCGCGGGCGACGGCACGACCTCGATGATCTACACGGTCGAGTTCGTCAAGGGCGCCGTGAACACACCCGGCACCAACGTCTCGAGGTCGTACTCCACCGTCACCGCATCCGCAACCCGCTCGGGTGAGGGCGCCGTGGTCTACGGTCCACAGAAGATGGTCGACGGTGACTCCGGAACGATGTTCGCCGCCGAACAGGGCTACACCGACGCCCATCCGTTCCCCCACGAGATCGTGACCACCTGGGACCAGCCGCAGAGCATGAACACCCTCGTCATGCAGACGCCGTCCGGAGTCCTGCAGGGCATCACCGATGTCGACGTCCAGACGTCCACCGACGGGTCGACCTGGACCACGGTGGCGCGGGGCGTCCAGCTCCGATGGACACGGGATGAGGACGACGGCGTGATGGAGTCGGTGGCCGCCGACCTTCCCGAGCTCGACAACGTGACGCACCTTCGGATGAAGATCAACGACGCCAACTACACGACGTGGAGCATGTACGCGGTGTACGAACTCGAGCTTTACGACCTTCCCGACCACGGCGAGATCGCCATCGGCTGAGCGCAACGTCGAAGGTGGAAACCCGGAGGCACTCGCCTCACGCCATGCCGTCCCGGACGGTACGGATGCCCGCCGGTGCGCCGTTTCGGGCAAGCTCCAGCAGGGCGTCGACATCGAGGTGTTCCTCGACGGTGTCCGCCAGTCGGTCGATCCGCTCCTCGCGCAGCTGTGCGAACGACGCGCTGCCGGGCTTGAACCCGTCCGCTCCGCGTAGGCGGGCGACCTCGGTGAGCCAGGCCTGCCGCAGCGCGTCCGCCTCGAAGATCCCGTGCCACAGGGTGCCGAAGACCCGACCGCGGCGGGCTCCACCGAGGAACGCCTCACCTCCGGACACGGTGACCCGCCCGTGGTGGATCTCGTAACCCGACGCCGGCGCCCCCAGCGCCTCTCCGGAACACAACCGCACCACCTTGTGGGCCTCGAAGCACGTGTCGGCCTCGAGCAGCCCGAGCGCGGACACCGCGGCGCCGGGTCGACCCTCCACACCGTCGGGGTCGGTAATACTGCGGCCGAGCATCTGGAAACCGCCGCAGATGCCCAGAACGACCCCGCCCGCTGCCACATGGTCGGCAACCGCTCGGGCCAGCCCGCGTTGGCGGAGCCACTCCAGGTCGGCGAGCGTCGAGCGGGTGCCCGGCAGCACAACGACGTCGGCGCCGGCGAGACTCCGTGGGTCGTCGACGAAACGCACCGCCAGACCGGGCTCGACGGCAAGAGCGTCGACATCGGTGAAGTTGCTGATCCGCGGGAACCGCACCACGGCGACCTGCAGCGTGTCCCCGACGGCCCCATCCATGCCACCGACGCCGCCGGGACGCGCCCGTTCTTCCAGTGCCAGGGCGTCTTCCGCGTCCAGCCACAGGTCGCGGATCCATGGCAGCACGCCGTAGACCCGACGGCCGGTCATCCGCTCCAGGTCGACAAGGCCAGGTCGCAGCAGACCGACGTCACCGCGGAACTTGTTCACCACGAAACCGGCCACCAGCGCCTGGTCGGCGGCCTCCAGCAACGCGACCGTGCCGAAGAAGGCCGCGAACACGCCTCCGCGGTCGATGTCCCCGACCACCACCGCAGGCATACCGGCATGCCGAGCCAACCCCAGGTTGACGTAATCGCCCGCGCGCAGGTTGATCTCCGCAGGACTTCCAGCACCTTCACACACCACAACGTCGTACCGACCGCGAAGGTCATCGAACGCATCGAACGCCGCGCGAGCAAGGTGCTGACGCCCGACCGCGAACTCCCCCGCCTCCAACCGGCCAGCCGAGCGGCCCATCACCACGACGTGGCTGCTGCGGTCGCTGCCCGGCTTGAGGAGTACCGGGTTCATCGCCGCCTCGGGCTCCGCGCACGCCGCCACCGCCTGCACCCACTGAGCGCGGCCGATCTCGGCGCCCTCCGCGGTGACCATCGAGTTGTTCGACATGTTCTGCGCTTTGTACGGCGCCACCCGTAGACCGCGCCGCGCGAACGCCCGGCACAGCGCCGTGGTCACCACAGACTTACCGGCATCAGAAGTCGTACCGGCAACCAGTAAGCCGACGCCGCTCACCCGCACATCTCCCACAACCGCCTCAGCGCCCGACCTAGCCACACCCGCAACATACCGACCGCCCGCACCCAGCCCGCCCCGGCCGGCCGCTGGGCTCCCGCACGCGGTGGTGATCGCGGCCCTTACGTCAGGGGCTGTAGCTCCTCGAGGAGTTGTTCGATCTTGGTGACGGTGAGCTGGTCGGCGATCAGCTGCTGTAGCTCGCCCTCAACGTAGGCTCGCTTCTCGTCGCCGATGGCGCTCCGCGCCGTGCAGAACTGGTCGTACGTCCAGTTGAGGTGCGCGGTGATCGTGAGCCAGAACGAGGAGAGGTTCAGCGGCGGGACAGCACCGGCCCGGTCGCGGTAGCCGGCAACGAGCGCTCGCGCGGTGCCCGGATTGGCCTGCCCGTACACCGTCCAATGCACGAGTACGTAAGCGAGCTCCCACTCTGGTCGGTGCGGGCCTGCGAAGTCCCAGTGGATCAGGGCCAGCTTGTCGTCGGGCGCCATCCGCACCGCTTCGATGTTGAGGTCGGCGATGCTGACCACCAGCGGCTCGACGGCCGGTCGGAAAGGGACGGACTCGAGCGCGCTCAGCGTGCCTTCTCGAAGGCGAACCAAGTCGTCTGTCCAGGGCTTGCCCGCTGCGGACGTTCCTGCGATGAGCTGATCCCACTCCGCGTCTGAGTGGCGGTACGTGAGATGCCCCGGTGCGAACGGCGTGAACACCTGGTCGCTGGGCATCGCCACCTCGTGCACCGTCGCGAGAGTCCGGCCGACCTGCCGCGCGACCGATGAACGCACTGGCTGCAGGACCTCGGGGCCGAGCTCCATCCACTCATCGACTCGCCAGCTCTTCCCGTCGACGCGCCGGACCAGCGCACTGTCAGCGGCGCGGACGGGCTTGGGGGCGAGGACACCCGCGGCACGTGCTCGCTCGCGCAGCTCCGTCGCGCGAGAGGCCTGGTCGTCCCCGATCCAGTCGAAGACGGGTCCGACCAGCCACACGCCCCGCTCCGTCTCCAGCCGCCACCGCCGGCCCATGAATGCGTACGAGATCGGTGTCATGGGCACCTTGACGTCACCGAGGTCGAACGCGTCAGCAAGGTCGCGGGCGAGTCCAGAGTCCGCCGTCGGCGGCATCGAGCGTCGGCGCTCGACCTCGGCCTTCAGGTCCGGCCATGTCCGAAAGCCGTACTGGTCGGCGACGGCGCGTTGCGCGGCGGAAAGGGCGGCCGTCGGATCGGTCTCGCGCAGCGCGACGAGGAGGTCTTTGGCTTCCTGACGGAGGAAGTCGAGATTCGGAGTGTCGGGCAGGACTCTCACTGCTACTCGCTCTCGTACCCGAACTCGCACGGGTGGTTCAGAGCGGCGGTGAGGTACCCACGCTGATCCAACTTCTAGTGGGGTGGCTTCTAGCCTTCCGGCGAGTCTCGACGCGCCCCTCGACACGTTGCCCGTATACAAGCATGACGTCCCCGATGCGTCAACGCCTGCCTCACCCGATGCACGACAGGGCTCGGTCAGGACGGCAAGCCCAGTGTCGGGCAGCATGCGGCGGTTGCAGAGCCCCGCCCAACGCCCGCATGAAGAACGGTTCGTTCGTCACAACAGGCGTCCAGAAATTGACCATCACCCCGCCGACTTCGGCGCGCTGGCCTATTCGCGGAAGTATTGCTCGGGGTTGGTAGGCCCTGGCTCGGGATAACTGCTCCCGTCGAGGAATGGGTCAGGGACGTTGTGAAAGTCGTTCTGGACGATGTTGTACTGCTGGGTCGTCCGTGCGGTCCCGATGACGTAGAACTCCTCGGCGGCGATCTTGAGGATCTCGGTGAACAGCTCGACCCGCTCGGCCTCGTCGAGGGTGGCTTTCACCTGATCGAAGAGCTCCATCTGGCGCTTCTGCGGCGCTGGCGGCTCCTCGCCCTCCGCGCCGCCGGAGTCGTACCACTGAGCCCACCTTATGGCCATCGACGATCCGGCGGCGGGTAGGTACCAACCGGGATTCAGGTACGGAATCAGGCCACCGTCACCGTCATCCATGATTGCCTCGTGATCGTTGGCGTCGATGCGGGCGAAGATCAGCTCGGCCGCCACCACCTCGACGCGCGCGTCGACACCGACCTCGCGCCAGTAACGCCCGGCCAGCTCGCCGATGTCGGCCCATGCGGGGTTGAAGTTGACTCGGACCTGGAGGTTGAAGCCCAAGCGCTTACCGTCTTCGCGAAGCCGGAACCCCTCATCGTCTCGCTGGCTGTACCCAGCCAGGTCAAGGTGCTCGTTGGCCTTGTCCAGGTCGTACTCGGTGTATTGCGTACCGAGCGGCTCGTAGAAGTACTTCGACTCCGGCCGCGGCGAGGTGTTCCAGGGCACGCCCTGGCCCTTCATGATGAGGCTGACAATCTCCTTACGGTTCAAGGCGTACGACAGGCCGATCTTGAAGTCCTTGTTCTGGAACACTGCCCGCATCGCCGGGTCTTTGTGGTTGTGGTTCAAGACGAAGGTGCCGAAGTTCATTCGGTCTTCGACCATGTCGACGAAGTGGTATTCACCCGCCTGCCGACCTCGTGCGAAGACCGGCTTGCTCTGCAGGGTGGCGATACCGGGCGTAATGACGCTGTAGCGCCCTTCGGTGATCTGCAGGGTGGAGACGTTGGGTTCCTCGACGATCTCCATGACTACCTTGTCGAGGTAGGGCAGCTGAGCACCGTTGGGGTCGGTCTTCCAGTAGAACGGATTGCGTTCGGCCACGAGGCGGTTGCCTTCACCGAGCCCTTGGACGATTCGCCAGGGGTAGACGGTCGGCAGCTCGGGGTTCTGCCAGGAGCCGAGGTTGCCTGGACCCAGGCCACCACGTGCGGCGAACAGCTCCATCCAGTTGGCGAAACCTTCGTCCTTCGCGAGGCTTTCCACATCGGGGTTGTACTTCGGGTGGAACTTCTCCAGGTAGTGACGAGGCAGGGACGTCAGGACCGTGCCGCCAGCGGCGATGTTCTCCAGGAAGATGCCGTTGGGCTCGGTGAAGACGAACTTGAACGAAACGTCGTCGAGCTTCTCCAGCGTCGCCGGCTGCCTGGCGGTCGTGAGCCACGTCGTGAATACCGGAAACAGGTCCTTGTTCTTCTGGACGTCCTCGTAGGCGAAGATGACGTCGTCGACGCCGAACGGCTCGCCATCCGACCACTTCATGCCCGCACGAAGGTGAAAGGTGTACTCGCGCGTGTCCTCGCTTACGTCCCACCCCTTCGCGATCCCGGGGACGATGCCAGTGCTCTCGACATTCCAGCGCACCAAGGGCTCGTACGACAAACACCCGACCAGGTGCGGGTCGGCGTCGACACTGGTGAGGAACGTGTCCCACTGCCCGCCGTACCGCCCGATCCGGTCGGTGGGCTGAACCTCCAGCGGTTCCCTCGGGAGTCGTTGCTTGAGTGGGGGCAGCTTCCCGTCCTTCACCAACGCGGCAAGGTCTGGTGCCTCCTTGGCGCCGCTCTTGCTTGACGCGCCGCCGCCTCCGCCCTCCGGATCGGTGGACAACAGGTCGCACCCGGAAACGGCGAGCATCGCCGTGGCCGCCGTGCCAAGTCGCAGTACGTCTCGCCTCGCCGGTCGCCGGTTCGCTAGTCCCATGTAGCTAGCACCCCATCCAAAGAGTCCACCAACCGTGGTGGATCGTTCGAGCCGGGAAGCCTGCCCAGGCGGCGGGCTCCACCTTCACCGCGACACCAGTCGGGAGTCCTCTGGACGGACGCCTACGTCGATGCCGGCCAGGATCGTGGTCATGCCTGTGCCGCCAGCGATGGCGCCTCTCAAACTCCGTTAGGTCCGTGAGTGCCAACGGAAACGAAGATCGTCACACTGAAAAAAGGACCCGGTCAAGCACTGCCCGGCAGGTTGTCCAGGACTGGAACCGGGCAAGGACACCACCCATTTGGCGGAGCGGCACAGCTCGAGAGGTGGCCGATCCCCGGGCAAGGCGACGAGGCCGAGTGAGGTCACGATGGCCAGAAGTTCCGGCGGTTGGTGCCCGCCGCTGGCCCGATCCGGCGGGAAGCTCCATGACCGTGAGCGGCTTGGTTAGCGTGTCCGGACCAGTGCCTCAAGTGTCTGGACCAGTGCTTCACAAGGAGGGGGATATGAAGATCACCGCGGTGGAGACGGTCGTGCCGGATCTGAATCTTTCCCGCCCGTTCGTCTTCGTGCTGGTGCGTACGGATGAGGGTGTGACCGGGCTCGGTCAGACCGCCGATGTGCGGACTATCGGGGTGTTGCGCGACCTCGCGGAGCGGTTTCTCATCGGTGCCGACCCTCGCCGGTCGACGCTGCACTGGCACGAGATGTTCGACTGGTCGGCGTACCACGGCTATGCCGGCGCGGAGTCGCGGGCGATCTCGGCACTCGACATCGCGCTGTGGGACATTCGCGGCCAGCTCGCAGGCCAACCGATCGGCTCATTGCTCGGTGGCCCGGTGCGCGAGGCCGTACCCATCTACAACACGTGTGGTGCGTACGCGGGAAACTCCGATGGAGAGCGAGCCCGGCGCGACCCGGTGGGGTTGGCCGAGGAACTGTTGGCGGCGGGGATCACCTGCATGAAGATGGCGCCGTTCGAACGCTTCATCGTGCCGTCCCGCGGAGCCTTGATCACCAAGGAGCAGTTGGCGGAGGGCGTCGCCGGTATCGAGAAGATCGCCGCGGCACTCGGTGACCGCATGGAGGTGATGGTCGAGGCACACGGCCTGTTGAGCCCGAACGTCGCGGCGCAGGTGGTCGCGGCTCTGGATGGGCTGCCCGTGCGGTGGATCGAGGATCCGATCGCACAGGACAACACCGAGGAATGGGTCCGGCTGCGGGAGAAGAGCACCGTGCCGATCGCCGGTGGAGAGCGGCTGCAGACCCGGCACCAGCTACGACGGCTGATCGAGCACGGCGGTGTCGACGTCGTGATCAGCGATATCACCTGGTGCGGCGGGATCACCGAGACGAAGCGTGTCGCCGACCTGGCAGAGCTGCACGGGGTGCCGCTGGCCACGCACGGCAACTCCGGGCCGGTCAACCTGTGGTCGGCCGCGCACCTGCTCACCTCGATCCCCAACGCGTACATGGCCGAGACCGTACGCGTCCAGCACGATCCGACCATCGGCTACTTCCACAAGGTGGTCGACGGGCCGTCGATCCTCACGGACGGCCACCTGCACGCCCCCACCGCACCCGGTCTGGGTATCACCCTTCGCGACGACTTTCCGACCCTCTCTTCCTCACGTGGGGCGACCGGCTAGCTTCCGCGACCTCGACGACCGTGCGAACCGCCGCTACACCGTCGGAGCGACGGGACAGCAGTTCGGGGTGACGGCCACAATTGGCCGTGGCAACCATGAACGTGGCGCTGGGAGAACTCCGAACCAGCATTGACGGTCGAGTGGGAACGTAGTACTCATCGCACTACCGCAGAGAGGAGCCAGGCGTGTCCTTTGATCTGAGTAGGCGGGATGTGCTCCGTGCCGGTGGTGCTGTGGTGGCGGTGGCCGTGACCGCCGGCTGTGACGTGCTCTCTACCCAGCCCAAGAACTCGGGCGACGGTGGCGGTAGCAGCGGTGGGCCGAAACCGAAGGAGGCACCGATGCTTGCCGAGCTGGTCA